>BBSL01000032.1 GCA_001319865.1 Burkholderia sp. E7m39 | reverse complement strand
GCCTGCCGGGCGCGAGCGGCCTCGATCTGCTCGCGCAATGCCGCGAGCGTGCGCCCGACGTGCCCGTGATTCTCGTCACGGGCCACGGCGATATCTCGATGGCCGTGCAGGCGATGCGCGACGGCGCATACGACTTCATCGAAAAGCCGTTTGCGTCGGAGCGCCTGATCGAAACCGTGCGCCGCGCGCTGGAGCGTCGCACGCTGGTGCTCGAAAATCTCGCGCTGCGACGTGAACTCGCGGAGCAGGGCACGCTCGCGCCGCGTATCATCGGGCGCAGTCCTGCCATCGAGCAGGTGCGCAAGCTGATCGCCAACGTCGCGCCGACGGATGCGTCCGTGCTGATCAACGGCGACACGGGCGCTGGCAAGGAATTGATCGCGCGCAGTCTGCACGAACTGTCGCCGCGCCGCGACAAGCCGTTTCTCGCCGTGAACTGCGGCGCGCTGCCGGAGCCGATGTTCGAATCGGAGATGTTCGGGTACGAGCCGGGCGCGTTCACGGGCGCGGCCAAGCGGCGCATCGGCAAGCTCGAACATGCGTCCGGTGGCACGCTCTTTCTCGACGAGATCGAAAGCATGCCGCTCGCGTTGCAGGTGAAGCTCTTGCGCGTACTGCAGGACGGCGTGCTGGAGCGGCTTGGCTCGAATCAGCCGATCCGCGTCGATTGCCGGATCATCGCGGCGGCGAAGGGTGACATGACCGAGCACGTCGCGGCGGGCACCTTCCGGCGCGACCTGCTGTATCGGCTGAATGTCGTGACCATCGCGCTGCCGCCGCTTTCCGAGCGGCGCGAGGATATCGCGCCGCTGTTCGAGCATTTCCTGCTCGATGCCGCCGTGCGCTACCAGCGTCCTGCGCCGATTCTGACCGATCGTCAGCGCACGAACCTGATGCAGCGCGACTGGCCCGGCAACGTGCGCGAATTGCGCAACGCGGCGGATCGCGTCGTGCTGGGCGTCGGCGACGACACGATGGCGAATCCCGCCGACAACGACCTGACGTCGATCACGCAGCCGCTGAAGGAGCGCGTGGAGCAGTTCGAACGCGCAGTGATCGCCGAGGCGCTGGATCAGACGGGCGGCGCGGTGGCTGTCGCCGCGGACCGGCTTCAGGTCGGCAAGGCGACGCTTTACGAGAAGATTAAGCGTTACGGCCTGGCGGCGCGTGGGGAAGGCGAGAGGTAACGCGCGTTGGACAGACGGGCGCGCGGCGGCATATCACGGCGCGACGCCCGTCGCGAGGAGCGGCGGGTGCGGATCAGGTCGTGCCCAGCGCTTTTGCCAGCAACTGATCGAGTTCCGCGAATTGCGGCTCGCCGACATAGCGCTTCAACACCTTGCCGTTGCGGTCGATCACGAACGTGGTCGGCGTCAGCTGCACATTGCCGAACTGCTTCGCGGCCGAACCGTCGTCCATCGCGACCTTGAACGGCAGGCGGCGCGTTTCCGTGTAGTTGGTGACGTACATCGGCGCGTCATAGCTCATCGCGACGGCGACGAACTCGAGACCCTTGTCCTTGAAGCGGTTATACGTCTGCACCATCTGCGGCATTTCCTTCATGCAGGTGTCGCAGCTCGTCGCCCAGAAATTGACCAGGTACACCTTGCCCTTCAGATCGGCCGTCGACACCTTCTGGCCGGACAGCAGCGTGAACGTCGCGTCGGGCACGTGCTGCTGGCTGCCGAACGCGAAGTAACCCGCGACGGCAATCGCGCCGGCCACGACGGCGGCAGCGATATAGCGGAGCGGGCTCGAACGCCGGGAAACGGTAGTTTGGCTCATGAAAGGACCTCGGGAAACGCGTGAGACACGTTTTGAGGCGCTGCCGGGCTGCCAGAACAGCAGCGCGGACGAACGCCGCGAACAGCATCCCACATTCTACCGTCAATCCTGTGACATGGCTGGCCACCGGGTTAAGCAGCGCATAACGGGCTTCGCATGGGATCGGACGGATAATGTGAGTTTCCGTCATGTCATGTTTACGCCGCGTCATGCTCCGTTCCGCGTTCTCCCTTGCTCCGTTTCGTTCGCTGATTTCGACAGTTGCCGCCTTGCTTTCGGCGGGGTTTCTGCTGGCCGCGTGCTCGCCCACCTATGACTGGCGCACCATCATGAACAACGACAACGGCTACACCGTCGACCTGCCCGCGAAGCCCACCACCGACGAGCGGCAGATCGACATCGGCGGCACGCCGATGAAAATGTCGATGCAGATTGCCGAGGCGGGCGACGCCGTGTTCGCCGTCGGCACCGTGATGCTGCCAAGCGATGATCCTCAGGTGCAGCGCACTGCGCTCGATTTCCTGCGCTCGGGCCTCGCGCACAACCTGGGCACGCAGCCGGATGCCCGCGCGGCGGAGATTCCGCTCGCCGTGGGCGGCCAGGTGCCGGGCTTCGAGATGACGTTCACGGGCAAGGCCGGGCCAAAACAGGAACTGCGAACCATGCACGCGCGGCTCGTTGCCAAGGGACGGCACGTGTATCAGGCGGCCGTGATCGCTAGCAAAGAGCCGCCGCCGGAGCAAGTGGAGCAATTCTTCGGATCGTTCAAACTTTACTGACTCAGTGACAAACAGGTCGCCTCAGAGACGTTTCACGAGTGAAAGTTCCTTCGCAGAAAAGAACGCTAGGCTGCGGTTTACATGGAAGTTTTTCGGTTACCCACAGGATCTGTGGATAACTTTGTTGGTAACTCTGTGGGGTAGGCCGCAAATCCCCAGCGGACGGGCGATTTGTCACTTTGCCCTGAATCGCGGCATTTTGAAAAAGCCAATAAAATCAATGGCATCGCGCAGATGCCTCACAGTGGGCTTTCAGTTGTATCAAAATATGTCGCGGAGCGGGAAATGTGCATAAGTCAAGTCTTGACATGCATTTTTTGTCGTCTGCACGTTTCACTGCGTGCTAAACGCACGCCGGTACTGGACCGCCTCGGACACCTGCGCGGCGTTCGGCGCATCGTCGCCGGCGAGATCGGCAATCGTTCTGGCGACCTTCAACACGCGATAGTAAGCGCGCGCTGACCAGCCGAAACGCTCGCCCGCTTCTCTCAACAGACGCTCGCCTTCCGCGTCCGGGCGACAGACTTCGTCCACCTCGCGCCCGCTCAACGCCCGGTTCGTTTTGCGCTGCCGCAACAATTGCCGCTCGCGTGCCGCTTGGACCCGCTGCGCGATCGCCGCGCTCGGTTCCCCGGACGTCGTCTTGCGCGCCGACAACTCGGCCGGCGAGAGAGCAGGAATCTCGATCTGAATGTCGATGCGATCGAGCAGCGGCCCCGACAGCTTGCGCAGATAGCGCGCCGCCACTTCGGGCGTGCACCGGCAACGGCCGCCGGGATCGCCGCGCCAGCCGCATGGACACGGATTCATCGCGGCGATCAACTGGCAGGCGGCTGGAAAATCCGCCTGCAAAGCGGCACGCGAGATTGTGATGCGGCCGTTCTCCAGCGGTTCGCGCAGGTTTTCGAGCACATGGCGGTCGAATTCCGGAAGTTAGCTTTCTACAGCGTTTGCAGCCTAGATGTTGTCAATCTGAGTTAGGGTTTGCTTTCATTTTCTTTAACTGAGGCAAGCCGGCGTAGCCGGCGCGTCAGCCTCAAGTGTGTGCAACTCCGGAACCGCCCGAAGGGCGGCTGTCCACACCCTTGTGGTGTGGGCAGCGGAGTTGTGCACACGGGGTGCCCCGCGCGGCGTCAATCAGACCGCCGTTTTGAAGCGTTTCCTGCGTTCGGCTTAGTAGTTTCGAGACGTGAAAATGGTCGAGCGATAACAAATCAGGTCTTCGCCCGTGGCAGCTTTACCGTAGGGTCCGCCAAAGCCTTCTTTCGCCCGGATTTCATCGGAATTGGCAGTTCATCCTGCTCGGTTAGCAACTGAGCCTCACTGACTCCTAGCGCCATCGCCAACGCGACTATCGTATCGAGCGCGACGTTCGCATTTCCCCGTTCGATTTGGCTTACGTGAGTGCGATGCAAACCAGCACGGTCTGCCAGGACTTCCTGGGACATGCTCAGCTTGCCGCGAAATAACTTCAGATTCGTCGACAGTCGGTTTCGGACCGCTTCCTGACGTGCAATTGCGTCGTCTGCCATATGGGGCAGGAGCATCAGACATTGCAGCAGGTAAATCTACAGTTTTTAAATCGCCAGTTTATAAACAGACAGTCTTTACTATTCATATTTGGTCTCGTAGACTTCGCTCATCTGTCGGTCGACGCGCGAATGTTGACCACACGCGGGAGTTGTCGCCCGTGCTTGCTAGCCGTTGGGACGTCGTTAACTTGCCGTTTTACCTTATACGAGAAGCTGATGGAGAGCCGGTGTAACACTCAACATCATTTCTTGGGGTGTTGTGATGCTATTTACTGACAGCAGTTGGGAAGAGCCACATCCCATAAAGAAGAGGCTCATGAAGCCACTTCTTGCGTGGCGCTGCGTTGGATGGACGGACCTCACGCCGAACTTCTTTGTCGTGGCCTCGTCTGGCGGTGAGGACTGCGCGAGCCCGGACGGTTGGATGGTGGACGGTCCTGAGGCGCTGATTGAACTGGTATTGCGTCTTGCCGATGTGAACTTTTCGGTTCACCTGTTGGCTCGCAATGAAACTGACGCTTCCGTCACGCTCTGTCGAGTAAGCGCATTGTGGCAAGAGGTTGCGGTCGACGATTCGGACCTCGTGCGTTATTGGTATTCAACTACCGACGGGGAGACGAGACTATGTTCGCCTGTCGCATTCGGTATGCGCGTTGAGAGGCCACAGTTGGTCAAAGTAATGAGCTTCGAATACGGGTGAGTACGAGCAAGATTCGGAGTCTGCGCCGGGCAGCAGAACGAGCCTATCCGTGAAAGACGTACGAAGCGAGCGGCGGAGACACTGCAGCGATTTGGAAATGCAGTCTGGACACCATGCAAGCCCCAAAGGTCTCGCTCGATTAAGGAATGACCATGCCGCGGTCTACGCGTGCCACGAAGGACGAGACATCTGTCAAGGACGCATGGGTGGAACATATCATCCATCGCGCCGTCGTTGCGGCCATCCTTTGCGACCCGAAAGGCGCTGAAGCGCTGTTGGAAATCCCGGATGCAGCGCTTGGCCGCATGTTCAAGAATCATCTTTGCAAGGCCATTGGCCAAGCCACCGTGTACGGAATCGACCTCCCGGCGCTTCGCGAGGAGGAAGATGAACTCCGCAAGCGCGTCAGACCTGAAGCGAAGCGGACGCCGGAACACAAACCTTCCCCAAGATACCGTGACGCGAACGTCGCGCGTTACCCTCTTGTGCTTCAAGGAAAAGTGCTCCCAAAGGACGACTTCTGCAACTCGGCCGGCGTCACGGAAAAGAAGCTGGCTAAGCTCCTTGAATCGCAGCGAATGTTTCGCGTGTTCTTTGGTCCAGAAGCCTATTACCCAGCGTTTTTCCTCTCGCCCTCAATTTTCCGTGACGACTTCAAAAAGGTCATCCGTGCTCTGGGCAAAACTGACCCTTGGACAATGTTCGACTTCTTCACGACGTCTCATGAGTCGCTGGGCGGAGCTACGCCGCTTCAACGGCTATCAGTCGAAGATGTTAAGCCAGTAGTTGAGGAAGCTGCGACCTTTGCAGAACAGTATGCGCGGCTGTTTCCGTAGGCACAAAACCCACGGTATCTTGAGTCCGCTGGCCATGAAAGAACTTGTGAATTTCGCTCTCAATTACTTCAGCACTTCTCGTCGTGCGGGCAGTCTGGTTCGGGGTCGTTGCGCATTAAAAGGAGATACGTGAATGAAGGGCTACTGTTCAGGCGCGTGCCTATCACAGAGCGTTACTACCTTCCCTCAAAATCGGCGGGAGAAGAGATGAACCCGGATAGCCCTATTGACCTCGAGATTGCGCTTCGCAAGTTCCACGAGTTGGCCCTCGAGGACGGCGATTTAGGATATGCCTACTGGTATGAAGTCGGGCAGCTACTGAAACGAGCGGCAGGTATGCAAGCGCAAATCGACGCACTCAGCAAAGAGCTGGAGCAATGTCGTTCGAGGCTCAGCAAAGCGGAGTGATACCAAAGCAATGGCGTACGCGAGTGGAGCGGCCCCCTGAATCGCCGGACACAGTCTCCCACTTAAAATAGCGGGTAGGCATACGACTGTGTTTTTGACTAACAACAAGCAAGAAGTGATGGAAGTGTTGACGGGGCCGGAGCGCCGGCGGCGGTGGTCAGCGGAAGAGAAGCTGACGATGGTGCGGGAGAGTTTCGAGCCGGGCAAGTCGGTCTCAATGGTTGCACGCCAGCACGGCGTCAATCCGAATCAACTGTTTCATTGGCGCAAGCTGTATCAGGACGGCAGCCTGTCGGCTGTCAGTTCTGGCGAAGAAGTCGTGCCGGCATCGGAGTTGAACGATGCTCTCAAGCAAATCAGGGAGCTTCAGCGACTGCTCGGCAAGAAGGCGATGGAGAACGAGATTCTTCGTGAAGCGGTGGAGGTAGCGAAGTCGCGAAAATGGATTGCGCGCTCACCCTCATTGCCAGGGGACGACCAGTGAAGCGGGTCTGTGAAGTTCTCGGTGTAGCGCGCTCGAATGTGGCGGACAAGCTGGCGCGGCCGGCCGACTGGCGGGATGGACGCACGGCCCGGAGCACTGACGACGTCGCTCTGGTGGAAGAGATTCGACTGGCCGTTGCTGATTTTCCTAGCTATGGTTATCGCCGTGTGTGGGGCCTGTTGCGTCGGCAGCGGGAGAATCATGGCGCGGCACGCGTCAATGCCAAACGGGTCTACCGGGTGATGCGAGTCCACGGTCTGTTGATGGAACGCCGCACGGCACCACCGCGCCCTCAGCGCCGACACGATGGCAAGGTCGCGGTGGCGAAGAGCAATCAGCGTTGGTGTTCTGATGGCTTCGAGTTTCGTTGCGACAACGGCGAACCGCTGCGTGTCACGTTCGCTCTGGATTGCTGCGACCGTGAAGCGATGAGCTGGGCGGCGACGACCGGCGGCCACAGTGGCGACGTAGTGCGCGACGTCATGCTGGCCGCCGTTGAGAACCGGTTCGGTGACGCTCTGAAGGCGCCGTCGGAAATTGAATGGCTGACTGACAACGGCTCGGGTTACACGGCAGAGAAAACAAGGAGGTTTGCTTCTGACATTGGACTGAAGCCATTGACCACACCTGTGTGCAGCCCGCAAAGTAATGGCATGGCGGAAAGCTTCGTGAAGACGATGAAGCGCGACTATGTTGCCTTCATGCCAAAACCAGATGCAGCAACCGCAGCGCGCAATCTCGCCGTCGCGTTCGAGCATTACAACGAGCAGCACCCTCATAGCGCCCTGAAGTATCGCTCGCCACGCGAATTCAGGCGCAGGACCAATTCATCAACTCAAGTGTGAGGCGGTGTCCGGTGACGCAGGGGCAAATCCAGCGAGGACACTTCAATGAAGGACGGAGTTGGTGCGGAAGAGAGATTGTTCAGAAAATCGGACAAGCCTTCTGAGGATATGAGTTGCAACTGGCACTACAAGAAGTCCCCGAGCTACAGCGACTTCGCATCTACCGATGCATCTGGAAAATGGTGCATCTTTGTGAGCCCCACCGATGTGGACGAGGAGTGGAGCAAAATCAGCGACGCTATCGAGAACAACCAGCTAATGTGTGCCAAGGTGTCCACGGCTCTGCGCAGCATGGGTCGCGATGGGCACGTCATCTGTGTCTACACTCTTGACTGGGCCGACAGGCAGGACCTCATGCGCGCCCGCGAAGTGCTGCAGTCGCTAGGCTTCGTGAAGGAACTCGGCTACAAGCGCGACATTGATACACGGAACAGGATATACGGCTCTGGTGAGTGGTACCTACGTGCATAGCTAGGTGTTCGCGCTCCGCTGAACGAAATCGCACGCGGGGCGGCGACATGCGAGACGTGTCCGGTGGTCACACCGACACGGCAGTTGCCACAGCTATAGAGCACGAGATGACTGCCCGACGTGTGCCGGATGATTTTCCAAGAGAACCGGACCCAGGTTCTGTAACCGGGGTTCAACCAAAACTTCTCGTTCGCGAAGTCGGCGGGTGTTATCAAAGCGGTCTCTCGGCGGAGCAACTGCGGATGCGCTACGACGCGTGCGAGGACCTTGCTAGTCAGCTATCCGCGTACGCATCGCGCAAGATTGAAACCTCTGGGCTCTCGTCAGATGTGGCGTTGGCCCGGGCCGAGAAAGGCCTGAAAATGAAGGTCGACGTTGGTGAGTGGGACCTTTCGCAACGTGAGGTGGTCTGGGTTGAAGCGCACGCACCAGTTGCTGCAGGCTGCAACCGATGACTAGCGAGCGAATCTGCTGAGAAAACCGGCGCAGCATCCCGCACCAAAGGACGCGGCCCGCGTGCGCATGCACTGGGGGGCTCTGCATGGTGGAGTTGAGCCCGCCTTATCCCAAGCAATGCCGCAGACACTGGCACGTCTGACGTTTTGCTAGACGCCGCTCTGCCTCAGCGTCGTCCGTCTGCCGTTCGCAGCAGGGCGCTATGTTAATCCTGCGAAAAATCGCTCATTGCTGCCTGTGAGCCTGTGAATTCGGAACGACTACTCCTTCGCGTGCGAGCCGTTCCCAGCGCTTCGTCAGCAACACATTTCCGAGAACTTGGCGCAGAGTTGTGCCAGCAAGAACGTCCCTTGTGCCCGACAATCGACGCCATGCGTCGAGCAGCTCGGTCATCGCCTCCCATCTGTGGGCCGTCGGCTCATGGCCAGGGTCAGTCCAGAACGTGCCAACCTTCGGGTTAAATGGCGGCATGCGAACAGTGTGATAGAACTGACGCTGAGCCTCCGCCTCACGGGCGAAGAACGCAATAGGAACCTGCCCAGCGCGTTTCCACAACTCGATTGCCTCATAAATCTCAGGGTCGCATATGTCAACGACCCAGTAGACTCTTGAGAATCCGAGATGCAAACAGATATTTAAGGTGATGAAATCATCCGTTTTGACCCACTCGAAATTGATAGATGACTCGCTGTGGTCCGTCTTGAGACAGTCGGCCTCCTTGTTCGTCACTGTGCACGTCAGCACAGGAGTGCCGTCTGGCAAGCCGTAGGTCTTCTCTGGTCTGGGCTTGGACGTCCAGAGCGGAAGCAAAGTCCCAAACTGAAAAAGCCCTTCATTTCCAGACATAGTCGCGTTATCCATATGTTCCATCCCCGCCAAATCTGCTTAAATCCGTTCCAGCCCACGTAAAGTGTGCGCACCAATTGTTCGCCGCTCGGAACAGCTCTGTCTAAAACGAGCGCGATTCCCTGCAACCGCCGACAACGTGTATAACCAGATTTACCGAGCATGACGGCAATCAAAACTGGCCGATAATTTCGCAACCCTGTCCAGTATCAGGGCTATCCCACAGTACCGGCTGTCCCGCGACTGCTGCCGCTGATGTCCGACTAGCCTTGCGGCTGCACCGCGGAACGGGCAGCAGTATGTATACCGCGATACAGGGGTGATGATTTCGCGTGGCAGAGGGCGTGCTCGGAAATCGGGCCACGAGCAAGGGAGATTCGCTAGAAAAAAATTTGAGGTGGACCGGTGGGACTGCGCGAAGACGGGGCGCTTGATGCGCTTGATACCGGTGAAGAGGCAAATCAGCGGGACTTTCATGGTGTCGTGCGTGAGCCGATAGCCACGTCTAGCGCGAAACATGCGGCTGCCAAAGCACTCAGTCTCTGGCATGCCGCACCGGCGCTGCGGGCAGCGCGACGCACATATGAGTCATAGCATGTGTGTTGACGAGGAACGGCGCCCCTGACTGCGCCCGGACGGCGATGGCGATTCCTGACAGCAACAGCGAAAAAGCTGAAGTTGCATTCTCGCGAGACCTGCCCAAGGTTGAGCATTACACGAATGTCGCTGCACGGCCCGCCTCGTTGCCCGGTCGTGGCACGCGAGACGCATAAAGAAGAGGACTGGCGCCTTCGGCTGTGTCGGCCGCGCCAAATAGGCCAAGTTACCTTTTCAGCACTTGGGCCATGTCTTCGAGCGACGGTGGCTTGACGAGGTAGCAGTCGAATTCGTCGGCGGCGCTTTCGGCCATCGTTCCGGCATATCCCGTGAGCGCGACCAGGCGGGTCAAGGCGCATCGTGGGCGCTGCCCCAGCAGACGAGCAAGCTCGTGACCGTCCATGCCCGGCATGTTGATGTCAATCATTGCGACGTCCGGCGTAAAGGACTCAACCAGCAACAGAGCTTCCTCTCCGTTCTGCGCCCGTTTCACGTCATGACCATCGAGCGCCAGCAGCGTCGCCAGCGCCTCCGTCGCGTCTGCGTTGTCGTCCACGAGCAGGATGCGCGTCGGGGTTATGCCGTGGCTGGTCGGCGCCGCATGTTCAAACTGGCTTCGACAGACGATTGGTAGTCTCACGGTGACCTCGGTCCCCTTGCCTTGGCCGCCACTGTTGATGACAATCTGCCCTTGGTGAGCATTGACCAGATACCGAACAAGCGACAGCCCAAGCCCCAGGCCACCTCTGGCATACATGCGGGCCAATTCTGACTGGGAAAACATATCGAACACGTGCGGCAGCAGCGGAGGTTCGATGCCGATTCCGTTAACACACCGTAATAACAGCGTCCCGTCGGGCTGAACCGTGCTCTGCTATCGTAGTCGGGTCGGGTGCCTCTATCCGCAGAATGATTTCGCCACCCGGTGGCGTGTATTTGATGGCATTGGTCAACAGGTTCGAAACGACCTGCGTCAGGCGGCCCGCGTCCGCAAACACCGTCACCGGATATGGCGGGAGCTGCACAAGCAGCTGGTGCTCGCGTTTCCCGGCATCCTCGCGCACAGCGCCTATTGCATCCTTGATGACGTCACCGAGCAGGCCGTAGGTGCACCGAACAGAAAGCTTTCCGGTCCTTATACGCGAGGCATCCAGGAGGTCGCTCACGATGCGCTTCAGTTGCGCCACCTGCCGGTTGGCGACTGCCAGAGCAGACAGTACGGCCGGACTGCCGGTCGCCAGCTGTTGCGCAGCCGCCAGGGCGCTGTCGACGGGCGCAAGAGGACCACGCAGTTCGTGACCCAGCGTCGCGATGAAATTGTCCTTGTGCGCCTCCGCTGCGGCGAGCGCACGTCTTGCCGCCTCGGCTTCTTCGGCGCGCGCGTCGGCGTCGGCCTTCGCCTGCCGGATGTTCAGTGCGGCACAGGTAAAACTCGCAAGGCTTGCCAGGATTCGACGATGTTCGTTATCAAAGTGACGCCCTTCGTCATGCGACATTACCCACAGTGCCCCCCACGGCCTGGAGCCGCCCGGAATCGGCACGAGTAGCTCTTCCGTGATGTCCGGTTCAACGCCCATGAGGTAGGCGAACTGGCGCTTAGGAAACATGGAGAGTTGCGGAGCGTCGAGCTGGAGCGCCACGCCCGCAGGGCTGTCGTCGGACGGAATGCTGTGACCCGCCATGTCCGCGCAGCGGTCCGATACGGCAACCCAGTGAAACGCGAAGCGTTGTGCATCATCGGAATCCCGAAGGCTTATTCCGGCGCTGCCGGCGTTGCAAGTGCGAGCGCGGTGTCGGCCAGTGTCTGAAGCATGACCGCATCGGGGGCCGTGAGCGCCTTGGCCAGCGCATGCAACGCCTCGTTTTCAGCCGCATAGTCTGGTGCACACTGTGGTCGCGTCTCCAGCTTGCCCGTGGCGAGCGTATGTGCGCGCTGCGCATCGCTCGCAGCGTCAGGTGGCGACAGCCTCGGCATGCCAATCCTCGTGGGAAGAGAGTCCGTCCACGTTTATTCTAGTTCGCTAATTGCAACTCGCCCGTCGAGATATGGGAATGCGGGGGACGCGACATCTGCTGTATCCCCGCAGGTCACTTGCACCCCGCCAGGACCGCTCGCAGGGTTCCGATTGACAGAGGCTTCGTCATGTAAGCGTTGAATCCTGCTGCAATCGCCCGCATGCGGTCCGTTTCGTCTGCGTAGCCGCTTAGCGCGACAAGAAAAATGTCTTTCAACCCTTCGTCCTGCCTGATGGCTCTTGCGACGTCATAACCGTCCATGTCTGGCAGCCCGATGTCCAGGATGACAACATCCGGTTTGCGCGATGCGAGCCTGGACATGGCGGTTTCGCCGCAGCCTGCCGTTTCGACTGAGTGGCCGTCGAGTGCGAGCACCGTTGATAACGACCGCAATGCATCGTTACAGTCGTCCACCAGCAGGACGTGAATCGTTTTAACAGCGGGCGCTACTTCTGACCCGGTGTCGTCGCCCGCAGTCGCCGTCGGTGCACATCGTATCGGCAGGCGTACCGTTACTGTGGTTCCTTTTCCTGCTCCGGCGCTCGCGATGTCCAGCGCTCCATGATGAAGTTCGACGATGCGCTTGACTACCGCGAGTCCTATCCCCAGTCCGCCGCTCGCCTCCTTCGCACTAGCGCGTGACTGCGTGAAGAGATTACATACGGACGACAGGTCTTCCGTAGGGATTCCCCTGCCGTTATCCCGTACGGCAAGAGTGACAGTCCTGCCGTCGTTTTCGCACACCGCGCTCAGCAGGATGTGGCCGCCGGCGGGCGTATAGCGGACCGAATTCGAAAGCAGATTGGCAATGACCTGGCTCAATCGCACGTAATCGCCCTGCAGGGTGATGTCCTTGTCGAGCCCTGCCACAGTCAACCTATGCTGGCGTTTCACGAGTCCTTCCTGCACGGACGCCACCGCATCCGCAGCGATTTCCTTGAGTGACACGTTCCTGATGTCCAGTCGCAGCTTGCCGTGCTGGAGACGAACGCCATCCAGCAGGTCGTCCATCAGCGTGCGCAACCGCAATATCTGTCGCTGGGCGATGCCAAGCAGCGCTACCGCATTTTCGTTTCCGGCACAGTAAGACTTCGCGGCGGTGACGGCGTTATCAATCGGGCCCATGGGGCCCAGCAGTTCGTGGCTGAGCATCGCGATGAATTCGTCGCGTTGCCGGCTGTCGTTCGCCTTCTCGTCCCGTGCATTCGCCAGCGTCAGCGCGGACCCGGCTACGGCCGAGAGGCTCGATAACAGCCGTGCGTCTTCGCGCTCGAAGCGACAGCTGTCAGCGTGCGACATAACCCAGATGGCGCCAAGCGGGGCACCGTCCGTCTCAATGGGTACGACAAGGCCTTCTGTCACATGTACTGGCGCGCCGCGAAGCGCATCGAATGTTTGCACGGGGTCGACGAGGAGCAACGACTCCTGCATTTCGAGCGCGATGCCACACGGGCAGTCGCGCCATGCCGTCAGCTTGCCTTGCAGGCCAGCCACCTGCCCGGCGACCGCGAGCCAGCGAAAGTAGCGGTTGCCGTCGAGCTCCTCGACGAGACTGATGCCGGCGCTTCCGGCGCCGCACAGCTCGAGCGCGGTGTCGACGATGGTCTGCAACAGCACGCCGCGTGGGCGCGTCTGTGCGCGGGCGAGACGCACGAGGGCGCGGCTTTCGCGCGCATATTCCGGCGCACGAGAAGGGCGTTGACGCAGTTCAGCAGCGCCTGCATTGACGACCGTGAGAGGAATTGCCATGGAGTTTCCCCGGACGCCGCTATCGGCTTCGCGTCGGCGCGGCGGTCAATTGTTCCGCAGCCCAGCAGCGGACAGTATTTTTTACGGTAGACGAGAAACAGGCGGGTGTCAAATAGCTACGCCGCATGTCGCACCCGTCCGGCGGAAAAATCAACCACATCGCGTACTAACCTCGACAGACTCCAAACGCGTCCTCGTCCAGTTTCCAGATGTGTTCCCTTATGTCGGATGGCACACGCTGCCATGGGCACCACACGGATACCGATTTCGGCCCCGCGCATTTTTTTGGGCCAGAGGAGAAAGCGCCAGCTACGCGAGTGCCAAACTTCGATTTGCGACCGGGCGTCGTCGCTCTGCGAACAGCGTTTGATTGAAAGGCTCGCGCTAATGACTAATGATGCGCATACAACGGCAGGAAGGGGTCTTTCGCTCGCGGAGAGCCTTCACTTGAGGGTCTCGCGTCGCCGCTTGCGGCGACAGGCGCGGGGCATTGCGGTATGTCGGCGCGAGGGACAGACAGGCTCAGCATCTTCGAGAAGTCGTCCGCTGCGCGGACGCGCGCCGTCAGGCTGAGGGCACCGTTGAGCCCAAGCAGCTTGTCTGTCGTTTTCAGAATCGAAGTATGGTCGTAGACCGAATGGTCAATGGTGCCGGCGGGAACGAAGGGCGAGACCACGATGGCTGGAACGCGTGCGCCGAGCCGGTCAAACGCAAAACTGTGTGTCTTCAGATGAGTGTTCTCTGCTGAACCAGGCGGTTCTGCCATCGGAGGCGTCACATGGTCAAAGAAGCCGCCGTGTTCATCGAAAACAATGAGCAGCACGCTCTTAGGCCAGAGATTCGAGTCACTGACGGCGTCATACACCTGCTTGACTAGCTGTTCACCTTTGCGGACATCCCCGGCTGGATGCATCGAGTTGCCGTTGCGGAAATCGTTCTTCGCGTCGTACGTGGGCTCGATGAAGATGAACTTCTCGGTCAGGGCGTTGCTGGCGAGCCGCGAGAGAAGCGTGTCCATTCCGACGAACCGCCCCAACAGGTTCTGCATGCCATGAATGCCGCGCGTTTGCGCAACGTCGCCCTGCACGATGAGCCAGTCAGCTGCCTGCAGCTTCGAGAACACTGTACCGTTCGGGAAGGAGAAGAGAGGCGCATTGAAGAATATGGCTTCCACTACCTGCGCGTCGCTTGGTGAGTGGTCGAGTCCAGAAGATGTTCCCGACACAGCAAAGAACCGGTTCGGCCACGTTGGGCCAGGCATCGAAGCAAACCAGTTGTCACACACGCCGAACTGGCGGGCCAGGAAATTCAACACTGGAAGTTGGTCTGGCGTAAAGGCACAGAAGGCATCTGGCACAACGTCGGAGTGGTCTTCATATGTCGCCACGAACCCTGTCGTAGAGGCATCCGTCGCGAACGGCGGATAGCCATTGGCGCCGCATATAAAAGAGTCATTGCGCACGGTATCCCCACTGGCGACTTGCAATCCGCAGAGCTGAACGCAGGCATCTGTGAATTCGTGTCCCGGGTCAAATCCGAGTGCGTAGGGTGCGCCTTTGCCCAGGGTGTAAGAAGTCCCAGTTCGTCCGAAGTTGACAATAGGGGTGTCCGGTAGCCCGTTGGCGCTTGTTGTCTCGCCAATGGGCGTCGTGCCCGTCAGTTTGGACCAGCCAAACACGCTGTCGTAAGAACGGTTCTCAAGCATGAGAACGAATACGTGCTCTATCGCCGCCATGGGTGACCTCGGAATGTTATTGCCCGAGGCCTTTCAGGTCGGCGGTCAGCCAGTGATGAAAGTAACCCGGGCCGTCGTGGGCCAATTCGACCGCGCCCCAACACGGTTTTGAATAACAAAGGTAAATTCGTTTATTTATATGCGGCTTATGCCGAAAGGCAATGAGAATTCGCCAGGCACGCACTGTCGGAAGCGAATAGTCTGCTACATCAATACGCATCAAGCGTGCTGTCAGGGCACCGTCGTCCAGTTGCGCCTGCGTAGTCGTTCGCTCGCCAGCAATAGTCAGCATCCCTTGTCGACAGGGATATCAAGCCTCGGAAAGTCCACACCCGGGCGCGAGCGCGACGGTTTCGACCGAATCAACTTTGTATCTTCTTGATTACGGACAACTACGTGAGCGATGCTTAAGATAGAACGAAGCGGCTATGGCAAATATGAAGGAGCGGTGCGCGAAAAACCTTCGCCCCGGATTCTACGTAACGTACGGTCCGCGCGCCTGAAAGCCTTTTCGGCGCACGAGTGCGTTGCTTGCGCTGCCGGGCCGGGAGCAACGTTGCTCGCGAGTGCGCGGCTGTACATGCTGCGGAATTTTCCACTTCCATATGATGAATTCATACTGCGCTCGCTTAGACGGGCCGACTATGCGCTATTGCGGTAAGAAGCTAGAATCTGGACGTAAGCAGTATGCTGGGTGAGTACCATGTGCTCGGGGACGACGGGTAGCTTCGTGGGTGGAGGGGACAACACGCCCGTGCCGCTCAGTACCGTGCCCATGCCTGCACGCGCGTCCACCGAACCGTTTCTCGTCATCGATGAAGAAAGAGCGCTCCTCGTTTACCACATCGCTTTGCCCGACTTGAACCAGGCCGGTCAGGCCATTCGGAACGGAGAACCGTTCTGCCTAGTGAGATTCGGCGGTGCAGTGTTTGCGAGTCTCGGTCCGCCCAACGACCGGGAAGTGAGCCGGCATGTCCTTCATGCAAAGGGCCTGCGTGCTTACGCAGCATACGAGGTTCTGAGGTCGACCCTTGTTGCTGAATGGTGGCCGGACATCGCATCGCCGGTAGCACTACGCCATTTCATTTTCACCTTCAAGGAGAGCAGCTTCGAGGCCGTCGCAAGCAGCTGCAGTCTCGTCGACTCCTTTCCGACTGCCGAGGCTGCCCGAAAGGAGGCTTTCCAGTCGTTCGGGTGAGGCGCGCCGATTTGGGCGTCCAAGCATTTCAATGGGCGCCGGAAGTGGCCCGTTCCCGGATGACGCTCACCTGCCCATTGCGCTCGAGAATCCCAACTTGCACATCGTCGAGGTCAAGCGTGTGGAGTTCCTGGCGCGCCGTCTCGAGCACGTCGGTCCGGGTGATGAGCGCAGCGGACATCTGCTTCGTGTTGAACTGCCCGTCCCTGAAGACTTCTCTTTCGACGCCAACGGCGAGCGACTCCAGTCGCGGTGAATGCACACATGCCCACGCGAGCGCTCGATGTATCACCACCATCACGAGCGATGCAACCAGCGTCGGCACGGCGGGCGACGCGCCGACAATGACGCGGCTTAACGTTGCGCGAGCAGTATGGCGACCACGTAGTCAAAGGGCGAATATGCGAATGAAGACAAGCGCCAGGAAGAAGACGGCGCCATCTGCAGCGCATCAAGCTCTTTTCCTTCCCCGAGTATCGCTACGACCATGTCCATTCGATTCTCCCGCCCGGCGTTGACCGGATAGCGACTCATGCCGTGCGGCCGCGCGGCACCGACGAAGTTCCGCATGGCGAGGTGTGGCGACAAACGCCTTGGGTGCGCCGGCTGTCCGGGTGCAATCGCTGTGCAATGTTCCATGCGACAGGTTCACACGAGTTCCCGCGAGTAGTCTTCGACGTGAAGCGCCAGGCTTGCCGGTTCCGTCAGTCCGCTGGTCCCAGGTACCCGGGGAGTCCTAGCGCTGCCTTGCTCTTTGCGAGCTTCACCGCCTGCCCCACGAGCGCGTCGAATTCTGCATCATTCTCAGGCAGTGGCAAATTGCGACGCAAGAAATCGGACCACCGGAATTCTTCGAGGGGCACGGCAGTCTTCTCGTAACCGCCTGCATCGCGTACTGACGCCGACAAACTCCGGAATTCGTCGTCGTCCAGTTCCCAGACGTGTTCGCGCATGTCGGTGAATGACACGCGCCGGCCATGGGCATCATACGGATAGGTCCAACGATTGTTTTCCATCGTGAGCCAGAACCCGGCCGTCGAAAGCGACGAGAGGTCGCTGACCAGCACGACGGGAACGCGCTTTACGTCCGCACGCCACAGCGCAGTGGCAACGTGGTGATGGTCGATGACGAACGGAGCCGCACCGGGGCCAAGCACGACGGGGACCGGCTTCTCAGCAATTGCCATTTCCAGGTCATGGCCCGTCAATGACCGGTACTCTTTCGTCTTGTCCCGTATTTCCCGCATGCCATGGGTCACCTGAGTCGGTCGTAACTGGTCGATTTTTAGCGTCTTCATTTCTTCTTTATCCAATCTCGCAACCCTGCATGCGCGGCCGGTTGGCCGGTCCGGCACCATCCGGTGCTGAGACTACTCTTGGTGGTGCGACCGCAAAAAGCTTAGTCATCCTGCCTAGCCGAACAGGTCGTCGCGTCGGAAACAGGCTGACGCGAAGTCAGAGGCTATTGGCGGGGCAGTCGGGCGTGGCCGCTGCACCCGGACGTCTGGCGGAAGGCAGCTCTGCGGGTTCAGATTAAGCAGCCAGACGCTCGAGCGCCATGTTCGGCAACGTCGTGGCAGGAGGAAACACCCTCCAGCAGCCGTCGCCGTGCCGAAAAAAGAAGAGCGCGAGGTTCCGGCTGTCGTGCGTGGTTTCAACACACACGTAACGCCCTCGGCCCAGGGGCGTGCGGCCAAACGCGATGACCTTTGCCAAACCCGGAGGGTTAAACGCAAGCCACTTTTCCACCACGTAACGTAAGGATTGCTCTCGGGTATTGGTCATTTTGTCCTCCGCTCCAGCGAGAAGGCGCATCCTGATGCACGGCGACCCGCACCTGCATCGATGCAACGTGCGTGCCAGCAGTGCCCGTCGGGAAGGGAGGGGCGCAGCGGGGAAGCCGGCCAAGCTGCGACCGATTTCCGCCGGCCCCTATCGGGCCGGACTATCCGCGTGCCGGCATGCGACGATGGCTGTACGCGTGCCATACCATCAGTTCTTGTTCGGGCGGTGATGCATCACGACGTCGAGCCCGGCTGGGGCCACGGCCAACCCTTTTTCTCATCCGGCGCATCCCATTCGGCAAGCGGCGCGGCTTCGACCGCGGCTTCGACCGGACTTGCGTGGGCGGTAGCGTACACTGGTTCTTCAGAGGCGCCGCTATTTATCTCGGGAAGGCCAGCCCCGTACCACCTGACTTTCTTCCTCATGTAGGCGACATACGCCCTCCAGCCGGAAGGATTACCATCAAACAGGTCATGCTGGACGGTCGACGCAAGCGCCTTGCGGTTAAGCGTCGCCTCGAGCAGTTCCTTCGGCCACAGGAAAAACGCACTGGCGACGCGTGCGCAGAACACGGACACGGTCATCTCCGGTGCGACCATTCGGAGGAACGCGAAATCCCGCAGCGAATCCTGTGTCGCAAGCTGCACTACCGGTGCATCCGGTTGGCCAGTCTGGCGAGAAAGTTCAGTGCTTCGAGCATGTCCCCGAGGTGAAGCAGCAGCTCGCGTCTCTCAAACTGGTCGTCCATGGCAGCACCTCCGTCATTGCAACGCTACGTGTGAGCGACAGTATGCTTCACGCCGGCCAGTGAAGGTATGGGCCGCGTTAATCGCCGGAATCGAATATCGTCATCGAGCGACGGGCAGGAATTGAGGCCGAGTGCGTGCGGACAGCGCCCTCGTCAGACAGCGCCCCGGGTCGCTCTGCGGAAGTTCGCGATTACCCCAACATGCTTCAGCGCTCTTACTATGCTTGCTGCCGGGGTTTGGGCGCGACAGGTTCATCTCGTCCGCTCGTTCATGCTTTCCTGCCATTGCATCGGCGAGATAATCTGAAGGCGTTCAAGCACCGGAAGCATGACGGAGACCGTGGTTCCCTTCCGTCCATTGCCACCCGCAACGCAGACCGTCCCGCCATGGCACTCCACTAGGTACCTGACAAGTGGGAGTCCGATTCCGAGGCCGGAATCTGCTGTCGCGGGACGCGAAGCGAACTGCGTAAACATGTCGAACACGTAGGGGAGCTTGTCCGCGGGAATGCCATGCCCGTCGTCCGTGACGGTAAATTTGACCATGCCTGGCGACGTTTTCCCTCCGACAGTGGGTTCTTGCTCGACGGTAGCGGTGAGCTCAATGTGCCTGCCATCGGGCGAGTATTTGGCGGAATTGCCAAGCAGGTTCACGAGCACCTGCGTGAGGCGCGCGGCGTCGGCGTGTAGTGCGATGGGCTCCGACGGTGTCTGGACCGTCAGTTGATGTCTGCGGACCTCCATCGCAGGCTGCACAGCGTGCACTGCGTTGCGCTATCTCCAGCGCGCGTGAGGCCGCCGACCCGGCTGCTTCGGTGCGGCTCAGAACCTCCAGTGACGAAATGACGGGCGCAATCGGGCTTCTAAGTTCGTGGCTTAGCGTTGCGATGAATTCGTGGGTGCGCTCTTCCGCCTGCCGCAACCCGGCCTGAGCCTCCTCCGCTTCGTTCGCGCGCTTCTCGGCGAGGGCCTGCATGCGGGCCACCTGCATCGCTGCTCCTGTAAAGTCAGCAAGGCTCGACAGCAGACGCAGGTCTTCGGCGTCAAAACGGGCGTTTTCGTCGTGGGACATTACCCAGATGGCACCCCACGGACCGTCGCCGACCGGGATGGGCACAAGCAGGGCCTCGACGACGGGTGGCGAGAGCGCTTCTATCGACGGGAAATAACGTTGGGGCGCTTTAACAGTTCGGGCTTGCCCATGGCCAGCGTGACGCCGCAGACGCTGTCGTCAAAGGGCCTGTAAGTGTTCAGAAGCGGTGCGCAGTGGCCGGCCAGCGCCGTCCAGCGAAAACTCGCCTGCATGTCTGGCGGTGACTCAAGCACGCTGATTCCGGCGCTGCCTGCGCGGCAAAGTCGGGCCGCCTCGGACGCCAGCATGTCCAGCATTGCAGCGTCGGAAGTGGCGAGCGCATGGGCGAGGCGCCTAAGGACCCTGGCTTCCGCCCCATAGTTAGGTCGGCGACTTACTCGCGACGCGAGCTCGTGGGTAATAAGCGACTCGCGGTGCGCCGCACGAATGCCGGTTTCGTTCGAAGACATGTCTGCGCCAAAGTTGATATGTGCACGGTCTGCGCAGGTCTCGAGGCGTCGGGCATCGAAATGCGATGGGCCGGGAATTGATATTCTGAGCAAACACCGTTCCAGGCCTTATGCCGCGGTTCACCATGCCCGACGTTTGTGCGAATGTCAAAGAGACCGACGGCGGAGTGAGTCCGCGGTCGAACGGTATCTGGCGCGAAAATCACGCGTCAGCCCTTCTGACCTCGATGCGCCGCGGCTTCTACCCGTCGCACCGGGAATCGCGCACCGATAGTCACTGGGGGATAACCGTAGGATTCGATACGGCCGGCGGAGAATTGGGGGCGGTGCTCCCGCCACAGTGAGCAAAAGCACGGCTCGCACGGTGCTCTTGCGTAGCGGCAACACGTGGCGGACGAAGTAAAACCGCTGTAGCGGCGCGCTCTAACTGGCTCTCGCCCAAAGATTATTTGACCGAACGTCGACTGGCTGTTCCGCTCACTGCCCGTTGCTCTCTGCTCACGACAATGGGTTTGGGTCGAGCCACGCGTTCGTCGAAGCTGAGCACGCGCCTTGCTCGACACGAAAAGTAACCATACAGGAGGTCGAAATGGACGCGCCCGTCACCGAGGAACAGATTCGAACGCTAGCTTTCTATTTGTGGGAGAACGATGGCAGTCCAGAAGGTCGCTCGGAGGAATACTGGGAAAAGGCCCGCCAGCAGTTGCTCGCGGGCAGCTCATCGGAGGCCTCGGGAGCGGACGCCGCGAAATAGAGTTCACGTGAAGGCGCGGGTTCGCGCATTGGACTCGCGGCGCGCGCAGCCATACAAGCGCTTCCGCTCCGATGCTGGAATGGCGGATGCGGTCAGATGCGTACAACATCCAGCAGGGGAAAACCATGAGCACACCACTCGACCCGAATGGTAATACGTCCGGCGCCGGCGCCCAGGTTGTCGGAAGCGGACGCGGGAAAGGGCCCGGACCGGAAGTAATGGCGGCTGCGACGCTTGATGGTGACAAGGTCATCACGTCAGACGGCGCGGAAGTTGGCAAGATTTCGGACATCATGCTTGACGTGCGCAGCGGACGCGTCGCGTACGCTGTACTTTCAGAGGGCGGCTTTCTGGGGATGGGCACGACACTGCATGCGATTCCCTGGAGCGCGCTTACCCTCGATACCGATGAGCAATGCTTCCGCGTTGACATCACTGCTCAGCAGCTCAAGGACGACCCCGGCTTTGACCGCGACCACTGGCCTGCAATGGCGGACCCGGCCTGGGGCGCACAACTTCACCAATACTACAGTCGACAGCCGTACTGGGCCGTCACGCAAGACGTCGTCGGAGGGCGTGAGAGCGCGGCCGACATCTAAATGAATGATGAACCGGACACATGCATCGCCCTGACCGATAAAAGTCGCAGGGGCATTTCAAGGGAGACAGCCAAGAAAACACCAAAGAAGGCCGTATTGTGTGGTGCAATTCTCTTTGCGTTTGCCGGCCCGACGTTCGCTCAAGGCAGCGGGACTGCGGGAGGCGGTGGTGGGAACGGCGGTGGCGGCGGCGCGGCCGGCCAAGGCGGGACTGGAATGAGCACGCCGAACGCCAGCGGCGCGACGGGCACCACATCGAGTTCGAAGGGTTCGAATACGATGAAGGCTCCGTCGGGCACGTCGAAGAATTACAGACCTCACGCAAAGGGCGCGTCCGATACGGCGGCTTCGTCAGCGCAGTAGTACCTCAATGGTGCATCGCCTTGCACTGAGGGCGAGGCGATACTGCGCGCTCACGTGCTCATGTTCGCCAGCAGCCGAGGTCCGCGAACAATATCGATATGGCGATGATGGCTACCGCCTCAGCGTACAACCATGTCTACTGTGCTTCTGGTCGATGACGACCTCGAAAATCTATGGGCCCTCCAGTTGGCATTGGAATCGTGCGGACACCATGTGGTGCTCGCCGAAAATGGACGCGAAGCACTGCGAAAACTGCAACGTGAACTTCCACGTCTCATCGTCACTGACTGGCAGATGCCCGATATGGACGGCGCCGAGCTTTGCCGCCGGGTGCGGTGTGCGCCGGCGCTCACCGACCTACCTATCATCTTGCTGTCAGCGATGCCGGAGCCGGAAGACGGACCACCTTGCTGGACGGCGTTTTTCAGGAAGCCGGCTAACCTAACAAGGCTGATGGAGTCAGTGAACATTTTTATCGCGGAACGTCTGGCAGAGGTGTCCGGGCGACCACGATTCGATGACCGGGCGCCGTCGCGTGCGCAGCCAGTAGATTCCAGGTGCTGGCCATAGGGCCAGAACGATAATGGAATCGCGTCTGCCATGGCTGTGGACCGCCGCGCTCGACCGAGACGTCGAAGGCCTTGGGACCTTACGTGTCCATAAAGGGTAAGTTCTGGACAACCTGCAAATGGTGACGACTGGCGCCCCATCGTAGTAGATTGCCGCAGTATGACCCGTGGTGCGGCTCTCTTTCACAACGAAGGACCATTTATGAACACTCAAAGCCCGAGCTATGCAGTGAGGCAGCTAGCAGGCAGCGCTGGGTTTTACGTGCTTGTGACATGGCCCGATGGATTTGAAACACAGGTGCACGGCTTCACGTGCGAATCCGAGGTTGAAGCTTGGATAAGTCAGACCGGGCCGAGATGGAGAGAGTGGGCTCCGCAAAGAGCTCAGTACGAGCCGAAATGGGAGGACTCGTGCTCTAGCGGGGCGAACCCATCGCGTATGATGCCAAATCTGTTAAATCAGCTTGAGAACGCCCGCGAGCAAATGAAATACCGCCAGGAGCACGTCAGGCTACTTCAGGAATATTTGGCTGTGCTCGCGCGGATTAACGTGAATACGTCCGCACAGCGCAACGAGTTGGCAATTCTCCAGCGGGAATTGGAACGGTGGAAATCTCTGCATTGCCGGGTGGCGGAACTGATAATGCGTGTCTCAAGAACGGACCTGGGCTCTTAGTGCGACGCCAAGCGGTATCTTTAGGTGAGTCGGATTCGTAGGCGAACATTTTCCAGGCACGTTAAATTGACGTCCTGGCTGGAAGTTCGTACGCGAACGGGCTAGCACGGGTAGGTACAGCCCACGACCGGAGGACACCAGCCGGCTAAAGACATTTCTAGCAAACGAGTTGATACAGAAATCGCTCCGAGCGCGTGCAACGCGTAAAAGTGGTCACCCGTGGCTGTCAACCCAGGCGCGTGCCCACGCAAGTCCAGCGCTCACCGCTTCCTCTTCAGAATTGAAGACCCCCAGAATGCCCGATGCTTTTGTGAACTTCGTTTCTCGCGTGATTGTGCCGCTGGCTGCATATCGCTCAGCCTGAAGGACGTCTTCCTGCTGCAGGATGGCATGACCCCAGAGCGAGAATCCGCGGTAGTTCTCAGTTTGCATCTGTTGACCTCAACAACCCGCTTTTTCCCTATCGAACATGCTTTGTTTTTATGAATGCCCCTTGGTGAAGTTGAGCCCCGCCTTATCCTGAACGGGGCCTTCAGACACATTCCGAAGCATCATGAGATGCCCCTCGGAGCCAGCGTCGCCCGTCAGCCGTTTGTCTCAGGGCGCTAACTTCGCCACCCCGTCCGGTGTCTCAAGACTATCCCACAGTACCGGTTGTCCCATGACCGCTGTCGTTGATGTCCGACCAGTCATGCGGCAGTCCACCATGGAGGTAGGCTGCCTTGAGTATATGTCGCGTGAGAGGTCATCATTTGGCCGCCGACCGGGCAACCAGGAAAAACAGCTATCTGCTGGAGAGATTTTTGAAAAAATCTCTTTGAGCCGCAGTGCGTACGAGCGCGTTGCCATGGGCGTGCGGCCAGGGTTGGCCGTTTCCTTGCCGACTGCGTAGGACAAATTCAAAGAAGTCAAAAGCGGCGATGCCATTAAAAAAGCCCGCTCGAAAAGCGGGCCTTCTAACAAGCGGCGGGGGCGCTTATGCCGCTGCGTCCTTCAGCTTCTTCAGCGCGCGCACCTTCAACCGTACCGTCGCCGGCTTGGCATCAAACCAGCGTTCCTCGCCCGTGAACGGGTCCTTGCCGAAGCGCTTCTTCTTCGCGGGAACCTGTTGCACACCAATCTTCAGCAAGCCGGAGAGGGTGAACGCGCCTGCGCCCTTCTTGTGAACAGAACCCAGGATAGTGTCCTCAAGAGCAGCGAGGATGGCCTTCGCCTGCTTCGGTTCAACCCCAGCCTGTGTGGCCACATGAGTGGCAAGCGATGCCTTTGTGAATGTGTCTTTCTGGGGCTTGAGCGCTCCCGGAGTTGCCGCAGCTTTCTTTGTAGGTGCAGCCGCCTTCTTCACTGCCGTCTTGGTTGCAGCATTCTTCGCTGCCGGTTTTGCCGTCTTCGTTGCCATCGACATCCTCATGTCAGGTTTTGAGAATGCTTAAGACGAGGCACCCCGAGGCTGGGAGTGCTCGGCACATGCGTCGACTTAAGCTGACGGCAAGCGTAGCAATGGTTAATTCGCCGTGCAAGCGACAGAGCCCCTAAAACATGGCTTTTTTTACGTTTCACCGAAAAATGGTGAACTGAGGAGCCGACCTTGCAAATTGCGATTCGACTGCGGTTCCGTGCCTCGACGCGCCTAAGATGGATTGGCGTTGTCCGCTAGCCAGGTGACGACGCCCATTGCCGCTGTAAGGGCCTCCGTTTTCGACCGGAAGACTGCGCCAGAATAGTATTGGACAGGCGTCCATGCGCCGCTGTCCTCAAAATCACGACGGAACTCTTCAAAGCAGTATGTGTTGTCAGGGCGCAAGAATAAGTCTACACAGCGGTCGTGGTTGTCGTTCTCTATGCTGTCAAAGACAAGCCACGATTTATCGATGCGTGATGACATGGGCCCCTCACTCAAGAGCTTTCAGTATCGCACCATTGACTCACTCTTGCCGACAGGGATTGACAGCTTGTTGATGGGGCAGCGCAATAGGGGGCAGCTATCGCAGGCCCGACATCGGTCTTGCTGATACCAGCTTGCTGTGAGAGAGCGCGCTGGGCACGGGTTGCGCAGTGAGGCGCAGGTCATGAAAGCGGTCGATGCAGCGTCGCACGCAGCGCCGTTGCGGTGGTGGCGCTGTTCGCAGGGGCCATGCAAGCCACGGCGATAAAATCGGGGCTCAACCTGTCCACCCAGAGACTCACTGCCGTCTGCATGACTTTCGACCTGCGCGCGCGCCATTCATTGCAGTCTAAACCGCTCCCCACGCCCTTGCCACTTGAGGTCCGGGCCGGAGGAACTGTTCTTGAGTGCCAACGCGGCGGCCAGAGATATGTCGTCTACTGCGGGCACCATGAAAACTCATCTCCCCATGCTTCGGCCCGCTTGCTGCGAAAGAAGCTGCGTGATGCGCGCGAGCAGGATGAGGCGGACCGTGAGGCGGCGCCTCTTTCCGGGCAAAGTCTGTCTGAGCAGCATACGGCCTGGTCCTCTGTAACTGAGAGGGAAGATTGCGGAGACGGCGATTCGTCGCCGGTTGCGCGCGGTTCGGGTACCAACTCGTCGCGTACGTCGGCCGCTCGCCGGTGGGCTACTGCACCTTCGTAGTCCGTATTGAGGACGCCGCCACCGGACAGCTTCCATCGATTGAAATTGAGGTGCTTGAAATCTGGGTCATGCCTCCACATCGCGGCGTTGGTGTTGGGGCCGCACTCGCCGAGTCCGTTGCCCAGCTTTCGGTAGCTGGACTACTTGAACTGGAGTCCCGGCTTTCGCGCCAGCGGGAGGCGACGCTCTTCAGTTTCACCGTTCTAGCGGATATCCACTCGTCATCTGGCGCACACTATCTTCATATGACTGTCCTTCCTTCGCGAGAAGATTGACGAACTTGGCGTCCTGTTCTCGAGCGGGCTTCAGCACGTGCTCTTTGAGGATATCGAGCTGGAGCTGCGCTAAATCCGGTCCCGCTCCTTGTGCCGAATCCGCCTATCGCGTCGTTGGACCGAGCGACGTCCATCAGGGGCTAGCCGCGAGCCCAACGCGCGATGGCCCCGGCCTTACACGGGTGGGGACGCCGGCGTCGACCCCTTACGGGCAATGCGGTCGGCAGTCCCCCTCGGCGTATTGCCAGCAGGCGGAAACACGTACCAGCTGCCGTCATCGTGCCTGAAGAAGAACAACGCGCGCACTCCGCGTGATGACGACGTCTCAACGTACACACACCGTCGCCCGCCCATCCGGGTGCGACTGATTCTGGTTACATGACCCGATATCGCCGGAGCCGGTGCGAGCCATTTCTCGACCTGGCTGCGCAGAGACTGCCCGTTCACGCTTTTCATGTTCCGCTCCTGCATGTAGAAAGCCGACAGGCGCTGAGGTGAGCGCGGGGCGCGACGAGAGACGCGGGCGGTTCTCGCCTCTTGCATCCTTAACGTCGCGGATGGCCGAGATGTTGACCACGGGTTTGTGTATTCTGAAACTGAAAATTTCTAGTTGAGCCGCCGGCTGACAGTCGCCGCGGAGGAAGACCGGCGACGGAGCCATTTGCGTCTTGCCTCCGGGCAATGGCAGAAATAGTCCGGGCGAAGCGGACAGCACACCTCTGCGACCCAGTTGCCCTGGTGACGCGTTGCCCCCGCAATTCGTCACCGTGACTTGACGCCCGGGCCAGCGGGCGGGACTCTCAAGCGAGTCGTTGTGCGGCCGACGTCTCGCGGGGGGCTGAGTGGCACGGACCTCTGAGCCACGCTGATGGGGCGCGTCGAACGCCGACTGGAACATAGGCCGCTGAAGGAGAGACCCCGTGGCGGTTGCACTGTCTTTTCCACAACTGTTTCCAGACGCGGTTGGCGAAAGCCATTTTGGGTCGGTAAGCCTGCAGCTGGTAACACGCAACTTCGCGCCCCCCCGCTGAACCCTTTGACGTGTCGGATTTCGCGGCAGCGACACGCTATGGATTTTTGTGCGCGCCCAGCGGATGGGTCGGCGACCTTCATCCTTCGCCCATGTGCATGAGGGCATTTGTTCTCAGCGGAGAAGTGGAGTTTGAGGCCAGTGACGGTGAACGACGCCGCGTCGCGGCAGGAGGCGCGATACTGCTTGAGGATACGACGGGCAGGGGACATCAGAGTCGTGTCATCGGCGACGTGCCGGCAGTCCTCGCCGTGATTCAAGTTTGACGTCATGGTTACGGGGGGGCGGGACACAAGCTATGCCGTCGCGCTTAAATCATGCTCGAGAGTATGACGCGCCTTCGACGGTTATCGACACTGCACCGGTAACGCCAATTGCGACATCTTCCAGTCGGAGCGGGATGACTACTCGATTCGGGTGAAACGTCTCGCGTAGGCGGGACAATGAACTTCTCGCAAGGCACTGCATTCGCATCGGAAAGACACTTGCCGCCGGTTCAGTCATGAGTGCCGACCCGGGGGCCGCCGGCCCTGACATTCTCATGTTCGGCGACCACGACTGGATTGAAGCCCGTAAAAGCCGGTTGCAATCCATGCCAGGATGGTCCGCGGGGTATCCAAGCTCATCGTTGCCAAGTCGGCGCGGGACGCCGTTTGCGGCCGTGTTCTCAGGCGCTGGGAGTAGTATAACCATGTGCAACCAGCCACCTGGAGGGACCATGATTACCTGTCAGATATGTGGTGGCCACGGAGAAATCAGGTGTGAAAATTGTGGCGGAACGGGCAAGGTGCAGATAATCGAAATCGAGACTGTTTCGGACGTGTCGTCAAGGTCGGAAACCGTCACGTGCTCCAAATGCGACGGAGCGCGGTGGCAGCTCTGCCCGCGATGTTACGGTTCGGGAGAAGTCGATGGCCAAGAAAGCCCCGGTATTTTCGACCCCGAAGGCAGAGATACCTAACTTACTCATCTGAAGTGAACGCAAAGAGGGCAGAACGGGGGCACTCCGCATCTTGTCTTAGCTTGCGCTGGACGAACCGCTCGCGGCCGCAATGACGGATAGCTATTGTATGATTGCCGGCGTTCCGGCAAATCCTCGGCCCATATCATGCGGCGAAAACTCAAGCCTCGCATCGCAAGAGCGCCAGCTGGCCACGTTGGCGAATCTTCGTCGACCATTTCTTCGTTGTCCTCCGACCGAAGAATGGGAGTTGACGGGTCAGAAGCTGGCGGTGTGGCCCCAGGGACCTCGACTTCGCCAGGCTTGACAGCGCTATCTTCATTATCCGCGTCGCCCAAGTGCTTATTTCGTCGACGTGTCATTCAAGTCTCCTTGACAGTAGTGCTGGTGAACCAATGCTGCACACCCGTGAAACAGGGCGAACCGCGCTGTCGGACCGCGACGGATTGAGACCGACACTCAGCCGCCACTTGGGACCACTAAATGTCGGTCGTTCGCCCTTCGCTGACATCACGGGTCGCGGTCCAGTACGGTTCGCGGTTGTAATAGTGATGGACAGTGGTGCCCCACTTTTCATCCGCCATCGAAGGCCAGTGGTCCTTGTCGAACCCGGGCTCGTCCTTGAGCCGCTGGGCCGGGATGTCGACGACGAAACACCTGTCGATTGCATCGAGGGTCAGGGCGCTCCATGGGATGGCGTGCAGCGTATCGCCGATGCCCAGGAATCCTCCGGTCGAGAGGACCGCATAAGCAATCCGTCCACTTCGCACATCCAGCATGATGTCGTAAATCTTTCCCACGTGTTCGCCGTCGGATGACATAACCTTGTCGCCATTGAGCGTCGTCGCTCCCATCACCTCCGGTCCGGGTCCTGCGCCGACGGCGGTGCTACCGATGATTTTCGCACCAGTGTTGGGCGGGTCCGTCCGCGGGTCGGGCTTAGTCATGATTTGCTCCGGAGGAAGAAAACAACACAGCGCGCAAGCCACGTGCCAAACGGTGTCCAGGCGCGTCGATGCATCCTCATTTCTTTGCGGCGCCCTTGAGATGTTCAGCGGCCTGTTTGGTCGCGCCGTTTGAGGCAGAAGTCGCTGCATTAGCGTTTTTCTCCGCAGTTTCAAGCGCCTGCTCCGCCGCCTTTTTACCTGCTCCAATCGTCGCGTTCGTCGCCTCACTGGCGGTCGTAACTGCCGATTTCAAGGCATTCACAGCCGCTTCGCTTCCGGCCGGTGCATTGCTAGCGACCGTGTCGACAAACGCTTGCGCGTCGCGTTGGCGCTGCCTGAACTGCACCTCGGCACTCGACGCCAGGTCAGCCTGGGCGCTGAACAGGATGTTGTACACGTGCCGCCAGTACGACTGTGCTTCTTGCATGGCGGCTTGAGCCCGTTTTGCTTGCAATACGAACAGTTCCTGGGGGTCTTTTGTCGACATCGCCGCGCTTGCTATTGCCTGATTTTCGGCGAGCGTCGAATTGAAGGCGCGCAGGTTCAGTTCGTTCAGCTTTTCGATGCAGCCAAATGCCTTGGTCCACACGTCGGAGAGCGTTTCGAAACTGGCTCTCTGCGATGCAACCGCGTGTTCACCGGAAAAACTGCTCATCACAACCTCCGTATAGGAAAGTAGTGGGTCGTTCGTGGGACCAGTCCCGCTGCAATTACGAACAACGCCACAGGCAGGAATTTCGTGGCAGCAAGGCTCGGTCCCAGGAAAGTGTGCAGTAGCGATTGTCCTGTACGTTGCAACCAGCGGCGCGCCATGCAAGAGGCCTGTCGGGCATGACGGCACGGCAAGACAACGTCACTGGCGCACGAACTGCAGGTGTGGTCCCGACTCTTTGTTCACGCGAAAGACGGAGCGCGATGCGTGACTGAGGTCGACATGCCGTGTGCGCAAGTGCGCCCCCTTCTTGCCAGATGCACAACTACCGCTTTGCGCGCAGTACTCGGTGGATATCTTTGCGTCTGTCGCTGTCGGGTGGTCAGAAGGGCGGTACAGCAATTGCGCGAGAAGCAAGGCGGTTACGCGTCCGCCATTGACGCACAAGCCGCCTCGAGCGAAGGAGCCGGTCATGCGAATTGCTGCGAAGCGGATGTTGATATGGGCATTAATTTTGAGCTTGTGCGGCGCCGCGTATGCGCAAGGCGCGGGCGCGGGTGGCCGGACAGGCGGTGGCAACGCGGCGGGGCAAGGTGGAACCGGCATGGGCATCCCAAACACAAGCGGTGCGACGGGCACGCCGTCTGGTGCGTCTGGTGCAAACACGAATGGGACAATGTCTGACCCGGCGCAGAAAAACATGCAAAAAAGGCAGAAGAAAGCCGGGATAGGTTCGCCTGCTGCGGGCGTATGAAGAAGGGGTACTGGTAGCGGGTCTACGGAAATCGCGTACGGGTCATCAGGATAGACGGTGGAGGCCGGCACGAACGACGCCCCCTGGCAGGCTGGAGAATCGGGCGCGTGCCTTTGTGCGGACGGGACTCACCACGAGAACTCCGAATCGGCTTCGGTGTACTCACTCAGGGCGAACGCCTGTCTCTCGCTCTGTGCCGGATGAGAAACCGCTCGAGCTTGCCCGCATCCACCGGCTTCGGCATATGGGCGTCGAAGCCTGCCTCGATGGCTGCCGTCCTGTCATCGGCATAACCAGTAACCGCCACAAAAGTTGTTGCCTGAAGTCGCTCCAGTTTGCGGAATGCCCGAACCAACTCATACCCATCTATGTCCGGCAGCCCGATGTCACTCAAAACGACGTCGGGCAGCCAGTTATCCACGATAGCCCGTGCCTCCGCGGCACAATAGGCGACCCGTGTCTCATGGCCAGACAGTTCGAAGTACAATGCAATCGCGTCCGCCGTATCGTGGTTGTCATCGATGACGAGTACGGACATGGGCGTTGCCGTCAAGGCATCTTCGCTTTCAAGGGTGACGGGAGCAGTCACCGGCTCGGCCCGGCGTAACGTCAGCGTGAATTCGCTTCCGCGACCCACGCCCTCGCTATCGGCCACCAGCGTACCTCCGTGGAGTTCAGCCAGCTTACGGGCGAAGGTGAGTCCGAGACCCATTCCGCCGGGCGAACGCGCCAGCGAGCGCTCGGTCTGTCGGAACAGCTCGAAGATTTCCTCCAGGTCAGCAGTGGCAATTCCGACGCCATTGTCGTGCACCCGCAGGGCGACGTCCGTGTCGCTGGCCTGGACGCTCACATCAATACGGCCGCCAGGGGGCGTATAGTTCGCCGCATTCTTCAACAGATGGGCGATAATTAGTGGGCATTGAGTGATGTCGGCGTCCACGTAGAGCGCCTCGTCCACGTCTATCGTCAGGCGATGGACGCCCGTTGCCACACCTGCTTCACTGAGCTCGACTGCCCGGTCCACGAGGTCACACAGCCGCAGCGGTTCCAGCGTCAGTGCTACAACACCTCGAGACACGAGGGACGCCGACAGCAAGTCGTCGACGATTTGGCTCATGAAGTGGACATGCCGACGCACAATTTGCTGCGCCCAAGTGCGCTGGGCATCTGTCGCCTCACGCCTTGCAAGGACTTCAACCGCTGTGTGGATAGGCGCAAGCGGCGCCCGTAGCTCATGGGCCAGCATTGCCAGGAACTCGTCACGGTTGCGACATGCCGTCTCCAGACGACTTTGCGCTTCCGACAGGCGTCTGGACGCCTGCCGTCCTTCGAGATAGATAACCACGCAATTGGCGAGGGTCCTCAGCGCGCTCTGCTCCTCATCCGTGACACGATGGGGCGCATGGTCGATAGCGCACAGCGTACCAAGGCTAGCACCATCTGACGTCTTCAGGACCGCCCCGGCATAGAAGACAACCTTCGGCTCCCCGACAACCTGCGGGTGGTCGC
>BBSL01000031.1 GCA_001319865.1 Burkholderia sp. E7m39 | reverse complement strand
AGAACCTGTCATCTTTGGTAGCGTTCGGAATGACGAGCATGTCGCCCGTTAAAATTGCGTGCGCGCATAGCGAGTCCCTCCTGCTTACGGGGCGAGGCTGCATCCCCCAGGCCGACTTGCTCCACTGTCGGGTTTCGTCGATGAAGTTAATCAGCGCTACCGGGACACGCAATGACATGGCCGCCAGGCGCGTTATCGCATCAAAAGGCGACTCAGCCGGCGTGTCAAGGATTCCGAAACCATGTAGTCGGTGCAAACGCTCCCGCTCGGTGACGGAGCTGTTGGCCTCCATATCGACTCAGCCTTTGTTCGGGTTTTGTCCCGATAAATGTATGCGCAAGGTACGTACCTCGTCGCCGTGAAAGCGACGCACAGAAGGAGAAGCCGCGACCGCGCAACCGACGACTTTGTCGTGTGGCGGCATACTGTTGACGCACTGGGGCTGATTGCATCCGCGTGTCCCGGTGGTCGATGACTGGCGCTGATACGCTGCGGCCTCTCTTACTGGACCGACGTGTTCGGACCCCGTGCCTACGACGCGAATTGCAGGTTCCCGTGGCCAATTCCGCCAATCCGCCTCGAGCCTCGGCCATCACGCGCTGCGGCGCTTCGTCGGCCTCCGATTCCGAAAACCGCCTCCACCTATCGCTCTGGCTATTTCTGTAGTCCCTCGTGTCGCTCCAGCATGCCGAGGAGCTTTACTTTGACGAGTCCCGAATGACGAGTCCGGTGGCCACACATCACGTGGTGGGAAGAAGCGGAATCCTGCACGATAGCGTCGGCAGACCCCGGACTGACGAACTGGTATTTGACGCCCGTTTCACGAAGCGCCTGTCGCTTGATGACCTCGCAGATGTCCTGCGACCTACATAGGGTCAAATTGCTGGGTCGCGCGAGGACCGACGGGTGAGTCGGTAACGGCTGCGAAAGGGCACCATTGGGCCGACTGTGCGTGAACGCACAGCGTATTCGCGACAACAGACCTCATGATGAGTTACTCGCGCGCGTCGTGCCGTCACCACCGATTTTTTTAAGTCGCGCGCGCGCCCCTGCAATGAAACGCGTGGAGGAACCGTTGGCAGCTATGGTTAAGCGGGCGGGTGACGAGCACAATTTGGGGCGCCTGCCTTTGACGGTTCGGTCGTCGTCAGAATTCGGAGGCACTGATTTTCGCAGCGCGCGAGCAGCAGGTCGTGAGCTATCGCGATTTTCATGCTTTCTTCGGAGGTGCAGGTACGCTTCGTAAGCGGTTCGAGTTACTTGACCGCATTATTTACGAGCTTGCTGACCCGGCCGACGCCGATTATGGCTCGCTCATGGCCAACTCCCAAGGCCTGCCGGGACCAGAGTTCCTGAGGCGGTATCGGGTCTTTCATGCTGACGAGTATGAGCCAATCGTTGGCGTCAATGCGTTCTCCCGACCCAGGTCGGCGCAGCGATTACGGATAGCATTGACAGAAGGTCGGCGTGTCTATCTTCATGCGGCGCGCCATCAACGGCTTCCCCTCCTGGACGTACCCGTTTGGACGCCGACCTTACCCATTCGTAGACCGGACTCTCCTACAAAACAATAAACAGCCGCCGCGACCCCATTGTTCGATTCAACGGCGTTTCCAGCCGAACTTGGCAATAACCCAATGTTGGGCAAGCGCTCAGAATCAGCCTTGGGTCGGGCTTTCATGACTGCACTTCGCAGGCGCTCACTATCGGCTCGGCTTGTTAAAGCCAGGCCGACGATTGCCTGATTTTCGGCAAGCGTCGATTCGACGGCCCTCAATTCAGTTCTCCTTGTCACTGCATTCGTGGTCGAGCTAACCACGCAAGACATACGCGAGGTCCTCAAGCGAGGGCGGCTTGATGAGACGATGGTCGAATCCGCTCTCAACGGCGGCGGAGTCGAACGTTGTCCAGGCGTAACCGGTCAGTGCGACCAAACGGGTCGATGAGCATTGCGCATGCTCGCGCAACCGGAGTGCCAGTTCACGCCCGTCCATGCCTGGCATGTTGATGTCAATGAGTGCAATGTCGGGCGTGAACGACTCGACTATCGAGAGCGCCTCCGGTCCGGACTGCGCACGTCTGACCTCGTGACCGTCGAGCGTCAGTAACATCGCGAGTGCCTCGGTGGCATCTGCATTGTCGTCTACCAGCAGGATGCGGGCTGGGGGCAAGCCGTGCGTGGTTGCCGCCGCGTGGTCGACCTGATTCCTGCACACGATGGGCAGCCGTACTGTGACCTCTGTTCCCTTGCCCTCACCCTCGCTGACGACAGCAATCTCACCCCTGTGGGCGTTGACCAGGTATCTGACGACAGACAGGCCAACACCCAGTCCACCCTCCGAACGTGTTCGCGCGGACGGCGATTGGGCGAACATATCGAACACGTGCGGCAGGACATTTGGCGCAATGCCGATTCCGTTGTCGCGCAAGACAATGGTGGCGTCCCTGGGCGTCGAATCGTGCGCGGGTATGGTATTCGGGTCGGGGGCATCCACCCGTAGCCTGATTTCACCTCCCGATGGCGTGTACTTCACGGCGTTCGACAGCAGGTTTGAGACGACCTGCGTCAGACGGGCAGCGTCCGCCAGGACCGTCACCGGATACTGCGGCAGCGTCACCTGTAGCTGTTGCTGACGTCGCTCAGCTTCGTCCGTGACGGCGGCCATCGCGTCCTTTACGATGTCGCCGAGCAGTCCGTAGGCGGGGCGGACCGACAGCTTGCCGTGCCGAATACGCGACGCGTCAAGCAGGTCACTTACGAGGCGCTTTAGCTGCTGCACCTGCCTGTTGGCGAGTGCGAGCGCAGATAGCACGGAGGGACTACCAGCTGCCAGCTTTTGCGCCGCGGCAAGCGCGGTGTCAATCGGGCCGAGCGGATTGCGCAGTTCGTGACCGAGCGTGGCGATGAAATCGACCTGATGAGTCTCGACGGCAGCGAGCGCATTCCTGGCGGCTTCCGCTTCCTCAGCACGCGTTTCTGCGTCGGCTTTCGCCTGCTTGATGGTCAAGGCGGCACACGTGAAATTTGCAAGACTCGTCAGGACGCGGCGGTGTTCGCTGTCAAACTGGCGTTCATCATGAGACATGACCCATAACGCGCCCCAGGGCTCGGGTGTGCCGGGAACCGGGACGACCAGTTCTTCGGTGACATCCAGCGTGACGGGGGCCAGGCAATCGAACTGGCGGTTGGGAAAGGCGAACAGCTGGGGTGAGCCCAGTTGAAGCGTGACGCCCGCCGGGCTGTTATCGGATGGAAGGAGGTGCCCAACGAGGCCCGCACAATGCCCCGCTAGCGCCACCCAGCGGAAGGTAAGAGGTGAACTCGCACCACGCTCGCGCAGGCTGATGCCCGCGCTGCCGGCGTTGCACAACTTCAGCGCGGTGTCGACCAGCGTCTGGAGCATCACGCCATCCGGCGCGTTTAGCGCCTGAGCGAGACCGTGCAGCGCCTCGTTCTCTGCAGCAAAGTCCGGAGCGCGACGTCGGCGCGCGTCGAGCTTATCGGTCACAAGCGTGCTGGCGCATTGGACGCGATTCACCGCGTCCGAATCTGACATCCTTGGCATGTCATCCTCTTGCGAAGCACAGGATTTTCGTAAGAAAAGGGCGGTCCGCGTCAATTTTAGGTCGGTAATTCCGACCGGAGTATCCTCACATCGGCATGGCAGGCCAGCAGGGTTATTCGCGTGAAATAATGAATATGTTGTAAGAGAGCGCGCCGTACCACGGGACGCGCAGCAAAGAGCAGGTCGTAATGGCGCTTGATACCGCGTCGCACGCACGCAACGCCGTTGCGTGGTGGCGCTGTCCGGAGTATGTCCGGTTGCTCGTTCTCCGTGCCCTACGGGCTGCAGACGGTGAGCTGCCGACGCGGGGGAAGCCACGCTCGCGCGCTGGCAAGTGATACTGGGGAAGCATCATGACGGAGCTATCTTCTGGGCGTATCGAAGTACCGAACGCGGACCCTAGCGAGGTCACTGGTTGTTCAGGCCGAGGAGGGGCCGCAGGACAGCATCGTCGCGCGTGCTGCGCGAGCAAGTGGACGTATGCGCAGACGTGAATACTGCACACAATCGGCGCTGTTCTGCGGCGAGGCGTAGAGCTATTTCGCAGTCCTTGAACCGAACGTTGTTATTTCAGTGACTGTTGAACGAGTTCGTGGTTATACTTAAGTACTAGTCCGTAAAACAGCGGATAGGCTACGCCGTTTAATCATTTAATAATACTTATTACATAATAAGAATCGTTGCCAACGCCGCAAACTTCTTGTAATTGGAATATTGAATGAACGCGCTCGTCGTTGACGACAATGAGTCTGTTGCGGACAGTCTCGCTTTCCTCCTGGACTGCTACGGTCACCACGCTGTCGTTGCGTACGATGGCGAAACCGCCCTCGCGCTACTTCGTACAGGCGCTTTTGAAATCACGTTCCTTGACGAGAACCTGCCCGACATCAGGGGCAGTTCTGTCGCACGGTCGTTGAGAGACGCGCCGGCTCGCGCCGGAGCTTTTCTCGTCTCGATGACGGGCGACGCCCACAGCGAGGGAGACCTTGCCCGGCTATTCGACGTCTGTCTGCAGAAGCCGTTCTCCTGCGAGGTACTCATGCAGGTCATCGAGGACGCCCGCTGCCGCAGCAACGCGGTTACTCTTGAGGCCGCCTAGGCAAGCAGCGCATCGTCGTTGCGTGCGAAGGCGTGGCCGGGTGATGAGCCTGGTCGGCATGGCGGCATATCGGGAATGCCTTCGCTTCTAACGTTGGCTCGCCAGGATTCCGGGGTTCGTCAAAGAGTGCAACGCTTACATCGCGTCGCTTGACCAAATACACGAAAGGGCTCGGCGTGTAATTCAGTCGCTTTCCTCGAGTAAGCCGACGTCGCTCTGACCGCACTGCAAGTTCGACCCAAAGGTAAATGCGGCGTCGAAGTCCGCTCGCGCAGCGCTGAGCTCCAGCATCGCGGCTTCAAATCTCACCAGCTCCAGCATTGGTGGCCGCGCATCGCCGTGGGGCGAGAAGTACTGCTGAAGCGCGACGGACGCCGCCTGCACCTCATGAGCGGCATTCGCGACGCGCTCCAGCGCCTGTGCTCCCTTAAACCGCGTCATCCTTGTAGACATAGGGCCTCCCCGTACCGACTCACCAGCGCGTGCGTTTCGCTATGTCACGCGAACAGCGAACGCTAGCGGCTCGGGACAATCGCTGTGTGCTGTGGACAGGACTTACTGATATTCGGCGCATCGATTGGATGCGCCTGTATGCCAGATTCGACCAACGGGCGAATTACTTCACCGCATCGTTGAGGGGTGCGAACGTGCGAACGTCATAGCTAGCTCGCTTCCTGAAGGGGACGGTTTGTCCGCATCAAGTTTGCCTCACCGTTCATTCCGCGAAAGAAACAGCCGGACAGAAATGCACGGGAACTCATCGGCCCTGAGCAATGCCGTGGTGCGCCGCAGCAATCCAATTCTATTGATGCGTGGATGAATGTCAATTGTTTGGTTTGACATAACGGGACAGGGGAGTGCGTGCGCACAGGCACCGCCTTGTGGGCATTGAGCTGCAAACGTTTGCTGCGTGAAAACCCGGTCAACTGGCCTGCGGCCGCCAGGGGTTCCCGGATTCGATGCCCAGGCGATGTGCACTGCGGCAAAGGCCGGCTTGTCGGGAGGACATTTACAGCGGCGGCTTTTGTTCATCGGGTAAGGCAGGAGTGCCCAGGAGTACGGCTTTGTAACGCTAATCCCACCTGCTACAAGCTGACATGCGAACGAAGGCACGCGCGTGTTCTACTGCAAGGGTCATCACGCTGTCACGACGAAGATGTAGCGTCTTTGGCCTCCGAAAGAAAGCTGGACCTGCCTCTACGTATGACGAATAGGAATTTGATATACGACAGTGAAGCTCGCAAGTCCTCACTCGCGACGCGCTCAAGCGCATGAGCTTTGCGCGAGACGCTTTTTTCCTTCATCGTCATTGTTTATTGAAGCAAGTCTCGAAGATATCGAGGCGACGGTGCACTTCGTTTCGAAAACCTGCAGTGGGGCTGAGCTCGAATGTGGATGTATCGGCTTCGACTCGAAGGTGTATCACCTCTCTGCGACGTCTGCGGCATTCAAGGCTATCGGCTCGCCCGGCGCCTTGAGCATTCGCCGTTCGGCCATGGCGACAATCCTCGATTGGCTGTTTTTGAACGCTTTCAGCATCGTCATATCGTCCGCACGCGGATGCAACCTGAAATGCTGTTCGAGCGCCGCACGGGTGATTGAGCATTGCACAGACCGTTGATGGACCGATGCAACAATAACAACCGTCTTTCCGTCGGGAGCGATAAACGGCTCTGCGGTAAAGATGGCGTCCATTGTTGAATGCTCCTCGAAGCATTGCTCCGTTTCATTTAGCAAGGCACCGCCGTGCGGGAGGCGAAGGCCTTGGCTGGTGTACAAAAAAAGTCCTGCCAGCCAATACGACGAGGGCTAAGCCTCGGAAAAAACTGGCGGGACCAACACGCACCAAAAAGCGAGGGATAACTGCTCTAACTTTTGGAGCTACAACCATACTGGAAGCCTCACCGTATAACAATTGCTGCAGGAATCAACAACGACGAACGCAGCGTATAAGCGAATCCAGAGTTCTCGCTCGTGTGACGCCTCGTGGCCGAGCATCTTAGGTTGGAGCTTGAAAATGGTTGCTAGGCTGTACTCACGATGCTGACGCTGGAATTTCCGGATACGTTTGCCGACTCAAGAACGCTTCGACAGCGAAAGAAACCGTTTGAGCGCCACAGCGGTACAGCGGTTGGCGCAAGCAGTTTTCGGCTTGGTTTTCACCGCTGGAAAAACGTTTAACGGGATGTATTTCGCTTATGAGCGTGCTTAACACACATGTTATGAGATGCATCACCTTTGAGGTGTCTCAAATATCGTAAACGCGCATGTCCCGCCTGGATTCGCTGTGTTAAAAAACACACCTCATGGGCGCTGAATTGTCGGGCGACCTCGTCCAATACAACTGGTTATCGAAACAATGGCCTCAGGTACTGTCAAGTGGTTTAACGATGCGAAGGGCTTTGGATTCATCACGCCGGATGACGGCGGAGAAGACCTGTTCGCACACTTCTCGGAAATTCAGGGCAAGGGTTTCAGGTCGCTGCAGGAACAGCAACGTGTGACCTTCGACGTCAAGCAGGGACCGAAGGGTAAGCAGGCGGCAAATATCCAGCCGCAGTAATCTGTTGGCGCTCTTGTCTTGCCAAATCGATAAAACCTATTGCGGCTATTTGTGCTTATCACTACCGGTCGCAGACAGCTATTTTTCCCCGGTTGACTGAATTCGGCGCCAGTAGGAGACAGACTATCGGATTTGCACCGTGTGCGCTTGCAACTATCTACTTACAGTCTGGCGTCGAAAATATGACGAGACTTGAAATTGTCAAATTGACCGGTTAGCTTCAACGGACGGCCAAGAGGCGACGACTATAAGAACATCACTGAGAGATTTCCAGCATGACGAATCAACGCGCTCAAACCATCGAGTACCTTCAGCGTAGCGATGAGGGCAGCAGCCTGAGGCGCGCCCTTGCCGCACGCCTTGACACCGCTTTGAAGCGGGCTGGCATCAGTTCCGCCTGTGCCGCCAGACGGCTCGACATCAGTGAATCCGACGTGAATTCTGGCGCCGTGGAATCACGGTCCCACCGCTAAATGCATTCACGCGGATTGCGACCTTTCTCAATCTTGACGTCAATTGGCTTCGTACCGGGCAGACGCCGGGCGCGACGGCTACCTGCCAGGCTTTGCGGCAGACGGTGATGTAAATCCTATACCTCGCTGACGTCCGGCCACTCGCATCGTGTCCGTAAGAAAGGGTCGGCGGAAAGTTGACGCGGGGGCATAAAACAGTTCTTCGAGTTTCCCAGGCTGGAAAATATGTAGTGCTATTAAATCGTATGGCATACATTTCGCCGTCTTGGCGAGAATGTTTCATGCGCTAACCGTAACGGCAAGGAGTCAAGGACATGGCGAAGAGAATTGCTTATGTAACTGGCGGCATGGGCGGAATCGGCACGGCAATCTGCCAGCGTCTGCATAAGGATGGATTGACGGTCGTGGCTGGCTGTGGCCCGAACTCCCCTCGTCGGGAGCGCTGGTTGGCCGAGCAGTCGGCGCTCGGCTTCACATTCATCGCATCGGAAGGCAATGTCGCAGACTGGGAATCCACTGAAGCAGCCTTCGCCAAGGTGAAGAAAGAGGTGGGCGAGATTGACGTGCTTGTGAACAACGCCGGCATCACGCGGGATGGCGTATTTCGCAAGATGACGCTGGAGAACTGGAACGATGTCATTGCCACCAATCTGACCAGTCTGTTCAACGTGACCAAGCAGGTAATTGAGGGAATGGTCAGCAAAGAGTGGGGCCGCATTATCAATGTCGCTCGATGTTCGATATAGCGGGCCTTGCGACGACCTCTGCGGCGCGTGAGCAGCAATATTGCAAGACGACGGGGCGAAGACCTGCTTGCGCACTTCTCCGAGCTACAGGCCACAGGCATCAAGTCGCTCTAGGAAGGCTAAAAAATCAGCTTTAATGTGAAGCAGGGCCCGAAAGGCAAGCGGGCAGCAAACGGTTGAGCCTAAGTACTTGGAGAGGGCTAGCAAGAAAGGCCGGCGCCATCCATTGCACCATCTTCTTTCATTGAGCCCCTGTGAATGATACTCACGGTCTTACGATGACGGAGAGTTAGCGCGATGCGCGTCATTTGCGAACGGCAACGGTCGATGGGCGGCGGAAGTTGGCCCGACTAAGAGGACCCGCAACGGTCATGTAGTGCCAGGTGTTTGGCCTTCGCTCGGTCACCGAAGCTCAGTTTTTCCGGCATGTGCCCTCGTTTCCTCCTCCACCACCGTCGTATTGGCTATGCGGTCGTGCAACGTCTGCCTCTTGTCATTGAACAGGACCCACAGAAAGCCGGCGCCGAACGTGGCAAAGGTTAGGAGATACCCAATTGTCCGTAGCCCGGCTTGTCGGACTGTCATTGCACGTCCGGTATCGACATCCACTATCTGGAGATGTAGCGCGCGTTTGCCGGGTGATGTACCCCATGTTGCCCACATCAAGCCGGTCACCAGAATGGGAATGCACTGCCCTATTGCCAGCCAGAAAAGAATGGTCGAGGCGTACGACTCAGGTGCCGTCAGGATGTCTTGTGTGGAGGGGCCGAGAGGGATAAACAAGACGATTGCAGTCCACCAGATTGAATCGATGGTGAGCGCTGTTGCGCGTCTCGAGTAGGAGGCATATCGCATTAGGAATGGACTCGGTCAAAATCGGGCATTAGACGTGCCGATTGTCGAAGCTGTCAGGCGATTCGCCACCGGGCAGGGCGCCCTTTTGCTCGTACCTCGCGCAACGTAGGTCGACCGCTCATCTTCGCGCGCGAAGGTACATGGCCGCTTCCGCGCTACTCGTGGCCGTCGACCCACGCGCGGCACCATGCAATACCGGCCAATTCAGCTTCCTCGTTCGTCCCGAAGGTGCCGAGCACTCCAGACACGTCGACGACTTTCGTGTCGCGCGTGATTGTGCCGCTTGCCGCAAATCGCTTCGGTCGCAAGATGTCTTCTTGCTGCAGGATGGCGTGACCCCACAGCGTGTAACCGCGATATTTCTCTGTTTGCATCCGTCAACCTCTGTCGGTCCTCCATGCTATTCGCCCCCAATCACTGCTTCAAGTCGAGCTGCTTGGCGAGCGCTTACTGTCTGATGCGCCGCGTATCAACACCGGCCGCCTTCAACGCTGTATCAATTGTCTGTAACTCCTGGCCGAAATCGAGCGCCCATTCTTCGCCATCGCACCGTACGGTCATGCCGTGGTGCATTGAAATCAGATAGCGCGCCTTGTACAGCGCGTCGACAAGCTTCGACTCGCGTTCTGCCTCTCTCACCCACTCATCCGCTCTCATATTGAAATCTCCTTTGACTACGCCAGGCAGCCGAAGCGTTTACGCAAGTGCATCGCTGGCCGCTGGAACTCCGAACTCGAACGGCACGAATGCACGGCGTGACCGACCGTGGGCGCTCCAGAGTGCTGCGCCGGGCTGCACGTTCACAGTCAGGTCGCCTTCGAACTTCGGGCCTTTGCGTTTGATGATGTCCACGTTCACGCCTCCTTCGGCGGGACGCACCGCCACGCGTAGTTCGGCCGGGGACGCATCTAATGCCTCACGGATAGGCCGAAATACGAACAACAGCGACGTGCTCGAGCGGGCGGCCAGGAGCAAACGCCGTAGCGAATCTGCGCGTGCATGCGTTTGCCACAGCAGCGCGGCATCACAGGTGCCCGCTTTCAGAATCTGCTCCGCTGACCATAGCTGGTCATTCGAGCGCTTCGCGCGCAACAGGAGAATCTTGTCGGCATCGATGCCTGAATACGCCAGACCCTGAATGCACGGGTGGCACGGCGGCTCAATGAACGCGACAGACGCCTTCAGCGTGCCCAGGGCGGGCGCCAGCAGCCGCATCTCTCCCGAACCCGGCGCTTGCGCCAGGATTTCGGTGAGCGCCCCAATGGGCCAACCTCCGCCCGGCAGCTCTTGCGACAAGACCGGATAGCCAGTATCGACCGTCGACACGCGACCGCGCGCAAGCTGCGATGCACGCCAAAGCGCGGGGTGAATCGACTCCGGTAACGGGGCGCGAACAGTATCCATATCGCAAAACACTGTATGTATGTACAGTATAGCCTGGATTTTCCGCCGGTATCATGGTGTGACCAGCGACGCGATGGGGACGAGCGATGTAGCCTGTTCGGGGCAGACTTCGTCCAGACCGATGCGGCGTCGCGCACAGCATTGTGGCTTCCACTGTGTGGGTTCAATGCAGTCCAGCAATGCGGCCTTGACCGGGAGTGAACATGTGTTATTCAGCTCAGATTGAAGCTGACTACAAAAAATTTGTTCGGATGTTCGGTGCCACCATCGACATCCGCGAATTTGCGAGGCTGTACTGGGAACGCGCGGAGGGTCGGCTAAAGGCACGGCTTCCAAAGGCTATGGATGAGGCATTCGCGGACCCGCAGAGTGACGCCGAAGCTGAAATCAGGCAGCTTATCGACCGCTACAACGCGGACCAGACGAAGACGCTCGAAGAGGAACTGTTCAAGCAGAGGGCTCGACTGGTTGCCGCAGAGAGGACGCTGCAGAAAAAGACAACCAAAGCTGCGGCCGAGAGCAAGCGAATTGCTGGCGACAAAATCCAAGCCGCTCTTGGCCGAATTGACGACCTCGGGCGCACGGAATTGCTTCCCCGCGATTCGCGGATTTTCCCCGGGAACTACGCGCCATTGCTCATCCAGGAGAATGGTCAGCTGGTCGTTCGACCGATGCGCTATCTATGTCGCCTCGCAGGAAAGCCAGCTAGCTATGATTTGAAGTATCCAGGAACGTATAACGCCCGTTTAGACAGTCTGGGAGGTTTCTGGAAGCCCGTGTTCGGTTACTCGCACGGTGTGCTCATTGTCGACTCGTTTTATGAGAACGTTAAGAAGTCGAAGATGGAAGGGCGCGTGCTGGCTGAAGGGGAAGACGATGAAAACGTCATCCTGCAGTTTACACCACGCGATGGAAGCAGGATGCTTGTAGCGTGCTTGTGGTCAAAATGGTCGGCCCCGGGTGAGCCCGACCTGTACAGTTTCGCAGCTATCACCGACGAGCCTCCCCCTGAGGTTGACGAAGCGGGGCATGACCGCTGCATTGTTTCAATCAAGCCAGAAAACGTGGCTGCTTGGCTGAACCCAAATCCGCAGGACCTTGCGGCACAGTACGCAGTTCTTGAAGACAAAATGCGGCCGTACTACGAGCATCGCCTTGCTGCGTGATATTTAGGCCTTGCAGAACGCGAGTGCGCGGCAGAGACGAGCCGCTTAACCAGCCCTTACATGCTAAAGCCGGCGTCATAACTAGGTGTGGGAGGCTCGAACCCGAGTTCATCCTTGAGTTCAAGCACGAGATACTCCTCCATTGATACCCTGTCGGCCCGGACGGTACCGGACGTGCGCAAATCAGTCCGTCCGGCCTCTGATGTCGTCGTCGCAATCCAACTGAGTTACCGATACTGGTGGGCTACCTCTTTTCAGCGCTCGCTGCGTATAGAACGCTAACGCCTCAATGGCTCGAATACCCGAAACCTCATACCCCATCCAATTTTTTGCCCAACTCTGCGCAGCCATGGCCGCTTCATCGCCGACCGTGAGGACCCCCTCCCAGTACAGCAAGTACCGCGAGAGCGCCTTGGATGCATCCCACGTCGGCCACCATCGAGATGCGACCACGGAATCGAATATGGGATAGCAGTGAGGGTCGAAGAAATGCAGGAATTTTGAAGCCCCTACGATTGAATTGTTTATGCACCGGTTGGCCGTTCTAATGAGGGCATCGAAATCAGGTTCATCTTGATTGAGCAGAAGAGCTAGAGCCGGAACGGCATCAACATTCCATTCTTGAATGCCGCGCGGCATCCAGCCATAGACGCTACAGAAGCGCATCAGAACATCGTCGACAGTCCATGCCCGCTTTTCTCGCAACCTGACGAACTCTGCTAACTGTAACGTGTACGTTCGATTATAGAAGTCGGACGCACTTACCTTAATGGCACGCTGGGATGCCTCCCGGGCAATAAGTTCTTCGAGCGAAATCCGAATGGAGTCAGCGGTCATGGTCATCAGGCGGTAACCAGCGAAAGCTTCATTCTATCGAAATGCCCCTTATCACATGCGGCAATAAGTTCGAGCAAATCCTTCAGAACGTTAGGCGCCTCAGCAAGCGCCGACGCATCATCGTGGCCCTCCGCGATTTGTTCCGCATGCGAATGGGTGTCCACGAAGCGAAGAATTCGCGTTTTCTTCGGTCCGTCAAATTCGATGGCCTCCAGTCGCGCGTGGAGACTTCCCTCATCTGGAATCTTGAATACGAGGAACGCTTCAAGTAACCGTCGGGCGAGATTGGGCAGTTCATAGTACGTCTTCAATGCGCCACCACCTTCAATCTCACTTGCCTCGACGACACGCTTAAAAAGATAGTGATACTCTGACTCGTAATCTTGAAGGAACGCGTCCATCACCTCAAGAACAGAGCGTCGTTGTCCGTCGATATTTGAAGCGCGCAACATATAGAACTTGGATGGCTTCATCTTCTTTCTGCCATTGAGGTGCTGAAACCAGTTTCGCACCTGACGCAAAAACGTGTAGTTATGGGTCAGGACGAAAAGCTGCCCGGCGTCACACAACTTGCGCTTCATGAAACCAAAAGCACTATAAATCGAGTTCGAATCGAGACTCGAAATTGGGTCATCGACTACTACAATCCCCTTTGATAGGTCGAATGACCGGTCTTCAAGAGATTTGAGAAAATATAGGAACGCTATCGCCGTACGTTCCCCCTCACTCAGATTGGTTGCCGCCTGCCCTTGCCGCTCGAGTCGATATCCATTGTCCTCCACGGTGAATTTGATTTCGTCGTGTCCAAGATAATCACGCAATTCTCGATTTAAGTCCTCCGCAGGTCGCCTATGCTCACGGATTGTGGCCTCTAACTCTCGAATCTGCTTATCGACCTCTGCCTTTTCTTTTTCGGCGTCGGTACGTACTTGCACAGAAAGCGCGAGCTCATCCTGTTTCTCCTGCCATCCTTCGAGAGCCACCGCGAGCTCATGAGCATACAGCCGGTCTCGCACCAAATTAATCTCCTCGGTGAACGAGCGGGTCCTCTCATTGTGCTTCTCCACGATGGCGGCCAGTTGTGCGAACGCCTGCTGGCCCATGTACTCTGCAACGGCAGAGACGCCCCTATTGACCGCATTCAGAAACGTTTGCAGCATTGATTTGCTCTCTGCAGTTATCTCCCCACTGCCCTCAACGAGAGTCTCCAAGTCGAGAGGCTCAAACACGTGGGACTGCTTTGTCTTCACGGCGTCGGCCAGCGCGGTAAGCGCGTCCTTGACGTTCGCAAGGGTCAGCTCGAAGTTTCCGCGTGCTTGCGCATACTCTTTTCGAAACTCAGGGTAGAGGACATCCGCGTCGACGAAGTCGATATTATTTAGACTAGACGCTGCCGATTGAATGCGACTCGCCAGCTTTTCAAGTTCGTGAGTAAAGCTTCGAAACTCATCGTTGAAGTGCGCTTCGAGCCGTCTCAGCCTGCTCGCTGGCAATGGTTGCGCGCAAAATTTACATGTATCGGAGTCCCCGGCATTGGTATGCATCGCCAAGCCGTGCCGAACCCACGCGCTAAGGTCGGCGTTTCCCGCTAACTCTCCGATAACGTTCGACACTACAGTCTTTTTCAGCGCTTCGCGAGCATCGTTCCGCAAAGTTGTGAGGTCTGGGAATCGAACTTCGGAAACACGAATGAATTCTCGAGGCTGTGCGTCTTTCCGGTCCAATAGCGCCTGACGCTCCTCCAAAGTTAGTAGCTTCCTGCTTTCCTTAGAGATGCGCGCAATCCCAGAACGAAAATCGCTCGCATTGTAATTATTGAAGCTTCCACCTGGCGCAACCAGCAGATTCTTTATCACTCTTGCTGTTGTTGTCGCGTATTCGTTAAGCTCCTTCTGTGCTCGTGCTTCCTCTGTTGTTGCTTGTGTTACGGCCTTACCAAGCTTCTCGGTCGTCGGCTTAAGGTCATCTAACTGCCGTTGCTTTTCAGCGCTCTCTTCACCGAATACGTAAACCGGAGGGAACTGGTCAAGCATTCCGCCGGTAGTCTCGAACACACTACGAGCGGCAACCTCACGGTTGAAAACGCGTACCCCAGGAAGCGCTGCTCGATTGAGGTCTCTTCCTGTGATGCTTGTCTTGTCAAAAATAAACTCGACCTGGCCTTCATTGACGCTCGTCGACATTTGAAGCGCTCGGAAGAGAGTGGAAAGCGTCGTTTTCCCTGACCCGTTCCAGCCATAGACAAGATTGAATCGGCCAAAATTCTCGAGCTCGTTGGGCCATACAAAGTCCCTAAAAATGCGATAGCCGCGAATCTGCGCAAAGCGCTCCAACATCATCGTCTTCCCCGGAAGTAAAACGGTTTATCTCTTTACAGCGGTCGTATGTTCTTTTGCTCGTTGAAGCACACGCGGCAACCTTACCTGCCGCACGGATATCCGACGTGAGCAGGAGGTCTGGTCGTAGTTGTGGCAGTCCCGGTGCGGCCACACTACGGTCGGCGCTCAAGTGGTCGGAGTCTGCAAGAACACCATAGATTCGACTGGCTTTTACGAGCCCTTCCCGGGTCACCGCTTCCATCACGAGACGCTCTGCCTGAAGCTGCTCAAGCCGCGCTTGGAGCGCTTCGATACCAATAATGTGGCCTACGAGAGAGCGGTCAAACGTAACCCTCTCAAACCAGGCCTGAAGCTCTGGTTCTGTCAGCTTGTCGCCAGCCATAGCCGTTCCCCGGGCGGGTCAAAAGCCCGCTATCGCGTCTGAAAGCACAATCCGCAGCATTATGTTCGATGTGGGCAGCTAGGGCCTGTGCCGCGGAGCCGTCGCCTCAATCTCAATCGCTGTTCGCGGGTGCCGCAGCGGCGCGCCTCGCCCGTTTTCTGCCTTCCGTACGCTGCGCACGAAATTGAGATTCAATTCCTGGCGTGTGTCGTATCGCAGAACTGCCTTGCCGTATTGCGCGGCAGCCTTTGCACGGTACTACGAACATAAGGAGCCCGCGTGACCTCTGCACGGGCTCCATTGCGGCGCGTGTTCACGTACTCCCAGACGAATATAGTCAAAGGCCTACGGCGTTGGCTTCTTGCGCCGAATTTCGTAATCGTCCAAAACCTTCATCACCCTGTCAAAAATTACCTGAAATCCCCTGAAATCAATAGTTCCAGCGTTCTTTGCCACAACGTCTCGCGCGAAAGCTGCTTTACCATACTCAGTCGATTCATCGATTTTGCTCTTGCGACTGAACGTTTTCCCGTTTAGCTTTGTCGCTAAGGTTGGTTTGTCGAAAAAATCCTCGATTGCTGTGAACGCTTTGTTTGGTCCGAAAGGTGTCGGCACAACATAGAGGTTGCTTGTGACGTGGATAAAGTCTGCAAGCCCTAGTGGTTTTGGCTTCTTCGTAATGCCAGCGATTACCTCATAGACCCCGTGTGCACCACTGTCGTTGTCAATCAACACAATCACTGGGTATGAGGACACCGGTGCCTTGAATAGACCTTCCACATCCGCATGATAACTTTTCAAAAGTTTGCAAATACCTCCAACGCCTCCGGTCAGGTCCGTTACTTGGCCGGTACGGGTCTCTGCATACTTGAAAAAACGGACTTTTAGCTTCGGCGGCGTTCCAGCCTCTACCAGCTTTGGATATCCAGCAGCGAGACTCTTGATAGCGCATTTAAGGTATACGTTATCGGTCTTGCCCTCGCAGACGATAATAGGCTGTCGGGCCGCATAAAAAGTATCGAAATAGAGAAATCGGCGGAACAATTCCACACGCCCGGCGGTGCTTTCCGGTTCACGGTTATTGTCTTTACATAACCTATGATTGAAGCGGTCGACTTGGTCGATGTGTGACAGCATCCCAAGTAGCTGTTCGTTTTCGCCAACGCGTCGGTTTTCGAGAACAACGTTTCCTAGCGTATCCGTCTTCTTATAGATGAACTCAAATTTGCCCGTCTTGAAAAGACTATCAACCATGGCACGCACCGTGTGTCGATAAGTCGCAGGAACGTTGACCTTCCGATTGACGGTTAAGCCGGTTACCTCTTGTCGCGAATCGCGATACTGCAGTCGTGTTTTGGCCTGGTTGAAGCTAAACCCACTCTTCGCGACGATGCGCTCCAGGTCTGGGCCAGGTTTCCAATTGTGGGGGGCGTCGAGCACTGCAATCTCGACCGGAAAATTGGGCTTGTTTGTACTGAAAGTCAGGTCATCAGCATACCGGGTGTAACTTGCTCCATGCTTCGCTGCTAGGCGAGCCAATTGTATATCTAGCGAGTGAGCCAAGAGATTGGACACAACAGGCGAGCAAGGACTTCCTTGTGGAAGTTTGTTCTCGAAGCAGGCTATCTGCGCGATGACAGTAGCGACGTCAGGATGAAGTGCGAAGTTTCTATCTTTCAAAAAGAATCCTCGCACACGACCGAAATTTATCGTGCCAAAGAAATCGTGCAAATCAACGTTAAACACAAATCGACGAGTGACATGTACTCGGCCATTGGTCATGATGGTGTGATGTCGCTTAAACCCGTGAGCGATACCAAACCGAATTCCATCCTCGGCGTGCCCATGTGCAGAGCTTATTTCGGCCGCACAATCTTGCAGCAGCACCGATAACCGCCGCTGGATTAATTTGAGTTCTTGAGTTGGCGCAAGGATTTCGCGATTGCCTCCGTGGCGTTTCGGGATTTCAAACCGACTGTACCGAACAGCTTCGGGAATCTTATAAATCGCGTAGGACAGCATCCCGGCCTTTACATCAAGTAACTCAGCCAAGTCTCGTCGCGAGCTCGCAACCTTTAGTTTTGTTAGATTGTGCATTCTCGATGGAAGGCAAAAGACTCGCGGATACTCCTACGCATTATCGCGTATCGTGCGGTATAGAGGGATACCGAGGGGCATATCCCGGGAACTTTAGCTTCACATGCCATGAATCATGGCAAAAAATCTATCCGCGAGTCGGGTGGAACTTTAGCATGGCGCGCATGTGTCGACAATCCATGCTGCAATTACGAGGAACTCAGGTTCATTGCGTCAATCCAGCTTTGAGGAATTAGTTTTCTACCTCGTCTCCACTCTTCCACGAAGTGGATGCCTTCCAGACCACCCCCCCAAATATCGCGACTTGCGTGGTCGACGACGATAATTTGGAAATCTCCTTTGAACGTAGAAGTTGCCTTTCCAAAAACTTGAAAGAATCTCCTGACGGCCACTGCATCTTCGTCGCCTATTTTGGGGTCCAAGTCGGTCTTCTTGCTAGCCAGCTTTCGAGGGAAATAGACCTGACTGGGTTGGTCGTACACGAGTAGTCCGGGTACGGGTGAATTTTTCAGTCCCAGAAATAGGGCATGCAGACCCAGCGTAGCGGCGACATGATACGTAAGCCAATTAGCCCCACTACCGAGCTGCCAAAGGAAGTCACTATGTCCACTGCCGTCGCCCACCTTAACGGTCAATTCCTTGATGTCCAAGGCGACCGATGCATTCGGGTCCTCCGCATCGAGCTTGCTAGCGAGCTTCTCCATTGATTTCCTCAACCGTCCCAGTACGCGAGCAAGTTTGAGCTCATACTGCTCAAGCGAAAGCTCGGTTTGAAGCGTCTGAATGCGACTGATGATTGTTTCAAGCTCAGAAGCGGCCCCCGGATTCTCTCGGCCATAGTAGACAACCAGCGCCTGCTCGAGCGCACCTAAGTATCGCGCTACTTGATTAGTCGAAAACCTTTGCTGTTTGGCCTTCCTACTTCGCTCTTCAATGCCTTTTCGACGGACAGACACGGCGTTTATCTTGTCGGTGAGGTCTCTTAAAGTATCGTTAAGCGTTGCCCAGTCTCGGTCAAAGACGGCCGGCGCCTTGGAGACCCTGCGCGCGTCTGATTCAACCACAGCGAGAGCATCACACATGGCATCTACTGCTGCTGCATGGGTGTCCATCGACTGGGCACATACTGGACAAATAATTTGGCTTGCGTCTTGAGCTTGATTTCGCAGCCATCGAGAAAGTGACAATCGTTCCTTTCGCTTTTCGAGAGAAATCTCATACTGGCCCACAGAGCTTTTTAGCTCCGCGAGGCGGTTCAGTCGATGCCTGACTTCTGCTAGCTCCACGTTCAGCCGAGATTCTTCCTTCTGCAGCGCCGCATATTCGACAACTGATTCTTCGACCGCATCCGCCGAAATCGGCACTTCCGGGACATCCTTCTGTGCAAGAGAAGTTAGTACGGCCAGAAGGTGAGCTTCATCATTGCTTTTCAGCAACTCTTTATCAATCAGCCCAAGCTCTAATGCTTCACTAACCCAGTTCGTAAGATTGGCGCGCCATGTCGCAGATGCCTTCGTATATGCATCTACTTCTCTCTGCTTCATACGCTGCTCGCGCTTGAGACGGTCTAGCTCCCAGCGCTTTTCCAGGCTCTCAGGTGTTGTCGCTCCGAGTACGTATGGAAAAATAGCGCGCAGCTTTTCACGATGCTCGGTCGTATCAGCTCGATAAAAGAGCACATCCGGATTTGCGACGACGTTTTGAGGTTGGAAGCAGAATGCCATCAAATCGCGAAAACTCGGCCGAGCCGAATAGCCGCTCGCTTGATTTTCCGTATCTGTTCCAAGCATGGTCAGCTGCGCAAGACGGTCGAGAGTTGCCTTAACTTGTTTGACATTCGTGTTACCTTGCTCGATGAACACGGGGATTTCTACGAATTCTCCCTCCACTAGGTGCATCTCCCCAGCGTTAGGATGTTGGCCGGGTTCAGGTCGCGCCAGCAGTTTCTGACCTTCGGCAGTCTGTACCACTACCCCAAACCAGCCGACGGCTTGGCGTATGAGCCCTACAGGTATCGAACAGCGGTCTGAGGCAAGGCAGAAGTCGATGATTGGAATAATCGACGATTTGCCGGTTTTGGATGCCCCGGTAATAACGTTGGCCTTATTAAGTTCAAACGGGACGCGCCGTGGCTGAAGTCCCGTTTTGCGAGGCCATAAAATGATTTCGACAACCTGCAGCTTCAATTCAAAGCTCCAAATGGAAAACGAAACAAAACTCACGGAGCGACACTTGGCTCGCCCATGTGCCAAGTTTTTCCGCGGCTCGTAGTAACGTTGTAATGCCCTCATCTTGTAGCATCGGCAGAGCGATGCTCCTTGCCCGAAACGAGGCGTGCGCCGTATCTACTGAAATAAGGCCAGTCCGCAAAGCGAGTGCAAATGACTCTCGGGACAGACCTCTCATAGCGACTACGCGTTCCTGAGACGTTGCAAGCAGAGATTGTTCGGTATTGAGCTTCTCTTCGACCTTCCGTAATCCCTTTTTCGTAGATGCGACAACATTCAATACTTTCTTGTTGAACAGTAGAGGAACGACCAAAAATGCGTACGTAAGCGGTGCGGGCTCGCGAGTCTCGTCAGATTCGTATCCGCACGCAAAACGCCATATCAGGGTTGCGCCGAGGCCCGGGTTTTGAACTTGCTCGACTTCGTCAATCAGCATTTTTGTTCGCTCGTCCCGCTTCAAGTCCAAGAAGCACTTCCCAGTCTGGATGCCAACCAATTCTTGGCTCATCCGCCATAGCGTGGAAACTGCCTCGGGAAAAGTACGAAGGAACTTCAATGGTTTCAAGGCGGGCCGTTCGACTCAGGCAGTTGAACAACAACTCTACACCCCGTGTGATTGAGGATTTTTCCGACTTATCAGACTTCAGAACCATTCGGCAGAGTCGCCAATGTTCTGTGAGCTCCGATTCATACTTCCGAAAGCTATTCCTATCTAAGTAGCCAATTTCGCTCCACGCCGTACGTGCAGCGGAGGCCCGGATATAGTCACGGACATGTTGCTCTATATCGTCATCGTCTAGCTCGAGCAGACTTAGCTGACGTACATACAGTCGGTCTACGAGCTGCTCTTTGATTTCTTCTCTCGTTGGCTCGGTATCGTGCTCTGGGAAAGCATTCTGATTTCTATCTATGCGCCGTAACACGTTGAGTCGTTGTTTTCGGAAGTCGTCGTAACACACTCTGACGGGGAGCCGTGACTCAACTTGCATCATCAACTGACGCTTCACCCAACCCAGCAACCGCTCTGAAACAGCGTCTACATTTTCGTCGCTCGTGCTGCGCGCAATCTCGGCTCGAACCTCATCAAATGGAGCTGCGGTAGCTTTCTCAAGAGTAAAGTCGATGACGATTGAAGCGATAGCGTCGTCGCTATGAGAAAACAGGCGCCGCAACTCAGCCTTTAGCGTTTTGCCGTCGTCAGTGTCAGATTCATTTTCGCTTGGTGTTACCGGGAAAAGCCGCTCGCGCAAAATTGCAACAAGCTCTTTCGCTGCAGACAGAGTTTGGCAATCGCTGAGGCATTGAACGATTGCTCCTTCGTGCCGCTGTGCGACATATAGAAGATATTTGCAGCCTGCTGGGAGGGTGCCGTCTCGGCGAGCGTCTGCCCAATTCGCGAAAGTCTTCCAAAGTGCGAGGGACCCGTCCGCTATCGGATTATGTGCCAGCCCACTCTTGTCTTCTTCGGACAAGACGCCGTCCTCGCTCTCGACGGAAACATCTCCTAAGGTCTCGAATGCCACGACGTCGCCAGGGCTGGCACGAAGAAGATGCCAGAGCACCCGCACTACTTGGATGAGGTATCCATAGGCCTGCCCTGGTGCAGACGTCTTTCTTCTTCTTTTAGCGGTTGCCATACTAGCTCGCTGATGCGCGTTCAATCTCGAAAATACTGGGGGAGGTTAGTTTTCGGGCTTGCTGCACGTCTTTACGAAGTCGTCAGTTGAATTGCCCGTGCCAAGTCATTCGCGGCCGCTTGAACTACCAGCCACGAGATTCGGCATGTATCCGCATCGGGATTAGTTCTGGTTGCCATCTGTTCATACGGATGCACCAAGTTGCGGAAGATGCGCAGTTCGTGACTGAACCTCTTTACATCCAGGTCTAGCCATCCGACGCTATGGGCAACGTCAATCATTTCTGCCAGCGACCATTCGTGGAATCGTTTAATTTTCCCGGACTGAGAGTCCTTGGGTGCAGCGGAGCAGGAGTTCGCCAGCCGCGGATTCCTTTGGCAGACTGCGAGCAATAGGCCTTCAAGTAGACTTCCCATCATGATGATGCTGGCCAAGTATGCTTTTGCGTCGAGACATTGCTGAGCTTCAGCCCATCGAGCTTGCAGGATAGCCCCTATTCCGGGCTCGAGGTCCAAGGAGAATAAGTTAGGTGCGGGAAGTGGTTTAAGCGCCACTCCATCAGCAGGCACATCAACGTCAAATGTTACGTCTACCTTTTCGAACCTCGGCTCAACGCCGTCAAGGCGCAACTTGAATCCTTCGATGTAGACGGCTTCGTTAAGCCCTTTGAGTGCTTGCGCCACCTTCGTCTTGTCTCCGCTGTATTCCTTCGGCGAGACCAACCTTTTCAGGATGGCGGCTAATTCTTCTCTCGAGCACTGCTTCAGGCAGTCGAGCACCCACCAAGCTCGCGTGCTTCCGTCGTGGACGAAACGCGGCAAGCCTGCTCGAGCGAAGAACGATGTGAGCTGAGACGACGTCCGGTATTGCGGGCAGTCATCGCCGTTGCCACAGATGAAATGCGCGATTTTCTCCAGCGTGCTTTCGTCCATTCTTGCGCACCCGTGTCTGGTCCATAGGCGTCTAGTCGATTTGTCGCTGAAAGGATACATCATTTACCGGGCTCGACTGACGACGCCGGTAGTCTCGACCGAATTGCTATCCAAAAAGCATGAGTGAACTGAAGTGAGTTCGCACGCGAACAGGTCACTGGAGTCACGTTTTCAAAGTTTTGTACGTGGCGAGTCGCATCGCCCGGCCGAAATCGCGTATCTCAATCGAGAAATTTTCATCTTACTCGCGCTTATCCGTATAGTATTAAATGCGGATTTTGCCGATTTTAAGCGATACAAAATCAGAAAATTTGGAAATTTGTTGAGGAATATTCGTTTACTTGCTAAGTTCAGCGTGCATTAGCAGTGCCGGCTCGGCTTTCGTGCCGATGCGCAGAGAGAAGGACTGTTTGGAGTGACGGGCTGCGACGAGGCGATGACCGTGACGGAGAGCGGATGTCGTACACGAGCAACTTTTAATTCGCTGGTGTGCTCGCGAGCGGGAGCCAGCGCATGTGAGCGACCAAGACTGAGGGCGGATATGGGTGGAAAGAAAATCGGTGTGCGGCCTCTGTTAGGACCGTACACATCTGAAGATTCTCGAGCCGTTATCGAGAACTTAACCGTCTACGAGTCGTATCCCAGACCCGCGACGGAGGGGGCGATAACCGATTTGCTGACCGAAGCCGCGGCGAAAGTTGGGGCTTCGGTTCAAGACTCGCTCAAACCTATCTTGTTGTTGCTTGAGTGTTTTTTACAGATTACCGGATTGAAGATTGTTCGCGGCGGGTGGGAGGAGAACAGGGCAAACTTCGAACTTTTTATAGGCGCAGTTAACTCAACCAAATTTTTCGCTGCGACTCTGTATACGAGGCACCGAAGGACAAGGGCCGTTTTGCTTATCTTGGCAGCATCCGATTTGTCAGCGCCTGAAAATTGGGTATCAAGCGTCTTCCCGAACGTCCGCAGAATATCGGAAACGCTAGATGCGTTGCGGCAAAAATTTGAGTGTCTCGAACTGGAGAGGGAACGGGTCACCTACTGGATGAACTGGCCGAGCACCAACTCGACGGAGACTACAACGTGGTTTGACCTAGCAGGCGTTTATGACACTTTCGGAAGCGAATATACCCGGGACTTCTATCTCGCTTGCGCCAGCTACCACGCGCTGATTGGCCGAGCTGCCATACCGTTGAGGAACGAACTTCCCAGTTACATGGTCGAGAAGCCCGAACTCACGCTCGCCGCTCGGTCAGACCATGATGCTAGCCTCGAGTTTTGGAAAGGGTTAATCGTCTATTTGTTGCAAACCCGAACTGCGCGTTCAGCAGTTACAACTATTATTACTGCGTGGCGGTCGCAGGTACCGAAATTCTTGAAAGCGCTCGATAAATCTGGAATTTTCGTCGAGCCCGTTAGCGGTTTGCCACTTCCGCCGGCGCATCTTGTTTCACCATCTGACACGCACGTTAAACGAATTGATGGTGGTCTTCTGCGGCTTAAGAGCGTCACTCCGTTCTCAACTGAGCCATTCACGGATGAAGAGACAATCAAACAGAAATCAGCAGAGGTGTCCGCTGATTTGAGCGTGATTTCGATATGGGCCGAAACGAAGACTAACCAGGTATGGGCTGCCTATAAGAGGAGGGTGACGCTGGCCGCGACGGGAGTTCCTGTCACACTGAAACATCAACGAACACCCGATTCTCCGAATGTGCGCGTACGCGATAGAGGAAATCTCGCAAATAGAGCAGCAACATTGCGAAAATATGGATTTGTCACAAATCACGATTATTTAAATGATAAAGGTCCACGTCAGAAAGAGCTTTTTGGCGTTAATAGGGAGGGAATGGCTAATCAGCTGGGTTTGCCCACAGCAACGGCAATGTTCCCGTTCATGGCAATTCTGGTGATGCGCTACCCGGAAATTACCGACAGTTTTTTAGCGACACTCGAACTATACGATAAATTTAAGTCGAGGGTTGGTTTCGGAACGAACCAAGCAGGTTTTTTTCTGCACGGATTTAAACGACGCAGAGGAAAAGAAAAGGCACAACAAACTATTCCAATAGGGCGAAATTCCGCGCGGTTGGTTTATAGGGTTTTGTGTATTACGGGGATTTGCCGGAGGTATTTGGAAAACCGGGGAGACGATGCATATAGATATATGTTCCTCACTACGGGAGCGGGCTTCGGGTATCCAACAAAATTTGGCGCTATAACGGCCAAAGTATCGACAAAACGGAATCAAGCGCAACAATTCATAGCTGAGCTACAAGAGTTTTCTGGGTGTTCCTTAGAACAGGCCAGAAAGATTGCTTCGAACTTCACTCTGACGAAACTTCGAGCGCAAGTAGTCACCTCCAATTATTTGGAAAGACAAGATACGGCCGAAGTTGCACGTGCTCTTGGTCATGTTCGATTCAGCTATAAACAGGTCGTGCGCTATGTCCCGCAGCCTCTAATGATATTTTTTATGGAGCGCTGGGTGAGAATTCATCAGACTCGATTCATCGTAGAGGCGTTGAAGAACAGCCCATACAGACTCGAGGCGAGCGGCTTCGAAACGGCAGCGGAACTCGAGAGTTTCATGAAAAATCACTGCCTGAGAGTTGATGATGTGGACAATGGCTTCCCCGGTCAATCAGCTGAACGAACGCAAGAAATGAGCGGGGCAACGACGCTTATAGGAATCGACGAGTCGGTGATGACAATACTTTGCAGCATCGATTTATCGAGAAAAACGCATTCTCCAGGAAATTTGCGACCTGGCGCGGAAATTTGGGTGGCTGCATCCACCCCCATCATTGAACACATTGAGTCAATCAAGGAAACACGGCCCGACCTGTTTGCTTATCTCGACCGCGGTCGCAAAGCCGCCAATGTTTCTCTAGTTGAGGCAGTGTTATATGAATAATCTTCCGGAAAATATTAAAAAATGGATTGGGGAAGATATTAACGACAAAGCAGTGCGACTCCGACAGGCTCGCTTTCTGAGGTCGAGCTACCAGTCCCTAGTGTGGGATTGCTGTTTCGAAGAGCGGCACGAATTTCAAATCGATTGGCAGGTGCGATTAAGTGATGGTTCATTGTTGACCGACCCTAAAAACGCGGAACTGTGGGACAAATTTCGTATGTTCTTGTGTGCGCAAGAACACGCAGAAGAAAATAAGGGAAGAGAGAAGGCCGGGAAATCAAATTATTACAATGTTCGCTGTGCAATGCGAGTAATTGATTATTTCTTGCTTAACGATGCTACGCTGAAACTCAATCGTCACGCGTTAAGCGCCTTGACGGTTTCTGATATGAAGCGATTGCTCTCGAAATTGGCGGCGTCAGGCGCGGCTGCAGACATCTATGATTGGAGGGAACGGCTTAGTGAGTATTTGCGAGCTGAGTCGGAATCGGTAACTTGGGATGATATTTGTGCTGCTTTAAAACGCAGTCCGAGCATCGCGAATATTGATTTGAACGCGGATGAGCGTGAATTAGATTTAAACGACCAAGAGCTAATCTACGCGCGAATTTGGCTCTATCGAGAGGGGCTGTGCGTATCGGAGTCTTCTGGCGCACCCTACAGCATAAAGCCCAACACTTTAGAACTCAGCGCCCGTACGTACAGAAATACTATTGCTGGTGCGGTGCGACGGAAAATGCTAGAGGAACTGTGTTGGGCACCAAAGGAAACGTACACGTGTGAATATCCACGCGCGCCCGTTCAAGCCGCACCTTATGAGGACAATCAGCCGGCGAGCGTCGCGATATTCCGGCTATATCTAAGAGTCGTGCGCCGATTACGTCATGTTGCGGAAGCGGGAAAAAATATTCCGAAAGCTGCGCTTCGCGAACTTACCGACGCAAGTGCCGAACTGTACATCGCTCACAATACTATCGGTCATTATTTGATTCCGTCCAGGAACCACGTCAATTTTGCGTTCGAAAAAGCCGTTGATTTTTTCAAGCGCGAAGTTGGGCACATTTTTTCGAGCTTTGTAAGCGTCGCGCGTGCGGCATGCAATGCAAAAGAAGGATGGCGGGCATTTCTCACACCACTTTGCATAAAGAAGCTGGTGAAGAAGAAGACTCGGGAAATGGGGGTTGCGGTATGGAGTCTTGCGAGAACTCTCAGCCGGTCCTGGCCCGGTTCAATTAACAAAAAGATTCGACCATCAGCTTCAATGTTTTTCGACAACATGCGGAAGAACGAAGGCCTATTGGAGCTTGTACATATTGCGATGGGGGCATGTTTATTTATCGTGGGTGCGGTCTCTGGTCGGCGGCAAGGCGAATTGCAAGATTTGGTCCCTGCCACTTGCATAGACGCTAACAATCGCCTGCTTGTGTTCGCCAATAGAAAAACGGGTTACCTAGGCTACCGTCAAACCATCTCAAGACCAATCCCAAAGCTTGCGATTGATGTGATAACTCGCATAAATAAATTTCATGAGAAATTATCAGCTCTTGATGGAATGCCGAAGATTGAGGGCGTGTTTTCTTCGTTTAGCGAAGATGGAGAGTGTGTTTTATCACATTCAAGCATGAACCGACTGTTGGATAGGTTTTGCGATTACATCGAGATGCCGCTAAACGTATCGGGGGAAAGGGTTTATATTCGGCAGCATCAGTTGCGAAGATTTTTCGTCACCAGCTATTTTATGCGTCGCGCTGGCACACTTGATGCCCTTAGTTGGTATCTCGGTCATGTTAGTTTGAAGCAGATTGATGCTTATATCGATTTTGATTTCTCTGTCGAAGAGCGAGAAAGAGTTCAAGCACACGTTGCAATAGAGGCGCTAAAAACTTCGAGGGTTAGCGCCTTCGAGCGGTTGCGAGCAGTGATTGAGTCAAAGTTCGGTTCAACGTCTGTGGTCGTGGACGAGTCCGAAGCCGTTGAGATGTTCTTATGCTCTAAGCGACGTGAGAGTGATGGTCAAATAGTTGACGAGATACTGAAATTCCCTTGTGGGAGAAAACTCGCGCTGCATTACGCAAAGTGAGGATAAGTTGGCCAACCTAAGTGAATACGTAGAGACAATTAAGGCGGAGAGAAGCTCAACGAAACGCTTGTTCAAGTTGCTGGTGTTGGCGGAACGAAGATTTCACGACTTTAGGGATTGGCCCGGCCTTATGTCGGCTGTGAGTTCTCAAGGGGCACTCGCAGGCTTCAAGGATGAGAGTCTTGGCATTTTTCCGTGCAGCTTAAACACGTTAAAAAAGAGAGCAAACGGCGAAATTGGAGTTGACTGGGCAACACTCGATGCAATCAGAGCGAAACTTGTGTTCGAGTTTTCAAAAAAAGCGGCGCCAGCTCGACACGGACAACCTGGTCGCGGCTCTAAAGCAGAGCTGGAGTTGAAGTTGAAGAATCTTGGTGACGATTACCGCCAGGTGCAAAGCGACAACTGGCAATTGGTGAAAGGCATTCAAGGCTTGCTCAAAACATTGGATAGTATCGTGAAGCAATATCCTGACGAAGGTATGGCCAAGCAAGTCAAAACCGAGCGCGCCGAGGTGATGGCAATGTTTGGTTTGCTAAATCAACCTGTAGTGAGGCGTAATGAGACGGCGAAAGGGGAGTGAAAATCTGGAGGACAGAGAGCTCGTACGGAAATTGCCGCGACGTTTCAGATACTTTTCTCATCTGGACCATACCGAACGAGCTTGCTTCGGTGATTTGGTGAGCGGGTCGTATCTGAATTGGCCAGACGGGAGGCTGTGTTTTGAGGGAACGTCGTTTCTTCAGGCGCAGATTGACGCAGGGAACGCAACCGCTGTTCGAGGTGGGACGGTCAGATTGAAGGCCTATAACATCTCTCACCTGATTAGATTCTGTTACCAGTCAAAAACCGACTTTATCGATATGACGGACGCGAAGTTCACATTGTTTGTCAACAACATGCTGAACGAGTCGAACGTACCGGGCAATCTCGCCAGTGGTTTATTACGGACGGGCTCAACGCCCAGAAATATCTGTCGTGATGTTTTGGATTTCTTGTTTCATGTGGGGGTACTCCACGGTCGCCCAGATTTCGTATCCCCAACTGGTGCAGTTAAAGCAGAGAAGGTCACTAGGTTGCGGGCGTCGCAAGATGGCGTCCCTCCACGCTCGTTTGATTGTTGGGAGCATGCGGCTCTACCTGACCGAGGAATTGTCCGGAGCAGAGGTGCAATCAGCGACGGAAATATCAAAAAACTTACCGGTGCGGTCAGCGACGTGGTTGGCGCGGGAAGTTTTCCCATCTACAGAAAACGCAGATTGCACGTCATCCTCCGACTATCTCGCATACTTGGATGTCGCAGAACGGAGCTATTGATGCTTCGGGTAGAGGACTTTGAGAAAGCTCGAACGATGGCGGCGCCGACGTTGACCGTTGTTACTTTGAAGCAAGGTCGGCCTGAAACCCGGAATGTTGAAATCAACCACGTTGAAATCAACGAGATTTTGAGTTTTGTAAAAATATTTCGGTCAGTCGTGGTCGATGCCACGTGCGGTCTCGCTAACGACGATGGATTTCTACTCGTAAGTGCGACGACCGGAAAGCAACTGGCCGAAAACACCATAACGCAGATTATGCGAGACCTGCGCAAAGCGGCGGGAATATCCGAGCAGGCATGTCACCACATGTTCAGAGGGGCATTTATCGTCGAGGAGATTACCCGACTGATGGAAAAACATAACACTCTGTCGAAGGACGATTTCCATCGATTGATGCTTAGTAAAAGCGCGATTTTGAAGGAAGTTATGAAGAAGACTGGGCAGAAAAGCATGAAAACCATCTTGCACTACCTAGATGGCGCGGAAGCAAAGCTGGCCAATCTGCAAAAAACCAAGCAAAGCGTGCGGGCCGACCTCCTTGGTGAGTCCCTCAAGGTGTGTGGTGAGCAGCATGCTCAGAGAGTGGCTGAGGGTACGCCTGAACTGGTCTCACTTCGTATCTATCAATCTTCTGTTGAAGCGGCGCGGCGAGATGCCACCGTGCTTACTACTGAAGAGTAGCGTGTCTGGTTCGCGCTCCAAGTCTCTTCCGCGCTTACCGCAACGTCACATCAACGCGCGTGAATTTCCCATTCGCTTTGACAGTTGTCAGCTCGTATTTCGTTTCGGTAGGGTGGATTATTTTTGTAAAATCAACGTGTTAGATGATTTTGACAAAGCGGTGCATAAAGCAAAACCGGAAGTTCGTCGAGGAAGAGCACGCCCAGATGAGCGAGCGTGATCTCGCCGGGCTGAGGCGGATTGCGGCCACCGACCAACGCAGCCGCACTCGACGAATGATGCGGCGCGCGAAACGGCCGTTGCCGCCACTGCATCGGCGTGAAGCCGAGTGCACTCGCGGACAGCAGTGCGGCGGAGGTCAGCGCCTCGTCGTCGGTCATGGGCGGCAGCAGGCCGGGCAGACGCGCTGCGAGCATCGACTTGCCCGCGCCAGGCGGACCGATCATCAACACGTGATGGCCGCCTGCTGCAGCGACTTCGAGCGCGCGCCGCGCGCCGCGCTGGCCGATCACATCGGCCATGTCGGGCGGCGCGGCGATGGCGTCGTCGGGCAATGTGGCGGCCGCGACGGGATAGAGGCGCGCGTCTGCATCGCCCGCGAGATGCGCGCATAGAGACGGCAGATCGGCTGCGCCATACACGGCGACGCCGGGCACGAGCGCCGCTTCTTTCGCGCTCGCGAGCGGCAGATAAAGTTCCGGCGTGCGGTCGGTTTGCGCCGCTTCGTGCATGCCGGAACTCGTTTCAGAAACCGACGGCAGATGCCCGCGCGCCGTGCCGCACGCCATCGCGAAAGCGCCGCGCATCGGCCGCAGCGCGCCCGTCAGCGACAACTCGCCTGCAAACTCGCGATGTGCCAACGATTCGACAGGAATCTGCCCGCTGGCGGCGAGGATGCCGAGCGCGATGGGCAGATCGAAACGGCCGGATTCTTTGGGAAGATCCGCGGGGGCGAGATTCACGGTGATCCGGCGCACGGGAAAGTCGAGCCCGCAGTTGAGCAGCGCCGCTCGCACGCGTTCGCGGCTTTCGCGCACTTCGAGATCGGGCAGGCCGACGATGGAAAAAGAAGGAAGCCCGTTGGCGAGATGAACCTCGACGGTAACTTCGGGCGCGCGACCAGAGGCCGGCGCGCGACTGCGCACCACGGCAAGCGACATGATTTCTCCCGTCCAGACGCGCGCCTGGCGCGCGCACACCTCAAAACGCTGACGACGTCACGGGCCGCTTGCCGGTGATGTGCAGATCAGAGGCGCGTAATCAGGATGACTGAACCGGCAGCTTCTGTTCGAGTTCGGCGACGCGCCGCTCGAGTTCCTCGAGCCGTGCGCGGGTGCGTACGAGCACCTGCGTTTGCGTGTCGAACTCCTCGCGCGTTACCAGATCGAGCTTCGAAAAGCCCTGCGACAGCATGGCGCGCACGTTGCGTTCGACATCTTTGGCCGGCGAGTTTTTGAACAGCTCCGAGACCTTCGCCTGAAAGTCATTGAAGACGTCGTTTGGTTGTTTCATTTCAATCCCCTTAACTGCACAAAAAATGTGCATTTGTCGATGCGTGCGTGCCTCGTCGCACCGAATGATCGTTTTTGGTGCAAAGTCGGCGGCCGCCTAGCGGGGCGTGGGCCCCTTTGGTGCGCACGCCCGTGGTCCAAGCCTGCAAACACTCTAGCAACGATCCCGATGCCGCGCCACAGTGCCGGGCCTGAACTGGCCATTCGGACAAGACAACGCGCAAACCCTTGTGCCACAAGCGTCGGCGGGAGTCTGCCACAAACATGGCATGGACGTTGCTGTTACTGCCCCGCGCACCGGCGGGACGCCGTCTGGAGATGCGCCACGAGCTTGCGGTTTCGGGGAATGACCGAAAGCGGGGCGCAAGGCAAATGCAAGTCACGCAAACGGGTTGAGTCACTACAGCGAGGATTTCATGAAACTCATTACCGCAATCATCAAGCCGTTCAAGCTCGATGAGGCGCGCGAAGCCCTGTCGGCAATCGGCGTCTCGGGCATCACGGTGACGGAAGTGAAGGGGTTTGGTCGTCAGAAGGGCCACACGGAGTTGTATCGGGGAGCCGAGTACGTCGTTGACTTTCTGCCGAAGGTGAAGATCGAGGCTGCGGTGTCGGACGACATCGTCGACCAGGCGATCGAAGCCCTCGAGCGCGCGGCGCGTACGGGCAAGATCGGCGACGGAAAGATCTTCGTCACGCCGATCGAACAGGTGATTCGTATTCGCACCGGCGAGACCGGCGCGGACGCACTGTAAAAAACAGCGACAAGAGGAAACTGAAGATGCGTAAATTATTGATGTCCCTGCTGATGGCCGGCTCGCTGCTGACGGTCGGCATCGGCGCTGCCCTCGCGGACGACGCGTCGGCGCCTGCAGCGGCTTCCGCGCCGGACACCACGGCGAGCGCGCCCGCTTCGTCGGACGCAGCGGCAGCGCCCGCCGCCAGCGCGCCCGCAGCCGACGCTTCGGCAGCCCCGGCAGCCAGCGCACCTGCTGACGCTTCGGCGGCAGCCCCCGCCTCGGACGCCGCACCCGCAGCGCCGACCGCACCGTTCTCGGTCGATTCGTCGAAGATCAATTCCGGCGACACCGCCTGGATGCTGACGTCGACGGCCCTCGTGCTGTTCATGACGATCCCCGGCCTTGCGCTGTTCTACGCCGGCATGGTCCGCAAGAAGAACGTGCTCGCGACGGTCATGCAAAGCTTCGCGATCACCTGCCTCGTGACGGTGATCTGGACGGTGATCGGCTACAGCCTCGCGTTCACGCCGGGCGGCTCGTTCCTCGGCGGCTTCTCGCGCGTGATGCTGAGCGGCATGGCCTTCATCAAGGGCGACAAGGCGACCACGCTGACGGTAAGCCACCTCGCGCCGACCATCCCGGAATCGGTCTACTTCGTCTATCAGATGACGTTCGCGATCATCACGCCGGCGCTGATCACGGGTGCATTCGCTGACCGCATGAAATTCTCGGCGATGCTGATTTTCATGACGCTGTGGTCGATCATCGTCTACTCGCCGATCGCGCACATGGTCTGGGAACCGACGGGCTGGCTGGCTACGGCAGGCATCCTCGACTTCGCGGGCGGCACGGTGGTGCACATCAACGCGGGTATCGCAGGCCTCGTCTGCTGTCTCGTGCTCGGCAAGCGTGTCGGCTTCGGCAAGGATTCGATGGCGCCGCACAACCTCGTGCTGACGATGATCGGCGGCTCGATGCTGTGGGTCGGCTGGTTCGGCTTCAACGCGGGTTCGGCCGTGGCGGCTGACGGCCGTGCCGGTTTCGCGATGCTGACGACGCAAGTTGCAACGGCAATGGCGGCACTCGGCTGGATGTTCGCCGAATGGATCGCGAAGGGTAAGCCTTCCGTGCTGGGCATCGTGTCGGGCGCCGTGGCGGGTCTGGTTGCGATTACGCCGGCTTCGGGCTTCGTCGGCGTGGGCGGCGCGCTCGCCATCGGTCTGATCGCAGGCGTGGTCTGCTTCTGGTCGGCCACGTGGCTCAAGCACAAGATGGGCTACGACGATTCGCTCGACGCGTTCGGCGTGCACTGCATCGGCGGCATCGTGGGTGCGCTGCTGACGGGCGTGTTCGCTGTCAAGGACATCGGCGGCGCGGACGGCAGCGTCATTCTGCAGGCGAAGGGCGTGCTGACGACGCTCATCTACAGCGGCGTGATCAGCTTCATCCTGCTGAAGATCATCGACGCGACGATCGGCCTGCGCGTGACGGAAGAAGAGGAACGCGAAGGTCTGGACGTGATCCTGCACGGCGAACACGTCGAGTAAGGCAAGTTTCCCCGGCGACGGGGTACCTGGAAGTACCAGCGCAGCAACTTGGCCCGCCTTTATGGCGGGCTTTTTTCGACATGGCCCGCTTTTACAGCGGGCTTTTTCGTCACGCGGCACGACCTGCGCGACGGATGGGCGCAGCGCGCCGCAATCTTGTCTCACAAACAGCAGATTTTCCGGCTATCGTTTCAATAGGGAGAATGCAATCGGCCATAGCTTGCGAATGGAGAAACCGTCCCCAAATGGGCAGGGCAATTGCTCTACAATCTTTTTTCTCCAGTCTGCGAGTGATCAATGGTTCCGCATTTAGTTACGGCGTTAAACGGCCCGCTGCTCGACCTCGAGCGGAAGATCCTCGATGCGACGCCGGCGATCGAACGCTGGTTCCGCCTCGAGTGGCAGGAGCACACGCCGCCGTTCTATTGCTCGGTCGATCTGCGTAACGCCGGCTTCAAGCTCGCGCCCGTCGATACCAACCTGTTTCCCGGCGCGTTCAACAATCTGCCGCAGGAAACGCTGCCGCTCGCCGTGCAGGCTGCGATGGCGTCGATCGAAAAGATCTGTCCGGACGCGAAGAACCTGCTCGTGATTCCCGAGCGTCACACGCGCAATGCGTTCTATCTGGAGAATGTCGCGCGGCTCGCCACGATCATGCGGCAGGCGGGCCTGAACGTGCGTTTCGGCACGCTGGACGAAAGCATCGTCGGGCCGGTGACGATCGCGCTGTCCGATGGCCAGAAAATCGTGCTGGAGCCGCTGGAGCGCTCGGCGCGCCGCATCGGGCTGAAGAATTTCGATCCGTGCTCGATCCTGCTGAACAACGACCTTTCAGGCGGCATTCCGCCCATCCTCGAAAACCTGCACGAGCAGTACCTGCTGCCGCCGCTGCACGCGGGCTGGGCGGTGCGCCGCAAGTCCACACACTTTTCGTGCTACGACGACGTCGCGAAGAAGTTCGCGAAGATGGTCGAGATCGATCCGTGGATGATCAATCCGTACTTCGCGCACGTGGAAGGCGTCGATTTCGAGGCGCGCACGGGCGAGGAAGCGCTCGCCGATGCAATCGACGGCGTGCTGAAGAAGATCGCCAAGAAGTACCGCGAATACGGCATTTCGGAGCGGCCGTATGTCGTCATCAAGTCCGATGCGGGCACCTACGGCATGGGCGTCATGACCGTGCACGACGCATCCGAGGTCGCCGCGCTGACCAAGCGCGAGCGCACGAAGATGGCGACCACGAAGGAAGGGCTCGAGGTGCACGACATGATCGTGCAGGAAGGCGTCTACACGTTCGAGCGAATCGGCGAGGAAGTGGCCGAGCCCGTCGTGTACATGATCGACCGCTATGTGGTGGGCGGCTTCTATCGCGTGCACGGCAGCCGTGAGCGGGACCAGAACCTGAACGCGCCCGGCATGCACTTCGTGCCGCTCGGCTTCGAGCATACGGCGCTCCCCGATGCGCACGCCAAGCCGGGCGCCGCGCCGCCCAATCGCTTCTACATGTACGGCGTGGTGGGGCGGTTGGGCTTGCTGGCGGCGTCGGTGGAGCTGGAAAAGACCGATCCCGAGGCGATCCAGGTCTGATTTCGCGGGCGCGCGGCGCCTGGCGTGCCCGTTGCGTGTGCGAGGCGTCCGCGTGTGCGTGGCGCGCGTGTGGCGTGTTATTCGCGCGCAAGGCGGTGCGACAGGCGCGGCGGCAGGCAGTCCGCGAGCACGCGGCGCGCAGTCGCGGTAGGCTGACGCTCCCGCCGCCAGCAACCCGGCGGCATTTGCATGCGGACGCGCGCCGTCGCCCGTCCGCCGTACGCTATAACGAACAGTGCGAGGCCCGCGAGGGCGCATCAGGAACTCCATGGACATTCTCTTCATCGCCGATCCGCTTTCCCGCTTCAAGATCTACAAGGATTCGACCTACGCGATGATGGCCGAGGCCGCGAAGCGCGGCCACACGCTGTATGCGTGCGAGCCGCAGCATCTGGCGTGGACGGGCAACGGCGTCGAGGCGAACGTGTACCGCTTCGAGATCGTCGGCGACCAGACGGACGGGCATCGCGATGTCTGGTACGAAGCGCAACCGGTCGAGCCGCGCGCGCTGCCCAGCTTCGGCGCGGTGCTGATGCGCAAGGACCCGCCGTTCGACATGGAATACGTGACGTCGACGTGGCTGCTCGAACTCGCCGAGCGCGCCGGCGCGCGCATCTTCAACAAGCCGCAGGCGATCCGCGATCACTCGGAAAAGATGGCGATCGGCGAGTTTCCGCAGTTCGTCGCGCCCACGCTCGTCACGCGTGATCCTGCCCGGCTGCGGGCGTTTCACGCCGAGCACGGCGATGTGATCCTGAAGCCGCTCGACGGCATGGGCGGCATGGGCGTGTTCCGCGTCAAGGCCGACGGCATGAACCTCGGCTCGATCGTCGAGATGCTGAGCCACGACGGCGCGCGTTCGGTGATGGCGCAGAAATTCATTCCTGAAATCAAGTCCGGCGACAAGCGCATTCTGCTGATCGGCGGCGAGCCGGTGCCGTATTCGCTTGCGCGCATTCCGCAAGGCAACGAGGTGCGCGGCAATCTCGCTGCGGGCGGCCTGGGCGTCGCGCAGCCGCTGACGGCGCGCGACCGCGACATCGCCGAGGCGCTCGGCCCGGTGCTGAAGTCGCGCGGCCTGTTGCTCGTCGGGCTCGACGCGATCGGCGACTGGCTCACCGAGGTGAACGTCACGAGTCCGACGTGCTTCCGCGAGATCATGGACCAGACGGGCTTCGACGTCGCCGCGATGTTCATCGACGCGTTAGAGAAGGCCGTCGGTTGAAGCGGCGTCGTGGCGACGCCATCTTTGCACCGGAAGTAGTGGTCGCGTTATCGGCCAGCCCCCGATGGGCCAGCCAAGCGTGAAAAGGCCGAAAGCGCGAAAATGAGGCTGTTACAATGCGCGCTCCCCTGAAAGCGGCCCGCGAGGGTCCGCATGATCCGGCCCCTTGGCGGCCGGACGTCAGGCGAGTTCGATGGGCCGCGATTCTTTTTCGCCGCGTGCGGCCGTCCGTTCGGTCGATGCACGTGCCGGCGGGAAGCGCGGCCGCGATTTTCGGGCGGTTTTCTGCAGCAAGGCTGACATGGCAGGCATTCTGATCATTGCGCACGCTCCCTTTGCCACCGCGCTACGCGAGTGTGTCGCTCACATTTACGGCGGCTTGCCCGCCCGCATCGGGTCGATCGACGTGTCGCCGGATTGCGATCCCGCGCAGGTCGTTGCGCTCGCGCACTCGGAGATTGAGCGGCTCAGGGAAGAAAACGGCGCGCTCGTACTGACCGACATGTTCGGCGCGACGCCGTCGAACATCGCATGCCGGCTGGCGTCGCTTCCGGACGTGCGCGTGCTCGCGGGCGTCAACCTGCCGATGCTGGTGCGCGCCGTCTGTTACCGCGCAACGCCCCTCGACGTGCTCGTCGACAAGGCGCTCGCCGGCGCCACCAAGGGCATCCAGGCCGTCGGCCCCGCGACGCAGGCGCCCGCGGCGTGTGTCGCACCCCCGGGCGATTGCCTGCCCGCCAAGGCGCTTGCCGAAGACTGCAAGGCCAATAGCGAGACCGCGTATCACCGCAGCGACGCGTGAGCGAGCGCTGACCGCTTTCCGTTTCAACTCGATAACTTCAACACCGCGCATCGGACTGACACATGCTGCAACAGGAAACGACTATCGTGAACAAGCTGGGCCTGCACGCACGCGCGTCGGCCAAACTGACGCAACTCGCTGCCAATTTCCAGTCGGAAATCTGGATGAGCCGCAACGGCCGGCGCATCAACGCGAAGAGCATCATGGGCGTGATGATGCTGGCGGCGGGCATCGGCAGCACGGTGGTGATCGAGACGGAAGGCAGCGACGAGAAAGAAGCGATGGACGCGCTGCTGACGCTGATCGCCGACAAGTTCGGCGAGGGGCAATAAAAAATCTGCTGCAGCTTTCGTTCTAGTCAGAAGACGCCGCGATGTCGCGGCGTTTTCTTTTTGTCCGCTGTTTCTGCCGCCATACTGGCGTGAAGCGTCGCTATGCGACAAGTGCGATGCTGCGCTGCACAGCACCGTTGGACAGGACGGAATTTATAATGACTGTCGGGGTCTGAGAGCACTGCAGCGGTTTGCCGCGGCATCACACAACTAGAGGAGGTGCGCGTGTCATTCACGCTGCATGGAATTCCCGTGTCACGCGGTATCGCCATCGGGCGGGCATATCTGATCGCCCCGGCTGCACTCGACGTCGACCACTATCTGATCGAGCCTGCGCAAATCGAGGGCGAGGTCGAGCGTTTTCGCGCGGCGCAGAAGGCCGTGCATCACGAACTCGACGATCTGCGCGCCGATCTTTCCGCCGACGCGCCCACCGAAATGGGCGCGTTCATCGACGTGCATTCCATGATCCTGAACGACCCCATGCTCGTTCAGGAAACCATCGACCTCATCCGCACGCGCCGCTACAACGTCGAATGGGCGCTGACGGAGCAGCTCGAACGCCTGACCCGCCATTTCGACGAAGTCGAAGACGAATATCTGCGCGAGCGCAAAGCCGACATCGAGCAGGTGGTCGAGCGCGTGCTGAAGGCGCTCGCGGGCGCGACGAGCCGGCTCGTCAACGGCATTCACGGCAAATGCGACGAAATGATCGTCGTCGCGCACGACATCGCGCCCGCCGACATGATGCAGTTCAAGACGCAGACCTTCCAGGGCTTCGTCACGGATCTCGGCGGCCGCACGTCGCACACGGCGATCGTCGCGCGCAGCCTCGGCATTCCCGCGACGGTCGGCGTGCAGCACGCCAGCGCGCTGATCCGCCAGGACGATCTGATCATCGTCGACGGCGATCACGGCATCGTGATCGTCGATCCGGCGCCCATCGTGCTCGAAGAGTACTCCTACCGGCAAAGCGAGAAGGCGCTCGAAGCGCGCAAGCTCCAGCGCCTGAAGTTCTCGCCGACGCAAACGGTGTGCGGCGCGCGCATCGATCTGTGCGCGAACATCGAACTGCCCGAAGATGCGCAAGCCGCGCTCGATGCGGGCGCGATGGGCATTGGCCTGTTCCGCACCGAGTTCCTGTTCATGAACAAGGGGGCGATGCCCGAAGAGGAAGAGCAGTTCGCCGCCTACAAGCGCGCTGTCGAACTGATGAACGGCATGCCCGTGACAATCCGCACGATCGACGTCGGTGCGGACAAGCCGCTCGATTCGATCGGCGACGAGTTCGAGACGGCGCCGAACCCGGCGCTCGGCTTGCGCGCGATTCGCTGGAGCCTGTCCGAGCCGCACATGTTCCTGACGCAGTTGCGCGCCATTCTGCGCGCGTCCGCGTTCGGCTCGGTGAAGATCCTGATTCCGATGCTGGCGCACGCGCGTGAGATCGACCAGACGCTCGATCTGATCCAGGAAGCCAAGCGCCAGCTCGACGACGCGGGTCTCGCGTACGATCCGAACGTGCGCGTCGGCGCAATGATCGAGATTCCCGCGGCGGCGATCGCGTTGCCGCTGTTTCTGAAGCGGCTCGATTTCCTGTCGATCGGCACGAACGACCTGATCCAGTACACGCTAGCCATCGATCGCGCCGACAACGCCGTCGCGCATCTGTACGATCCGCTGCATCCCGCCGTGTTGCACCTGATTGCGTTCACGCTGCGCGAGGCGAAGCGCGCGGGCGTGCCGGTGTCGGTGTGCGGGGAAATGGCGGGCGACCCGGCGCTCACGCGTCTGTTGCTCGGCATGGGGCTCACGGAGTTCTCGATGCATCCGAGCCAGTTGCTGCTCGTGAAGCAGGAAATCCTGCGCTGCCAACTGAAGGCGCTCGAAAAGCCCGTCGCCGATGTGCTCGCGGCATTCGAGCCGGAAGAGCTGCAATCGGCGCTGGAGCGTGTCGCGCAGGCCTGATGCAGCCGTTGGCTATGAGCGATGCCGCTCGCCGCACACCGGGCAATCCGGCTGGCGCGCGATGCGCATCGTGTTCCATTCCATCCTGAGCGAATCGAGCATCATCAGGCGGCCCACCAGTGGCTCGCCGACCTCCGCGATCACCCGCAGCGCCTCCGCCGCCTGCATCGCGCCGATGATGCCCACTGTCGGCGCGAACACGCCCATTGTCGAGCACGCCACTTCCTCGAACGGCTGATCTTCGGGAAACACGCACGCGTAGCACGGCGAATCGTCGCGGCGGAAATCGAATGTGCTGATCTGGCCGTCGAAGCGCAGCGCCGCGCCCGACACGAGCGGCACGCCGTGCTTCATGCACGCGCGGTTGATCGCGTGACGCGTCGCGAAGTTGTCGGTGCAGTCGAGCACGACCGTTGCCTGCGGCACCGCGAGGTCGAGCCACGCGTCGTCGACGCGTTCGGCCACTGCGTTCACGTCGACGTCCGGGTTCAATTGCGCGATGGCATCGCGTCCCGATTCGACCTTCAATCGCCCCACCGACTTCGTCACGTGCAGGATCTGCCGCTGCAGATTGGTGAGATCGACGCTGTCGGCATCGACGAGCGTCAGTCTGCCGACGCCAGCCGCGGCCAGATACATCGCCGCCGGCGATCCGAGCCCGCCCGCGCCGACAACGATCGCGTGCGCGTCGAGAAAGCGTTGCTGGGCCTCGATGCCGAGTTCATCGACGAGGATGTGACGGGAGTAGCGAAGCAGTTGATCGTCGTTCATGGCGGAGCGCGGCGCGTGTCGTAATGGTCGCGCGGGCTGGAGAAGGGGAAAGCGGCGCGAGGTTCTGGTTATTCTAATCGCGCGAGGGAAAGTGTCTTCGCGGCGCGGGCCGCGAAGACACGGGTGATGCTTACTTGGTCGGCGTGGCCGGCTGCGAAGCCGGTTGCGTGGCCGAAGCAGGTACGGCTGGGTTCGATGCCGTCGGCGTGGCGGGCAGGGCCGGCTTCACCGCGACAGGCGCCGACGCCGATTGCGCCGGCTTGTTCTGCGCGAGACGCCGCTCCATCAGCGACTTCGACTCCTGCACCGGCTTGCCCTCGAGTTTGTTCAGGCCTTGCTGCAGCATGAAGTCGTCAGCGGAGCCGAACTCGACCGGCTTGCGGTCGCGATCTTTCGCGCGCTGCTCCGGCGTCTTCTTGTCGTTTTGCTCTTCGAGCTGGCGAAGCTGGTCCATGCGCTCCTGTTCGCGCTGTTCCTGTTCCTTCTTCTCGTTCGGGTCTTGCGTGTTCGCAAGGTGATTCGAGTAGTCGACTTCGCGCGTGACGAGTGCGTCGTCGGGATCGCCGTCCGCGTATTGATCGACCGCGACGTCAGGACGGATGCCCTTGTTCTGGATCGAACGGCCGCTCGGCGTGTAGTAGTACGCGGTGGTCAGGCGCAGCGCGCTGTCGGCTGTCATCGGGCGCACCGTTTGCACCGAGCCCTTGCCGAACGTGGTCTTGCCGACGATCAGCGCGCGATGCTGATCCTGCAGCGCGCCCGCGACGATTTCCGATGCCGACGCGGAGTACGCGTTGGTCAGCACGATCATCGGCACGGTCTTGAAGATGGGCGGCAGGCCCTTCAGCGGATCACTGTCGAAGGACGGCAGGCGGTAGTTGTCGTACGTGTCGCGATAGACCTGCTTCGAGTCGGGAATCTGGCCATTGGTCGACACGACGACGGAATCCGGCGGCAGGAACGCGCCCGCGACGCCGACGGCGCTTTGCAGCAGGCCGCCGCCGTTGTTGCGCAGGTCGAGGATCAGGCCCTTCAGGTTCGGCTGCTGGCGCGCGATGTCCTGCAGCTTGGCTGCGAGGTCGGGCACCGTGCGTTCCTGGAAGCTCGTGATGCGCACATACGCGTAGCCCGGCGCGAGAACCTTCGCCTTCACGCTCTGCACCTTGATGATCGCGCGCGTGACCGTGAGCGGGAACGTGCGGTCGTCGGTCTTGCGAAAGATAGTAAGTGTGACCTTCGTGCCCGGCTCGCCGCGCATCTGCTTGACGGCTTTATCCAGCGTCATGCCGCGCACGGGCTTGTCGTTGATGCGCGTGATCAGGTCGCCCGGACGGATGCCGGCGCGGAACGCGGGCGTGTCTTCGATCGGCGAGATGACCTTGATCAGACCGTCTTCCTGCGAGATTTCGATGCCGAGGCCCGCGAAGCGGCCTTTGGTCTGCTCCTGCAGTTCTTCGTAGTCGGTTTTGTCGAGATACGACGAGTGGGGATCGAGGCTCGACACCATGCCCTTGATTGCGGCCGTGAGGAGCTTCTTGTCGTCGACGGGCTCTACATACTCATGCTTGATCTGCCCGAACACTTCGGCGAAAAGCCGCAGTTGGTCGAGCGGCAGGGGCGACGATGCGGGTTGCTGGGCTGAAGCGTTCAGCTGCAGCGTTGCAAAAACGCCGGTAGCCAGGCCCGCGGCGATAAGGCCGATATTTTTCAGGTTCTTTCGCATAGAGTATGTTGCGGTCGGAAGCGCGTGGCTGCGTCAAAAGAAAAAGGACGGACAAGTATAACGTGACGCTCGCACGGCCTGTACGTGTGGGTTGCCCGGGGTTCGACAGCGGCTGCGCCGCGAGGTTCTAAGGATCGCCGCCGTCTTGCGCGGCGACTGTGCGTTGGCGGACGCCCGAAGCGCCAAAAGCGGCGCCACGTATGGGATGAATCGTCCGGAACGTTGCGTGCGCATCGGTTGGGGCGGGTGAATCGATGTGTGTTTCCGCTGCCCCCGCAAGGCGTCCAGATGACGCGAAGATGGCCCGGACATGTCGGCGCGGACAGGATTGCGAGAGGCCCGCCGCGGGCCATCGCAGTCAGGCATGCGCATGCGCAAGATTGTGAGAGCCCGCGGCCACTGCGCCGCAGGTCTCGCGACGCGGCTGGCCGCAGCGAGGATCAGCCCGACTTGCCCTGCTTCGCGACGGCGGCCTGCGCCTTCGCGATCGCTTCCTGATCGCCGAGGTAGTAGTGCTTGATCGGCTTCAGGTCTTCGTCCAGCTCATAGACGAGCGGCACGCCGTTGGGAATGTTGAGTCCGACGATGTCGTTGTCGGAAATATTGTCCAGATACTTGACCAGCGCGCGGATCGAGTTGCCGTGCGCCGCGATCAGCACCTTGCGGCCCGACTTGATGGCGGGCGCGATCGATTCGTTCCAGATGGGCAGCACGCGCGCAACCGTATCCTTCAGGCATTCGGTGAGCGGCAGCTGCTCGCGCGGCACCTTGGCGTAACGCGGGTCGTCGTACGACGTGCGCGGATCGGTCGGCTCCAGCGCGGGCGGCGGCGTGTCGTAGCTGCGGCGCCAGACGAGCACCTGGTCGTCGCCGAACTTCGCGGCCGTTTCGGCCTTGTTCAAGCCCGACAGCGCGCCGTAGTGACGCTCGTTGAGACGCCACGAGTGGACCACGGGCAGATACATCAGGTCCATCTTGTCCTGCACGTGCCACAGCGTGCGAATCGCGCGCTTGAGCACCGAGGTGTACGCGATGTCGAACGTGTAGCCCGAATCTTTGAGCAGCGCGCCCGCCTGCTGCGCTTCGAGGTTGCCCTGTTCCGTCAGGTCGACGTCGACCCAGCCGGTGAAGCGGTTTTCCTTGTTCCACGTCGATTCGCCGTGGCGGATGAGAACGAGTTTGTACATGTCGTGCCGGTCGGTAGTGAGGAAGCGGTAATGGGGTGGCACCGCAGCCTGCTGCTGGCGGTCGCCATCGCGTCAGACGGTTATTTTATAATGGCCGGATTGCCCTTTCCGATTTCTTCCTTTTTACCGGCGGATCTTCCGTGAAGTTTTTCACCGATTACACCAACCTTGTACTGATCGCGGTCGCCCTCATCTCCGGGGCGTTGCTCCTGTGGCCGTCCATTTCGCGCCGCGGGCGCGGCGGTTTGTCCGCCGCAGCCGCCACGCAGCTGATCAACCGTCGCAATGCCGTCGTCATCGACCTGCGCCCCGCAGCGGAGTACGCCAGCGGCCATCTGCCGTCGGCGCGCCAGGTCGAGTTTGGCGAACTGCAAGCGAAAGTCGGCCAACTCGTGAAAAATAAGAGCAACCCGGTGCTGCTCGTCTGCCAGAACGGACAGCAGTCGAACAAGGCGGCACGTATTGTGCGCGATGCAGGCTATGCCGAAGTGCACGTGCTGGAAGGCGGGGTCAATGCGTGGCAGCAAGCCGGCATGCCCGTCGTCAAACAAGGAGTTGCGAAGTGAACAAGGTAATCATGTATAGCACGCAGGTGTGCCCGTATTGCCAGATGGCCGAACGTCTACTAAAGTCGCGCGGCGTCGACCACATCGAAAAGGTGCTGATCGACAAGGACCCGTCGCGCCGTCAGGAAATGATGACGCGCACGGGCCGTCGCACGGTGCCGCAGGTGTACATCGGCGATAAGCACGTCGGCGGCTATGACGATCTGTCCGCGCTGGATCGCGCGGGCGGTCTGATGCCGCTGCTCGAAGCCGCCGCCTGACGTCGAGCCGTTCGGCACTGCCCGCGCGCGATTGACGGCGACATCCGTTGCAGCGCGCGGCTGCGAAAAATAGAAGGCCGGGCAACCCGCTTGCGGAGTCCGCACTGGCCGGCTGGCGCCGCTCCTCGTGAGCGGCGCGTTTGTCACGAGATCTGGCGGCACGCGTCCGCCGCAACGAAATTTAGGGAGTAGAACCATGTCCGACGAGAACAACCAGCCGTTCTTCAATATCCAGCGCATCTACCTGAAGGACATGTCGCTCGAGCAGCCGAACTCGCCTGCCATTTTCCTCGAGCAGGAAATGCCGTCGGTCGAAGTCGAAGTCGACGTGAAGGCCGAGCGCCTCGCGGACACCGTGTTCGAAATTCTCGTCACGGGCACCGTGACGGCCAAGGTCAGCGACAAGGTCGCCTTCCTGATCGAAGCGAAACAGGCCGGCATTTTCGACATCCGCAACATTCCCGCCGAACAGATCGATCCCCTCGTCGGCATTGCGTGCCCGACCATTCTTTTCCCGTATCTGCGCTCGAACATCGCCGACGCGATCACCCGCGCAGGCTTTCCGCCCATCCATCTCGCCGAAATCAACTTCCAGGCGCTGTACGAACAACGCCTCGCGCAGATCGCCAGCCAGGAAACGGGCGCGGGCAGCGCGGCGCATCACTGACGCATGCAGGCGGTGCCGGCTATGAAGGTCGCCGTTCTCGGCGCCGGTGCATGGGGCACCGCACTCGCCGGCCATCTGGCCGCGCGGCACGACACGGTGCTCTGGGCGCGCGACGCTGCGCTCATCGCGGAACTCTCCACCTCGCACGAAAACGCCCGCTATCTGGCGGGCGTGTCGTTGCCGTCCGCGCTTCGCTTCGAAGCGGATCTCGCTCTCGCGCTGGATCACGCGCTCGCTGACGCGGCGCTGTGCGTCGTGGCGACGCCCGTCGCGGGTTTGCGCGGCATGCTGCGTACGATGCGCGACGCCGGCAAGGTGCCCGCCCATATCGTATGGCTATGCAAGGGCTTCGAAGCGGACACGCAATTGCTGCCGCATCAGGTCGTCGCGCAGGAACTGGCGGGGCACGCGAGCAACGGCACGCTGTCGGGCCCGAGCTTCGCGCGCGAAGTAGGGCAAGGGCTGCCCGTCGCGCTGACGGTGGCGAGCGCGTCGGCGGTGTGCCGCGAACGGACCGTCGCGGCGTTCCATCACGGCGCAATGCGCATCTATAGCGGCGACGACGTCATCGGCGTCGAAGTGGGCGGTGCGGTCAAGAACGTGCTCGCGATCGCCACGGGCATCGCCGACGGTCTGGGGCTCGGGCTCAATGCGCGCGCGGCGCTGATCACGCGCGGGCTCGCCGAAATGTCGCGCCTCGGCGCGGCGCTGGGCGGTCGCGCCGAGACGTTCACGGGTCTGACAGGACTCGGCGATCTGATCCTGACCGCGACGGGCGATCTGTCGCGCAATCGCACGGTGGGCATGCAACTCGCCACGGGGCGTTCGCTCGACGATATCTTGAGCGCGCTCGGGCATGTCGCCGAAGGCGTTCGCTGCGCTCGCGGCGTGCTGTCGATCGCGCAGGCGCGCGGGATCGAAATGCCGATCACGCAGGCTGTCTGCGACGTGCTGTTCAACCACGTCGCCGCGCGCGACGCCGTCAGCGCGCTGCTGCGCCGCGACGCCAAGGCTGAATGATCGCGGCGTGCGGGTCTCGGCCCGCCCGCCGTCGCAGCCAATCCCTCGAAACTGTTTTACGCAGCCGGTAAAGGCCAACGCCGAACGGCTCGCCTCTTTTGCTGTCCACCTTCTATCGATGCCGCTTCGGATCGGATCAGGAGGCCACACATGCTCAACATCGGAGATTGCGCGCTCCAGGCGCACGTCGTCGACATCACGACGCTCGACGTCGACGCGATCGTCAACGCGGCCAATACGTCGTTGCTCGGCGGCGGCGGCGTGGACGGCGCGATTCACCGCGCGGCGGGCCCTGACCTGTTGCGCGAGTGCGAGACGTTGGGCGGCTGCGCGACGGGCGACGCGAAGATCACGGCCGGTCACCGGCTGAAGGCGCGTCACGTGATCCATGCCGTCGGACCCGTGTGGCACGGCGGCGAGCGCGGCGAGGCGGAACTGCTTGCGTCGTGCTACCGGCGTTCGCTGGGGCTCGCGCGCGAAGCGGAGCGACCAGCATCGCGTTTCCGGCCATCAGTTGCGGCGTCTATCGTTTTCCCGCCGACGACGCGGTGCGCATCGCCGTGCAAACGGTGATCGACACCTTGCCGCACGCGCAGTCAGTCGAGCGCGTGATCTTTGCCTGCTTCGACGAAGCGATGTACTCGCGCTACCAGGCCGAGTTCGAACGACGCCTTCAGGCGCCGCCCTCGAAGCCAGCCTGACGCCACGCTTCGAACACGACAACGGCAACGGTATTCGACAGATTCAGGCTGCGGTTGCCGGGACGCATCGGCAGGCGCACGCGCTGTTCGTTCGGAAAACGGTTCAGCACGGCGTCGGGCAGGCCGCGCGTTTCGGCACCGAATACGAACCAGTCGCCGGGCTCGAAGGCGTGCGAGTGGAACGGACTCGAGCCGCGCGTCGTGAACGCGAACATGCGCGCGAGATTGGGCGCTTCACTATCGAGCAGCGCATCCCAGTTGCGATGCACGTGCATCTGCGCGTACTCGTGATAGTCGAGCCCGGCGCGGCGCATCTTCGCGTCGTCGAGCGGAAAGCCAAGCGGTTCGATCAGATGCAGGCGCACGCCCGTGTTGGCGCACAGGCGGATCACGTTGCCGGTGTTCGGCGGAATTTCAGGCTCGACGAGAACGACGTTGAACATAAACAGGAGAGTCGAAAACTAGTTTTTCGGTGTGCGAAGCGCGACAAGATTCGTCACGCGCCGCGCGCCGGCTGCCTTCAGCGTGCGGGCGAGCGCATCGAGTGTTGCGCCTGTCGTCATCACGTCGTCGACGATCGCGACGTGCAGACCACACACGGGCTGCGACACTTCGAACGCGCGGCCGACATTTTGCCTGCGCGCGTCGAGATCGAGCTTCGATTGCGGCGCCGTGTCGATCACGCGACGCACGAGCGTCGCGTCGCTGCGCACGCCGAGCACTTTCGCGCACGGCCGCGCGATCTCCCACGCCTGGTTGTAGCCGCGCTCGACAAGCCGCCGCGCCGACAGCGGCACAGGTGCGACGACGTCCGGCGGGCCGCTTGCCTCGTGTGCTTCGAATACATCGAGCGCGGCCCACGCCAGGCGCCGCGCAAACTCATGCGCAAGCCCAAGCCTTGCGCGGAATTTCAGACCGACTGCCAGCGCATCCAGCGGTGGCCGATAGTCGGCGAGCGCGACGGTTGCGTCGAATGCAGGCGGCGTGGCGAGACAGTCGCCGCAGCGGTAACGCATCACACTCGCGCGCCGCAAGGCGCTCAACGGCACCGCGCAGACCGCGCAGCGCAGCCGCGCCTCGTTCCACCAGGCGTCGCCGCAAACGCCGCACAACACGCGATGCGACATATTGCCGCATAACGCACACGAACCCGGCAGAACGAGCCGGGCGAGCGCCGGAAGCGCCGAGGCGGACCGTCGCGCGGCTCCGACGAACCTGTCGCGCAGCCGTTGTGTGCGGCGGCCGGCGCGAGACGGGCGGAAAGCCCAATTCGGCATATCGATACGCCTCCGAAGGCCGCTGACACTGAAGGGACGGAATCGAGCGAGTATACTTCGCACTCTCCGTCCGCACGACTCCAATAACCGTGTCTCCCACCGAAACTAGCCGTCCGGCCAATGATTCGCGCCGTCTGCGGAAGATCTTCGACCGCCGGGCCGCTACGTTCGACGACGTCGCGTTCCTGCCGCGCGAGATCGCGCAGCGCATGCGCGAACGGCTCGATTACATCAAGGTCAATCCCGCGCAGGTGCTCGATGCGGGATGCGGCGCGGGCGACGACCTTCCATCGCTGCGCGAGCGCTTTCCCGAGGCGCCCGTGTTCGGCACCGATCTCTCCGCCGCAATGCTCGCGCGCGCCCTCCGGCACGACGCCGCCGACACCAGCTGGCGGCGCTTTTTGCCCGCGTCGCTGGGCAAGGCGCTGGGCTCGCGCGGACCGCGCTTCGCGCAAGCCGACTTTTCCGCGCTGCCCTTCGCGGCGGGCGCATTCGAGCTGATCTGGTCGAACCTCGCGCTGCACTGGCACTCGCGGCCCGATCTCGTGTTTCCGGAATGGCAGCGCGTGCTGAAGGTCAACGGCTTGCTGATGTTCAGCACGCTCGGCCCCGACACGCTGAAGGAACTGCGCGGCGCCTATGCCGAAATCGAAGCCGCGCACGGCGCGAGTTCGCGCAAGCACGTGATTGACTTCGTCGACATGCACGATCTCGGCGATATGCTGGTCGAAAGCGGCTTCGAGATTCCGGTGATGGACCAGGAAACCTTGACCATCACCTATCAGTCGCCCGAGTCGCTGCTGGCCGATGTGCGGCGCTGGGGCGCGTATCCGTTCGGGCGCGACGCATCGCCGGGCGCGGCATCGCGACGCATGCACAAGGCGCTGCTGGCCGCGCTCGAAGCGCGCCGGCGCGACGACGGCACGATTGCGCTGACCTTCGAGGTGATCTACGGTCATGCGTGGAAAGCCGTGCCCCGCATGACGCCCGAAGGGCATGGAATCGTACGCATCGAGGACATCGGACGAGGCAGGCAGGGCAATCGCTGAGGCGGAAAAGAGGGCATTCGTTATGTCTGAAATTACCACCTCGAAAACCCTGCCAAAAGCTGCGTCAAAACGGCGCAGAGGCTTGTGCGGCTTGGCTGAGCGGCCGATCCGGCGTTGCTTGTCGATGCCCTGGATCGGCCCTATAATGCGTCAGTTTGTCGCTCAAAGTTCCCACAACTAGAGCGGTGAGCCCGAGGCGAAGCGGTTCGGGTAGCGGTAGTTGCGCTGGGCGTGAATGGCATTGGCGGTACGCGGTGACTGGCGGTTCGCGGGAGGCAGCGATGAATGCATCCGATCGGCTGGCTGATTCAGAACCCGTCCTCAAGGACTGGCTGATGAAGCGCAATTGTTCGGTTTCGCCGCGGCAGTTCGTGTTCTTCTATGTCTCGCTCGCAGCATTCTCGCTGTTGATTGCATTCCTGCTGGTCCTGTGCGGCGCGTGGCTGGTGTTGCCGTTCACGGGTATCGAGTTGCTCGCTGTCGGCGTCGCATTTGCAATCTATGCACGCCATGCTGTCGATTACGAGCGCATCCGGCTGTTTCCCAACCGGCTCGTGATCGAACAGGTCAGCGCCGAGCATCTCACGCAGTTCGAATTCAACCCGCGCTGGGTGCGGGTCGAGCCGGGAACGACGCCGCGCGATCGCATCACGCTGGTTTCGCGGGGCGAGACGGTCACGGTCGGGCAGCACCTCGCGCAATATCGTCGCGCGCAATTTGCCGACGAACTGCGCTTGTGGATCAGGCGGTGTCAGGCGCAAAAAGTTGCATATTGAATCGCGCCGTTCCAGAGGGGACGAGGGGCAACCTTCCAGCGGGGTCGAGGGTTTGAATGGAAATCTTGGGTAAGGAAGCTATGAAAACAATCAAGCGAGCCCTCATGGGCGTGCTGGCGTGTAGCGGGCTGCTGGTCGCCGGTGCCGCCCTTGCAGTCGGCGACAGTCCGGGCGGCCCCCGCGTCAACGAGATCAATCTCCAGCCGCCGGTGACCAAGATCGCCGAGGAGCTCTACAGCCTCCACACGTTCATGCTGATCCTCTGCACGGTGATCTTCATCGGCGTGTTCGGCGTGATGTTCTATTCGATCTTTGCGCACCGCAAGTCGAAGGGCTACAAGGCCGCCAATTTCCACGAAAGCACCACCGTCGAAATCATCTGGACGATCGTCCCGTTCATCATCGTCGTGCTGATGGCGCTGCCCGCCACCAAGACGGTCGTCGCGATGAAGGACACCACCAACGCCGACCTGACCGTCAAGGTCACCGGCTACCAGTGGAAGTGGGCATATGACTACGTGAAGGGGCCGGGCGAAGGCATCAACTTCTACTCGACGCTGACCACGCCCCGCAGCGAGGTCGACGGCCGGACACCCAAGACGGACACGTACCTGCAGGAAGTCGACAATCCCCTCGTCGTCCCCGTCAACAAGAAGATCCGCATCATCACCACGGCCAACGACGTCGTGCACTCGTGGTACGTGCCTGCGTTCGGCGTGAAGCAGGACGCGATTCCCGGCTTCGTGCGCGACACGTGGTTCCGGGCGGAGAAGGTGGGCACGTATCGCGGCTTCTGTACGGAATTGTGCGGCAAGGAACACGCGTTCATGCCCGTGGTCGTGACGGTGCTGTCGGACGACGACTACGCGAAGTGGGTCGACGACCAGAAGAAGAAAATGGCCGCCGGCCAGGACGATCCGAACAAGAACTACACGCTCGCGGAACTGATGGAGCGCGGCGGCAAGGTGTACGCGGCCAACTGCGCCGTCTGCCATCAGCCGACAGGCAAGGGTGCGGGCGCGTTCCCGGCGCTCGACGGCAGCAAGGTCGCGAACGGCCCGCTCGCCGAGCACGTGAGCATCGTGTTGAAGGGCAAGAACGCCATGCCGTCGTGGGCACCGACGTTGAACGACGTCGAAATCGCCTCCGTCATCACGTTCGAGCGCAACTCGTGGGGCAACCACACGGGCGACATCCTGCAACCGAAGCAGATCGCCGACGCACGTAACGGCCGTCTGCCGGCAGGCGGCGACCACCTCGCGGGCGCAGCGGCCGCTGCCGCGTCGGATGCCGCGGCGAGCGGCGCGGAAGGCGCCGCAGGCGCCAGTGGCGCGGCTGCCGCCAGCGGCGATGCGGGCGCTTCGGCTCCCGCGGCAGCGTCGGGCGCGTCGGGCGGTGCTTCGGACAGCGCAGCGGCATCGGCGCCGCAGGCGTCGCTGCCCGCCAGCATCTACTTCGAGACAAACAAGAGCTCGCTGCCCGCCGACGCCAAGGCCGCCATCGACGCGGCCGCCGCGTACGCGAAGGCGCATCCGGACGCGAAGTTCACACTGTCGGGCTTTACGGATGTTACGGGTTCTGCAGACAAGAACGCGAAGCTCGCAAAGGCGCGTGCCGAAGCCGTGCGCGACGCGCTGAAGGCAGCGGGCATCGCGGAAGATCATATTATTTTGAAGAAGCCGGAGACGATCACGGGCGGTGCGGACGCGAAGGAAGCACGCCGTGTTGAGATCAGCGCAGCGGCCTGACGTGTCACAGTCAGAAAAAGCAGCATTCGATTTAGGAGATTGTCATGTCTAGCATCGGACACGATGTAGCCGCGGGGCACGAGCATGTGCACGGCGATCATGCTCACGCGACGCCGCATGGCTGGCGCCGCTGGCTGTTCGCCACCAACCATAAGGACATCGGTACGTTGTACCTGCTGTTCTCGTTCATCATGTTCCTGTCTGGGGGCGTGATGGCGCTGGGAATCCGGGCCGAGCTGTTCGAGCCGGGCCTGCAGATCATGCGTCCCGAGTTCTTCAACCAGTTGACCACCATGCACGGCCTGATCATGGTGTTTGGCGCGATCATGCCGGCCTTCGTCGGTTTCGCTAACTGGATGATTCCGCTGCAGATCGGCGCATCGGACATGGCCTTCGCGCGGATGAACAACTTCAGCTTCTGGCTGCTGCCCGTCGCCGCCGTGCTGCTGGTCGGCTCGTTCTTCGTGCCGGGTGGCGCGACGGCTGCCGGCTGGACGCTGTACGCGCCGCTGTCCACGCAGATGGGCCCGGGCATGGACTTCGCGATCTTCGCGGTGCACATCATGGGCGCGTCGTCGATCATGGGCGGCATCAACATCGTCGTGACGATCCTGAACATGCGCGCACCCGGCCTCACGCTGATGAAGATGCCGATGTTCGTCTGGACGTGGCTGATCACCGCCTATCTGCTGATCGCCGTGATGCCGGTGCTGGCAGGCGCGATCACGATGGTGCTGTTCGACCGTCACTTCGGCACGTCGTTCTTCAACGCGGCAGGCGGCGGCGACCCAGTGATGTATCAGCACATCTTCTGGTTCTTCGGCCACCCCGAGGTCTACATCATGATCTTGCCGGCATTCGGGATCGTCTCGCAGGTGATCCCGGCGTTCGCGCGCAAGCCGCTGTTCGGCTATAGCTCGATGGTGTACGCCACGGCGTCGATCGCGATCCTGTCGTTCATGGTCTGGGCGCACCACATGTTTGCGACGGGCATGCCCGTCACTGGCCAGCTGTTCTTCATGTACGCCACCATGCTGATCGCCGTGCCAACGGGCGTGAAGGTGTTCAACTGGGTCGCGACGATGTGGCGCGGTGCGCTCACGTTCGAAACGCCGATGCTGTTCGCAGTGGGCTTCCTGTTCGTGTTCACGTTCGGCGGTCTGACGGGCCTGATGCTCGCCATGGCGCCGCTCGACATCCAGTATCACGGCACTTACTTCGTGGTCGCGCACTTCCACTACGTGCTGGTGGCAGGTTCGCTGTTCGGCCTCTTCTCCGGCTGGTACTACTGGTCGCCGAAGTGGACGGGCTGGATGTACAACGAGACGCGCGGCAAGATCCATTTCTGGTCGTCGCTGATCTTCTTCAACCTCGCGTTCCTGCCGATGCACTTCGTCGGTCTCGCAGGCATGCCGCGTCGTTACGCCGATTACCCGGCGCAATTCACCGACTGGAACCAGGTCATCACCATCGGCGCATTCGGCTTCGGTCTCGCGCAGGTGTACTTCCTGTTCGCGGTTGCATTGCCGGCTTATCGCGGCGGCGGCGAACTCGAACAGGCGGGCGACAAGCCGTGGGACGGCGCGACGGGCCTCGAGTGGACCGTGCCGAGCCCGGCCCCGTTCCACACGTTCGAAAATCCGCCGACGGTCGAATAATCAGTCTGCCGTTCTGGAAGGTCCGCTCCGGCGTTGCAACGCCGGGGCGGGAAAGCAGGCCGGAAACGCGGCCCAGCATCAACAAAGTCGAGCATGAGCCGGAATCCACAAAAAAGACGTACGCCTGAGGAAATTCGCGCAGGAAATCTGCGACTCGGTCTGTTTCTGCTTGCCGTCGTCGCCGTCTTTTTTCTGGGTGCCGTCGTCAAACAGGTCTGGTTCGCCTCCTGACCTGTCATGGCGAGTGCGGATTGCCAGTGCATGTGATCTGTTGAGGAAGTGAGATGTCGACGCAGCCGCCCGCTGGCACCGATCGCTCTTTTAACCGCCCGATGCTGTTCAAGCTCGTCGTCGTGGCGTTGCTGATGTTCGGCTTCGGGTTTGCGCTGGTGCCGATGTATCGCGCGATCTGCGAGGTCACGGGCATCAACAATCTCGTGCAGCGCGACGCCACCGCGCGCGAGGCGAAGAACACGCAGGTCGACATGAGCCGCACGATTTCGATCGAGTTCGACGCGAATGCGCGCGGGCCGCTCGGTTTCAAGCCGGAGCAGAACAGTATCGACGTGCATCCGGGCGAAGTGACCACCGTGATGTACGACGTGAGCAACCAGCAGGCACGCACGATTCAGGCTCAGGCCATTCCGAGCTACGCGCCGAAGCAGGCCACGGAGTTCTTCAGGAAGATCGAGTGTTTTTGTTTCACGCAGCAGACGTTGAAGGCGAATGAGTCGAAGCGGATGCCCGTCGTATTCGTCGTCGATCCGAAGTTGCCGAAAGACGTGAAGACCATCACGCTGTCGTACACGTTCTTCGAACTGAACGCGCCTGCGCCCACGACGCGCGGCACGCAAGATCAGACGGCGGACGGCGCAGCGAAAGCTGCGAACCCCGCCTGACGCGGTCCAATGACGCTTGCCCAACGAAGGCGAGGAACATGAACGATAGCGGTCGCGGCAGGAAGAGCAGTTTCGGCCAGTCGATGAAAGCGGTGATGTGGTCGTTCTTCGGAGTGCGCAAACGGCGCGATCTGGAGGCGGACGCCACGCAGCTCAATCCGCTGCACGTGCTCGCGGCGGCGCTGATCGGCGCGGCGGTTTTCATCGGTGTGCTGATCCTTGTCGTGCACGCGGTGGTCGGCTAGACGGCGCAACGACGGTACGACGCAGTGCGCGGTGTCCGCGCAACGAATGGATGGAGCAGGGCGGCGATGCAACGCAGCGCCGCAGGAGATTGAGCCGGGGCGCAGCGCAGTCGGCTGTGGATTCAACCGGACCAAGCGGAACAACTGGACTGAAGTGGAGAATCAACAATGAGCGGTCAAAACGAGAGCCCGTACTATTTCATACCGCATCCGTCGCGGCATCCGATCAGCGCTGCCGTCGGTCTGCTGGTCATGCTCGGATCGTTTGCGGCGTGGGTGAACGGCGAGCCGTGGGCGCCCATCACGGCGCTGATCGGTCTGCTGTGGCTGCTCTTCACGCTATACCACTGGTTCGGCGATGCGATTTCCGAGTCGGAAGGCGGGATGTATGGCAAGCGCGTCGATACGTCGTTCCGCTGGAGCATGAGCTGGTTCATCTTCTCCGAAGTGATGTTCTTCGGCGCGTTCTTCGGGGCACTGTTCTATGCGCGCGAGATCGCGATGCATCAGCTCGGCAGCCTCGACTACAAGCTGATCTGGCCGGATTTCACGGCGGTGTGGCCGAACATCGGACCGGCCGATCTCGTGTCGCACTTCAAGTCGATGACGCCGTGGCCCGTGCCGACCATCAACACGGCGCTGCTGCTGTCGTCGGGGGCGACGTTGACGGTGTCGCACCACGCGCTGCGTGACAATCACCGCACGAAGGCCATCGCATGGCTTGCGGCCACGCTGGTGCTGGGCGTTTCGTTCCTGTTCCTGCAAGGCTTCGAGTATTTCCACGCCTACAACGAACTGAACCTGACGCTCGCGTCGGGCGTGTACGGTTCGACGTTCTTCCTGCTGACGGGTTTCCACGGCTTCCACGTGTTCCTCGGCGGCACGATGCTGGCCATCGTGATGATTCGTCTTATCCGTGGGCACTTTACGGCCGACCACCACTTCGCATTCGAAGGCGCGGCCTGGTACTGGCACTTTGTGGACGTCGTGTGGCTCGGCTTGTACGTCGTCGTGTACTGGCTGTAAAGGGCGTGTGAAGCGCCCCGCGGAAGACCGCACGAGCCGGCACGCGTCGTGCGTCATATGGACGCAGTGACGCATCGCAGGCGAGGTGTAATCAAACGGCGCCGGGCGCGGTCCAGGCGCGGAGCGTGTGGCTGTCAGAGCCGTATCGGAGAGACTTAGGCAGCGCCGCCCTCGACCCCGTCAGGGCGGCGTTTTGCTTGATCGAGGGTGAAATGCCGCCGATCGCGTAATGGATTGTTGCGGGTGCCATGCCGCAGCGGCGCGAAATAAAGTGGCATACTTCGCCGGCAAATCGAGATGGCGCGGTTGATCCGTCAGTGGATCGGGTTGATCGCAACGGCGTCGCGACGACGCGACGCCTCAGCGGCCGTACGGGATGCCCGTCGAGTGAATCCAGCCCATCCAGTTCGCGAACAGGATGAACAGGAACAGCGAGATCGACAGGCCGACACGCGTGGCCAGCGACCACACCATCCGCTTCGTCTTGCCGCGGTCGTGCATCATGAAGTACAGCGCGGACACCATGCTGGCGATGATCAGAGCGAACGCGATGGGAACGAGAATGTGCATGGGACCAACTGATATTCAGGAACGCGAAAGCAACCGTTTCATTATCGCACCGCACGCGATGGTTCGCGTCTCGACCAAAATCGCGCGATGAAGATTCGTCTCATCCCGACGCTGCTGATTCTCATCGTCGTCGCGGTGACGGTGCGGCTGGGTTTCTGGCAGCGCGAGCGCGCGCAGCAGAAGGAAGCGCTGCAGGCGCAGATCACGCAGTTCGAGAGCGCGCCCGCGCAAAACGTCGGCGCCGCGCCGATCGCGCTGAAGGACATCGAGTTTCATCGCGTGCGTGCCGTGGGACAGTTTATGCCGCAGCAAGTGGTGTACCTCGATAATCGCCCGTATAACGATCAGCCGGGCTTTTACGTCGTGATGCCCTTTAAACTGCGCGACGGCGGTGCGGTGCTGGTCAATCGCGGCTGGCTGCCGCGCAACATGAACGAGCGCACGACGATCGCGCCGTACGATACGCCGAAGGGCGAGATCGAAATCGAAGGCATCGCGCGCGCCGATGCGAGCCGCGCGTACGAACTCGGGCAGGGCGGTTCGGCGGCTCATCAGACGATTCGCCAGAATCTCGATGTCGCGTCGTACGCGGCTGAGACGGGCTTGCCGCTGCAGCCGTTCGTGATCCAGCAGACCAGCGACGGCGGCGACAAACTCGTGCGCGACTGGCCTGCGCCGGCGACGGGCGTCGAACGCAACTACGGGTACATGTTCCAGTGGTGGGGCATGGCTGCCGCTGCGGTCGTTTTCGGCCTGTACGCGGCACGACGCGGCGCCAGAAACGCAAAGCTGGTGGTCGACAAGCGACCGAACGACAGCGACGCGGCCAACAACGGACAAGCGCCGCGCGCATGACGATGCCCGCGCGCAGCAAGGAAAGAGGATCAGGAGTGTCGACGCACAATTCCCGTTCGCAGCAATCGCGGCAACAAACGCAACAAAAAAAGTCACAGCAACCCGCGCAAGACGGCCAGCGCGTCGATCCGGGCAGGCCGGGCGGCAAAGGCTCCTGGCAGCGCGGCCGCTGGACACTGTTGCTGATTGCGCTGGTCTGCGCGGCGCCCGTCATTGGTTCGTATTTCACGTACTACGTGATCAAGCCGAGGGGCGGCACGACGAGCTACGGCACGCTGATCGAACCGCAGCGCCCGATTCCCGACGCGCTCACCGTCAGGGGCGAGGATGGCAAGCCGCGCAAGCTCGCATCGCTGCGGGGCCGTTGGCTGATGATTTCCGTCGACAGCAGCGCGTGCGACAAGCCCTGCGTGACGAAGCTCTACTTCATGCGCCAGGTGCGCGCGACGCAGGCAGGCGAGCGTGAGCGCATCGTCAACGTGTTTCTGCGCACGGACCCGGGCAAGGTGCCCGAAGTCGTCGATAACGCTTACAAGGACACCGAGATGCTGGTCGCCGATCCGAAGGAGGTGGCCGCGTGGCTGCCCCCCGGCGACGGCACGCAGATCACCGACCACATCTATATGGTCGACCCGAGCGGCAATCTGATGATGCGGTTCCCGAAAGACCCCAACCCGACGAAGATCAAAGGCGATGTCACGAAACTGCTGAGAAATTCGGGTATCGGCTAAAGTGCCTTGGCGCGCGAAAACGTGCCTGAAAGTGCTCAGGCAGCGCTTCGAGGCAAACAGAAGGAAAGATAGATGTTCGTATTGCAACTCGGACTGATCGGGCTGTGCATTGCGCTGCTGCCGCTGTCGTACGTGTGGGTGAAAGCCGACGACAACAAGTTCCGCAAGCTGGTCTGGGTCACGACATTCCTGACGCTCGATCTGGTGATGTTCGGCGGCTTCACGCGCCTGACGGATTCGGGCCTCGGCTGTCCGGACTGGCCGGGCTGCTATGGCACGTCGTCGCCGTTTATCGCGCATGCCGCCATCAACGCCGCGTATCAGGCGATGCCGTCGGGCCCCGTCAGCATGACGAAAGCGTGGATCGAGATGATTCACCGCTACTTCGCGATGGCGATCGGCGTGTTGATCGTCGCGCAGACGTTGATTGCGTGGGTCGCGCGCATCAAGCGCCGTCCGTTGCACGTGTCGCCGTGGTGGCCGACGTCGTTGCTGCTGCTGATCCTCGTGCAGGGTGCGTTCGGCGCGTGGACCGTGACGATGAAGCTGCAGCCCGTGATCGTGACGACGCACCTGCTGCTCGGGCTCGCACTGCTCGGCACGCTCGGCTGGCTGGCGGCGCGCCAGACGCCGCTGCCCGCGCACGAGCCTGAAGCCGCGCGCTGGCGCACGGCCGCGCTGTTCGGTCTCGCGCTGCTGATCGTGCAGATCGCGCTCGGCGGGTGGGTCAGCACGAACTACGCGGTGCTCGCGTGTACTGATTTCCCGACCTGCAACGGCCAGTGGCTCCCGCCGATGGACTTCGAGCATGGCTTCCATCTGTGGCGCGCGCTCGGCATGACGGGCGACGGCGACATGATCACGCAGGACGCGCTCGTCGCGATTCACTGGACGCATCGCACGTTCGCTTTTGTCGTGGTCGCGTATCTGCTGTGGTTCGCGTCGAAAATGCGCCATTTCGAGTCGCTGCGGCGGCCCGCAAACGGCGTGCTGCTCGTGATCGTGATCCAGTTCGTCACGGGCCTGTCGAATATCGTTTTGCAATGGCCTTTGCCCATTGCCGTCGCCCATAACGGCGGAGCCGCGATCCTGCTGCTTTTGCTCGTTATGTTAAACTTTCGAATCGCTTATAGCCGTCCCGGCCGCGCCGTTGTTCCCGCGCGCGACGCCGCGCCAGCGTGACCCTCATGGACAGCACAACTCTCCCCCATTCGCCCGGTAGCCGGATTTCTCAATACATTGCGCTGACCAAGCCGCGCGTCACGCAGCTTGCCGTTTTCTGCGCGGTGATCGGCATGTTCCTCGCCACGCCCGGCATGGTGCCGTGGACGGTGCTGATCGGCGGGGCTGTCGGCATCTGGCTGCTGGCGGGCGCTGCGTTCGCGATCAACTGCCTCGTCGAGCAGAAAGTCGACGCGAAAATGCGCCGCACGGCATGGCGCCCGTCGGCGCGCGGCGAAATCACCACCACGCAAATTCTGCTGTTTTCCGCCGTGCTCGGCGGCCTCGGCATGTGGACGCTCTATACGTTCACCAACGCGCTGACGATGTGGCTCACGATCGCCACCTTCGTCGGTTACGCGATCATCTACACGCTGCTGCTCAAGCCTTATACGCCGCAAAACATCGTGATCGGCGGCGCGTCGGGCGCAATGCCGCCGGCGCTCGGCTGGGCCGCTGTGACGGGCGCCGTGCCCGGCGACGCGTGGATTCTCGTGCTGATCATCTTCGTGTGGACGCCGCCGCATTTCTGGGCGCTCGCGCTGTATCGCCGCAAGGACTACGAAAACGCCGGCCTGCCCATGCTGCCCGTCACGCATGGCGAGGCGTACACGCGTCTGCACATCCTGCTGTACACGGTGATCCTGTTCGCGGTCACGCTGATGCCGTTTATCTCGGGCATGAGCGGAATCGTGTATCTGGCGTCGGCGGTTCTGTTGGGCGCCATCTTCCTCGCGTACGCGTGGAAGATTTATCGGGAATATTCCGACGATCTCGCGCGTAAAACCTTCCGTTACTCGATTGTTTATCTGTCGCTGCTGTTCGCGGCGCTGTTGATCGACCACTATGCGCGTGCCTTGATCGGCGCGTAACACCATGCTCATGAAACGGTTCGCGCGCGTGTCGCGCGTCGCTCTTGTCGCGTGCGCGCTCGGCGGCGCGGCGCTGATGTCGGGATGCGGGAAAGAACAGCCCGCCTTCACGAACGTCGATATCACGGGCAACAAGCAATTCGGCGCCGATTTCTCGCTGCCCGATTCGAGCGGGAAGACGCGCACGCTCGCCGATTACAAGGGCAAGGTCGTCGTATTGTTCTTCGGCTATACGCACTGCCCGGACGTGTGCCCGACGACGATGGCCGAACTGTCGCAAGCGCTGCAACAACTGGGCCCCGACGACGCGAAGCGCGTGCAGGTGCTGTTCGTCACAGTCGATCCGGAGCGCGACACGCCTGAACTGATGGCGCAATACGTGCCGGCGTTCAACCCGACCTTTGTCGGGCTGCGTCCCGGGAATCAGGAGCAGCTGACGAAGGTGACCAAGGATTTCCGCGTGTACTACGCGAAAGTGCCAGGCAGGACGCCCGACAGCTACACCATGGACCACACGGCCGCGAGCTACGTCTTCGATACCGACGGCAAGCTGCGCTTTTTGCCCGCGACGGCCAGGGCGCATCGCCGTGGGTTCACGATCTGAAGCTGCTGCTCGGCTGACGGTTCGCGCGCCAACCCGTCGATACCAAAAGGCTGCACGGCACCGTGCAGCCTTTTTGCATTTCTCCCCCTTGCTTACTCAGGCACTTTGAGATTCATCCCTGGCGCCATCCGCGTTGCCTTGAATTCCGTTACGTCATATCGCGCCACTTTCTGCTGTACGAACGGATCACTCGCGACAATCTCGTCGAGTCTCGATCGTTCGATGCCCGCTGCGACGATCACGCCGCCGTCGCGCGGCACCTTCGGACCCGCCATGATGAACACGCCCGCGTCGAACTGACGCGTCAGAAAGGCCCGGTGCGCTTCGAGCACATCGTCGACGCGATCGAGCGATGCCGTGTAGCTCAGGGACAGGACATACATAGGAAACCTCTCAATGGAAGATACGCCGGAGCGGGCGTGCCGACATTATCCGGCGATGCGGGGTGGTATGTGCTGACCAGCCGGGCTCAAGTCGGCACGACGATCTGCCGTTATACAGAAGGGCAATCGTTTGCGCCGCTTGTCTTAAGCGGGCGCGGCCGGTGCGCCGAAAGTAGTGACCACACCAAAGAGACCAACACAATGAGTAGGATGAGTCTGAACCGCAAGCTGTGGTTATCGCTTGTGCTCGTATGGCTGGGCTTGCTCGGCGTCGGAATGTGGAGCGCGGTCGAAACCCGCTCGACGATGCTCGACGAGCGCAAGGCCGGGATGGTGAATCTCGTCGATGCCGCGCAAGGCATCGTGAACGGCTATTACGCGCTCGCGCAAGCCGGCGAGATGAGCGAAGCGGATGCTCAGCGCGAAGCGCTTGCGCGCCTTGCGACGATGCGCTACGGCGAATCCGGCTATCTGTTCGTGATGGATTCGAAGCCCGTCGTGCTGATGCATCCGACCTTGCCGCAGATGAACGGCAAACCCGTAGGCGACTTCAAGGACCCTGACGGCAAGCTGCTGTACGTGTCGATCGTCGATGCCGCGAAGGCAACGGGCAAAGGCTTTGCCGAATACAAAGGCCGTCTGCCGCACAGCGAAGAGACGGCATCGAAGATCAGCTATGTGCAGCGTTTCGCGCCGTGGGACTGGAACATCACGAGCGGCGTGTTCGTGCGCGATATCGATACCGCTTACTACGCCAACCTGATTGAGCATTTCATCGTCGTGCTGATGATCGGCGCGGCGATTTCGCTCGCGATGCTGCTGATCATCCGCAACGTGCGCGGCAGTCTCGGCGGCGAGCCGCAAGACGCGGCGCGACTGGCCGCCCGCATTGCAACGGGCGACCTGACGCAGATCGTGCCCGTGCGCGCCGACGATTCGTCGAGCATGATGGCCGCGATGAACGAAATGCAGAGCCGTCTGCAGCGCGCGATCGGCGAGATTCGCCAGTCGGCGGAATCGATCGCGTCGGCGACGCAGCAGATCGCGGCGGGCAACGGCGATCTGTCGCAGCGCACCGAGCAGCAGGCGGCCTCGCTGCAGGAAACGGCGGCGAGCATGGAGGAACTGACGGCGACCGTCAAGCAGAATGCCGACAACGCGCGCCAGGCAAGCGGC
>BBSL01000030.1 GCA_001319865.1 Burkholderia sp. E7m39 | reverse complement strand
CACAGCGCGTCGGACATCGCGACCAAGGGCAATGAGGTCGTGAGCCGCGTAATCAGCACGATGACGGAGATCAACAACAGCTCGCGTCAAATCTCGGACATCATCGGCGTGATCGAGGGGATTGCGTTCCAGACGAACATTCTGGCGCTGAACGCGGCCGTGGAAGCGGCGCGCGCCGGCGAACAAGGCCGCGGCTTCGCGGTCGTCGCGGGCGAAGTGCGCAGCCTCGCACAACGTTCGGCGACGGCGGCTAAGGAAATCAAACAGCTGATCGGCGATTCCGTCGAACGGGTCAACAACGGCTACACGCTCGTCGAACAAGCGGGCTCGACGATGAGCGAGATCATGCAGGCCGTGCGCCGCGTGACGGACATCATGGGCGAGATCGCGGCGGCTTCGGAAGAGCAAAGCAGCGGCATTTCGCAGGTGGGCCGCGCGGTCACGCAGATGGACGAGGTCACGCAGCAGAACGCGGCGCTCGTCGAACAGGCAGCGGCGGCTGCGGCGTCGCTGCAGGATCAGGCGACGCGCCTGCGTCAGACAATCGGCACTTTCAGGATCAGCGGCGTGGAAGGCGTGGTGGCGTCGCCGGCGGTTCGCCCCGTCGCGAAGGCCGTGGCCAAGCCGATGCCGAAGGCCGCCGCCAAGCCGGCGGCTGCATCGGCTGCGGCTCAGGCGACTCAAACAGCCCACGCGCCACAAGATCCGGCCGCTCGCGACGAGCGCGCGCCGGCGCCGGCTGCGCAACCGGCCGCACGCAAGGCGACGCCGGCCGCGCGCCCCGTTGCTCCGAAAGCGTCGGACGACGACTGGACGACGTTCTAAGTCCCATCGGCTGCGCGCCATCGCGCGCAGCCCGTCTTGCCGATCCCATCTTCCGCGCACTGCGACATCTTCCGCGCGTTCTCTCTCCACGCAAGCCGCACGGCACGGGCCGCATACCCATATGCGATCCCTGTATTTCACTTTGGTGCACGCCTGTGCGACGATTTGGGGCTCGACTTCTTGCGGGCAGTATCCGTTTGCTCGCCGTCGAACACGAATCTGAAACAAGAGAGAATCACATGCAGCGCAGAACACTCATCAAGGTCTTTTCAGCCGCGCTCGCTTCGGCGGCACTCGTCACCAGCTTCGGCGCGCATGCCGACAGTCAAGCCGACAAGGTCATCAAGGTCGGCACGATCAGCGGTCCCGACGCGCAAATCTGGTCGGTAGTGCAGAAGGTCGCGAAACGCGAAGGCCTGAACGTCAAGGTCGTCGAGTTCAACGATTACGTGCAGCCGAACGCTGCGCTCGACGCCGGCGATCTCGATGCGAACAGCTTCCAGCATCGGCCGTATCTCGACAGCCAGATCAAGCAGCGCGGCTACAAGATCGTCAATGTTGGCCTGACGTACATTTCGCCGCTCGGCATCTACTCGAAGAAGCTCAAGTCGGTGAAGGATCTGCCGCAAGGTGCGAAGGTCGCGGTGCCGAATGATCCGTCGAACGAAAACCGCGCGCTCTTGCTGTTGCAGTCGCAAGGCGTAATCAAGCTGAAGGCGGGCGCGGGCACGAACGGCAACAACGCGACGCCGCTCGACGTTGCCGACAATCCGAAGAAGGTGAAACTGGTCGAGCTCGACGCCGCGCAATTGCCGCGTTCGCTCGCCGATGTCGATGCCGCTGCGATCAACACGAACTTTGCGCTGGCAGCGGGCCTGCAGCCGACCAAAGACGCCATCGCGCTCGAAGATATACACAGCCCGTATGCGAACCTGATCGCCGTGCGCATCAAGGACAAGGATCAGCCGTGGGTGAAGAAGCTGGTGGCCGCCTATCAATCCGAAGACGTGCGCCAGTTCATCAAGTCGGAGTTCAAGGGTTCCGTCGTGCCGTCGTTCTGAGCGGCGCGGATTCAACCGCTTGAAGTGAGAAGCGCCCCGGGAAACCGTGGCGCTTTTTTTGTGCCGGGCTAAGACGCGCGGCGACTAGAGCCTGCGCTGCCACTGCTCGATCACGAGATCGCGCCCGAAGCGCCGCTCGGGCGCGGCTGTGACGAGCGCAAAGCCCGCATGCGTGAACAGACGCCGCGCCTCGGCAAGCGAGCGCTCGCTATCGATCGCCAGTGCGCCGTATGCCGCGCGCTTCGCAAAGCGCACACATTCGTCGATCAACTGCGTGCCGATGCCAAGGCGCCGCACGTCGGGCTCGACGTACAGCATGCGCACGCTTGCGAGCGTATCGGATGCCGCAGCCACCAGCGCCGACCCGACGATCAGCCCATTCTGTTCGGCTATCCAGCAGTTCTCCCGCCGCCCGTCGTGAGAGTGCGCAAAATCCGCGACCTGCCGCGCGAGCAGCGCCTCGAACGTGTGATCCCAGCCGTACCCGTTCGCGAACCATTGCGCCTGACGCGCCACCAGCAAGCCGTATTCGCCCGCACGCGGCGCGCGCAGCGTGATGATGCTGTGCCGCGGCCGATCGTCGAGCAGCCGCTCGACCAGCTTCATCGCGCCGATCAGTTGATCCTGCATGTGAGGTGCGAGGCGCGCGAGAACCGACGCGACTTCGTCGATGGCGGCGGCGTCGAGCGGCTGGTATGCGGCAAGACCCGCCTCGGTGAGCGACACGAGCGACTGTCGCGCGTCGATTTCCGACGGCCGGCGCGAAATCAGGTCGCGCCGCTCGAAGCTCGCCAGCAGCCGGCTGAGATAGCCGGTATCGATACCGAGATTGCGTGCGAGCGCCGCCGCCGTCTGATGCTCGACGCGGGAAAGCTCATGCATGACACGCACTTCCGTCAGCGAAAACGGACTCTTCTGCAAATGCTCGTGCAGCGCTCCGATGTGCTGCGCGTAAAAGCGGTTGAAATGCCGGACGGCTTGCGCCCGGACGAGAGCGGGATCGTTCACCGTGTCCGTTCCCCGTAATCCAATGTCATTGCGTCACCTGCTAGATCGTTTCTGGCGACTGATCGCGCGCGAATTTCGCAGTTTGCACCAAATTGTTAATAAAGAGGTATGACCTTTGCGGCTTATCGCACGTAACTTGACAGACGATTCGTACGGCCCAGTCACACACACTGGTCTCATATACGGGTATGTCCTAATGCCAGTCGACTGTCAGTGGAAAAACGCTTAATTCGCGCAAAGCCTTGCCAGTCAGCGGGTTGCGCGATGTAGACCAGCTAGATACCAGCGCGTTGACTGGTATTATGGTGGTTATATAATGGGCTCCGATTTCGTAGATCCACTTGTCCAGATCCCTCACGATCACGATCGAGCCATATGGAAACCCGTTGGTCCGCACTGACACCCGACGTCCACAACGTCACGCCGCTGTACCTGCAGCTCGCCCGCAATCTGGCGACGGCGATCCATTGCGGCGTGTGGTCGGCGGGTGAGGCGCTGCCGTCGGAGCGCACCTTGTCCGACGCGATCGGCGTGTCGCGCATCACCGCGCGCAAGGCGATCGCGCTGCTGGTCGAGCAGGGGCTGATCCGGCGCGCGCGCGGCGCCGGCAGCTTCATCACGCCGCGCACCGAGGATCCGCTGTCGCGTCTCACCGGCTTCACGAAGAAGATGGAGCAGCGCGGCTTCCGGCCGGATTCGGTGTGGCTGGAGCGCGAAGTCCGCACGGCGACGCGCGATGAAATCGTGCATCTGGGCCTGTCGCCCGGCGCGTCGGTGTCGAGCCTGCGCCGCCTGCGCCGCGCGGACGGCATCGTGATGGCCGTCGAGCATTCGTCGCTGCCCGTGTCGATCGTGCCCGATCCGCAGGCGATCGGCGGCTCGCTCTACCGCTACCTCGAACAGCGCGGCGCGCCCGTCGTGCGCGCGCTGCAGCACTTTCGCGCCGTCAACGCATCGGGCGAGATCGCGCAACTCATGGACATCGAACAGGGCTGCGCGCTGCTGCTGATCACGCGCGTCGGCTATAGCGCCGATCAACGCGCGATCGAACTCACGGATACCTACTGCCGGGACGATTACTACGACTTCGTCGCCGAGTTGCGGCTGTGACACTTGCGCGCAAACGCCGCGCGCCAGAAACGGACGGAACCTTCGCGGCTCGACTCAGTCACGCACCGCATAACGCACTACCAGAGAGACTCATGCTGACCGGAAACATACTCACCCCAGAAGGCTGGCTCCACGGCACGATCGAGTTCGAAAACGGCCGCATCACGGCCATCACGGGCACGGCCGCCGATCCGTCGACGAACGACGCGCCTTATATCCTGCCCGGCTTCATCGATCTGCACGTGCACGGCGGCGGCGGCGCCGACGTGATGGAAGCGGGCAACGCGATCGAGGCGATCACGCGCACGCACGCGCGCTTCGGCACGACGAGCCTGCTCGCCACCACGATGACGGCGCCGCGCGAAGAGCTGATGGCCGTCGTCGCCGGTCTCGGCGATGTCGCGAAGAACCGCGTGCCGGGCGGCGCGCGCGTGCTCGGCGTGCATCTCGAAGGCCCGTACATCAATCCCGGCAAGCTCGGCGCGCAGCCTGACGCGGCTGTCTCGGCCGTGCTCGACGAAGTGCTGAAGTACCTGTCGATCGCACCGATTCGCGTCGTCACCATCGCGCCGGAAATCTCGGGCCACATGGACATCATTTCGGAGATCAACGCGCGCGGCGTGCGTGTGCAGCTCGGCCACTCGCTCGGCACCTACGACGACGCCGTTGCGGCGATGAAGCACGGCGCGCGCAGCTTCACGCACCTGTTCAACGCGATGTCGCCGCTGCATCACCGCAATCCCGGCATGGTCGGCGCGGCGCTCGCGCACGCCGAATACGCCGAAATCATTCCCGACCTGCTGCACGTGCATCCGGGCGCGATCCGCGCCGCGATGCGCGCGATCCCGCGCCTCTACGTGGTGACGGACAGCACGTCGGCGACGGGCATGCCCGACGGCGAATACCGCCTCGGCAGCCAGCACGTGACGAAGTGTCTCGGCGGCGTACGTCTCGCCGATGGCACGCTCGCGGGCAGCACGCTGACGATGGACCAGGCGCTGCGCAATCTCGTATCGCTCGGCCTGCCGCTGGCCGATGTTTCAAACCGTATGTCGCGTTACGCCGCCGATTACCTCGGCATCGAAGACCGCGGCCGTCTCGTGCGTGGCGCGTGGGCCGATGTCGTCGTGTTCGATCGTGACATGGCGTTGACGGCGACTTACGTCGAAGGAGAATCGATTGTCGAATATGCTTAACGAGGCGCTGGCGTCCGCCGACGTGGTCGCCGCGCAACTCAACGATACGTCGCGCGTCGAAGCGCTCGCGGCGCGGCTCGCGCAAGAGCCGCGTCACGTTGCGCTGACGGTTGCGCGCGGCAGCTCGGATCACGCGGCGAGTTACTTCGGATCGCTGACGATGAGCCGCGTCGGCTTGCCCGTCGCGTCGCTGCCGATGTCGGTCGCAACGCTGCAACAGGCGCCGCTGCAGGTGCGCGGGCAGCTTGCGCTCGGCTTCTCGCAATCGGGCAAGAGCCCGGATCTCGTCGGCACGATGCAGGCGCTGCGTGCAGCGGGCGCGCTGACGGTTGCCGCCGTCAACGTGCCCGATTCGCCGCTCGAACAGGCGTGCGAGTTCTATCTGCCGCTCGTCGCTGGTCCCGAACTGAGCGTCGCCGCCACCAAGAGCTATATCGCGATGCTGTCGGTGTCGGCGCAACTCGTCGCGCACTGGCAGAACGACGGCGAACTGCTCGGCGCGCTGAAGTCGCTGCCGGACGCGCTCAAGCGCGCGGGCACGCTCGACTGGTCGAAGGCCGTCGACGAACTGCGCGACGTTGAACGGATGATCGTGATCGGCCGTGGCCTCGGTCTTGCCATCGCGCAGGAAGCAGCGCTTAAGCTGAAGGAAACCTCGGGCATCCAGGCCGAAGCGTTTTCGAGCGCCGAAGTGCGTCACGGCCCGATGGAACTGATCGACCGCGACTATCCGCTGCTGGTGTTCGCGCCGCGCGGACCGGAGCAGGCGGGCCTGCTGCAACTCGCGCGCGACATGCAGGCGCGCGGCGCGCGCGTGCTGCTCGCCGCCGATCCCGCCGATGTCCCCGAAGCCACCTTGCCGCTCGTATCGACGGCGCATGCCGCGCTCGATCCGATCGCCGCAATTCTTTCTTTCTACGTGATGGCAGCCGGCCTTGCCGCCGCGCGCGGGCGCAATCCCGATGCGCCGCGCCATCTGATGAAAGTCACCGAAACTCACTGATCGAGATATTCAGATGCGACGTGTCGAGGAGTCCCGTTTGAAGAGCCATTCCGAAGGCCTTATTGTCCTGCTCGCGCCGATGACGGGTCCCGTCGTCCCGCTCGCGAACGTGCCCGACCCGGTGTTTTCGGGCGGCATGTTCGGCGACGGCATCGGTATCGATCCGCTCGAAGGCAAGCTGCTTGCGCCGTGCGACGGCACGGTGATGCATCTGGCGCGCACCGGCCACGCCGTCACGATCACGACGCAAGAAGGCGCCGAAATCCTGCTGCATATCGGTATCGACACGGTCGAACTGAACGGCAAGGGCTTCGCGCCGATGATCGAGCAAGGCGCGAAGGTGCGCGCGGGCGACGTGCTGATCGAGTTCGATCAGGACGTGGTGGCGTGCAATGCGCCGAGTCTCGTGTCGGTGATCGCGATTGCGAATTCGGACGCATTCGAAGTCGTCGAGCGCGCCGCGGATGTCGTGCTGAAAGCGGGCGAATCGCCGCTCATGACGCTGCGCGCACGCGACGGCGCGGCCGTCGCGGCATCGCGTGAAGCATCGAGCGTGACGGAAGAAGCGCGAGGAACCATCGTGCTCGAGCACGCGGGCGGGCTGCACGCGCGTCCGGCGGCGCGGGCGCGCGAGGCGGCGCGCGGATTCGACGCGCGCGTCGAAGTGCGCTTCGAAGGCAAGAAGGCGGCGATCGAAAGCGTCGTCGGTCTGCTCGGGCTGGGCGCGGGGCAGGGCGCGACGGTGGACGTGGTCGGCATCGGCGCGCAGGCGTCGGCTGCCGTCGAAGCCGTGGTGCGCGAACTGACGCGCGAAGCGCACGGCGAAGCGGAAGAAAAGCCCGCGCGTCAGATTTCGCCGGCGCCCATTGCCGTTGCGCCCAAAGCGGGCGAAACGCTTGCGCCGAATACGCTCGCGGGCGTGTGCGCCGCGCCCGGCATTGCCGTCGGCAAGCTCGTGCGCTGGGACGATGCCGACATCGATCCGCCCGAGACCACGAACAACACGCCCGCCGCCGAAAGCCGCGCGCTCGACAAGGCGCTCGCCGCCGTCGATGCCGAGCTGAACACCACCGTGCGCGACGCGTCGCAGCGCGGCGCGCACGGCGAAGCGGGCATTTTCGCGGTGCATCGCGTGCTGCTCGAAGACCCGACGCTGATCGACGCCGCGCGCGATCTGATCAGCCTCGGCAAGAGCGCGGGCTTCGCGTGGCGCGAGGCGATCCGCGCGCAGATCGGCGTGTTGTCGAACGTCGGCGATGCACTGCTCGCCGAACGTGCCGCCGATTTGCGCGACATCGAAAAGCGCGTGCTGCGCGCGCTCGGCTACTCGAACGCGGCGGCCCGTTCGCTGCCCGACGAGGCCGTGCTGAGCGCCGACGAATTCACGCCGTCGGATCTGTCGTCGCTGGATCGCAAGCGCGTGACGGCGCTCGTGATGGCGCGCGGGGGCGCGACCTCGCACGCGGCGATCATCGCGCGTCAGGCGGGCATTCCCGCCCTCGTCGCCGTCGGGGACGCGCTGCATTCGATCGCCGACGGCACGCAGGTCGTGGTCGATGCGTCGGCGGGCCGGATCGAATATGCGCCGAGCGCACTCGACGTCGAACGCGCGCGCAACGAGCGTCAGCGTCTGGCGGGCGTGCGCGAAGCAAACCGCCGCACGTCGCAGCAAGCCGCCGCGACCAGCGACGGTCGTGCGATCGAAGTCGCCGCGAACATCGCGACGCTCGACGATGCGTCGACCGCGGTCGAAAACGGCGCCGATGCCGTCGGCCTGTTGCGCACCGAATTGCTGTTCATCCATCGCCAGGCGGCGCCGACCGTCGACGAGCATCGCGACAGCTATCAGTCGATCGTCGACGCGTTGCAGGGCCGCACGGCCATCATCCGCACGCTCGATGTCGGCGCGGACAAGGAAGTCGACTATCTGACGCTGCCGCCGGAACCGAACCCGGCGCTCGGGCTGCGCGGCATCCGTCTCGCGCAGGTCCGCCCGGATCTGCTCGAAGACCAGCTGCGCGGCCTGCTCGCGGTTCAACCCGTCGGCAAGGTGCGCATCCTGTTGCCGATGGTGACCGACGTGGGCGAACTCGTGCGGCTGCGCAAGCGGATCGACGAACTCGCCGCCGAAATGGGCCGCACGGAAAAGATCGAAGTCGGCGTGATGATCGAAGTGCCGTCGGCGGCGCTGCTCGCCGATCAACTGTCGAAGCACGCGGATTTCCTGTCGATCGGCACGAACGATCTGACCCAATACACGCTAGCGATGGACCGCTGCCAGGCCGATCTCGCCGCCCAGGCGGACGGCCTGCACCCGGCCGTGCTGCGCCTCGTCGCGGCTGCCGTGCAAGGCGCCGAGAAGCATGGCAAGTGGGTCGGCGTGTGCGGCGCGCTTGGCGGCGATCCACTCGCGGTGCCGCTGCTGGTCGGCCTGGGCGTAACGGAGCTTTCCGTCGACCCGGTGTCCGTGCCCGGCATCAAGGCGCGCGTGCGCAAACTCGATTATCAGCTGTGCCGTCAGCGCGCCCAGGATGCTCTGGCGCTCGAATCGGCGCAAGCGGTAAGAGCCCTGAGCCGCGAACTCTGGCCGCAAGACTGAGCGCGCTTGCGTCGCAACCGGTCTTAAAAGCCAGACTCGTCAGCTCGACATTTCAACCTGCATCAAGAGCAACAACGCAACTACACGAGACAAAGGAGTGGAGGTATCAATGGATGGGAATCCGTTTCTGAAGATTCAGCGCCTTGGCCGCGCACTGATGCTGCCGATCGCCGTTCTGCCCGTCGCCGGCCTGCTGCTGCGCCTCGGTCAGCCCGATGTGTTCAACATCAAGATGATCGCCGACGCGGGCGGCGCGATCTTCGACAACCTGCCGCTTCTGTTCGCGATCGGCGTGGCCGTCGGCTTCGCGAAGGACAATAACGGCGTCGCGGCGCTGGCGGGCGCGATCGGCTATCTAATCGAAGTCGCCGTGATGAAGGACATCAACGACAAGCTCAACATGGGCGTGTTGTCGGGGATCATCGCCGGTATCGTCGCGGGCATGCTGTACAACAAGTACAAGGACATCAAGCTGCCCGACTACCTCGCGTTCTTCGGCGGCAAGCGCTTCGTGCCGATTGTCACGGGGGTCGCGTGTCTCGCGTTGGGCATTGTGTTCGGCTACGCGTGGGCGCCCGTCCAGAGCGCCATCGACTCGGCCGGCCATTGGCTGACGACGGCAGGCGCAGTCGGCGCGTTCGTGTTCGGCTTGCTGAACCGTCTGCTGCTGGTGACGGGTCTGCACCACATCCTGAACTCGCTCGCATGGTTCGTGTTCGGCTCGTTCACGCCGCCGGGCGGCGGCGCCGCCGTGACGGGCGACCTGCATCGCTTCTTCGCGGGCGACCCGACGGCGGGCACGTTCATGACGGGCTTCTTCCCGATCATGATGTTCGGTCTGCCGGCTGCATGTCTGGCGATGTTTCATGAGGCACCGAAGGAGCGCCGCGCGCTGGTCGGCGGCCTGCTGTTCTCGATGGCGCTGACGTCGTTCCTGACGGGCGTGACCGAGCCGATCGAATTCAGCTTCATGTTCCTCGCCCCCGTGCTGTACGCGATCCATGCGGTGCTGACGGGCCTGTCGCTTGCGATCTGCTCGGCGCTCGGCATCAAGCTCGGCTTCACGTTTTCGGCGGGCGCGATCGACTATGTGCTGAACTACGGCCTGTCGACCAAGGGCTGGGAAGCGATCGTCATCGGCCTCGCGTACGCCGTCGTGTACTACGGCCTGTTCCGCTTCTTCATCCGCAAGTTCAACATGGCGACGCCGGGCCGCGAGCAGGAAACGCCTGAAGCGGCCAACGAGTCGTTCTCGTCGGATGGTTTCGTCGCGCCTGTCGCGGGTGCGGCGGCAACGTCGGGCACGCGCGCGCAGCGCTACATCGCGGCGCTGGGCGGTGCGGCGAATCTGTCGGTGGTCGATGCGTGCACGACGCGTCTGCGTCTGTCGGTGGTGGATTCGGAGAAGGTGTCGGAGAACGAACTGAAGTCTATCGGCGCGCGCGGCGTGCTCAAGCGCGGCGCGGGCAACGTGCAGGTGATCATCGGACCGGAAGCGGACATCATCGCCGATGAAATCCGCACGACGATCGCGAGCGGCAGTGCGGTGGCTGCGTCGCCAGTTTCCGCCAAGGCTTCGGCTGCGGCTTCCGCAAAACCTGCCGCCGATATGCCTGTCGCGGCGACGGGCAACGGCCCGCTCGATCCGGACCCGCTACGCTGGCTCGCCGTGTTCGGCGGCGCGACCAACGTCGTGTCGCTGGAAGCCGTCGCGGCGACGCGTCTGCGCATCGTCGTGCGCGATGCGTCGGCGGTGGATCGCCAGCGGCTCGATACGCTGAGCGTCGCGTGGGTGGCGACGGATACGTTCCACATCGTCGTCGGCGACTCGGCGGCGCGCTACGCGCAGCAACTGTCGACGCGTCTGACGGCCACGGCCTGACGCCAGTTGGCCAATGGAACCGGCGCCCCTCGGGCGCCGGTTTGCGTTTACGCCCGTCTGCGAAACGCTTCAACGCCTGTCGGAATCGCCGTCCGCATCGACGACGTTGTTCGCTTCGAGCCACATCACGTTGATGATGCCGAATGCGAGCGCAAGTCCGATACCGAGAATCCAGCTGAAGTACCACATGATTCGCTCCTCTCGCGTCTGCGTCAGTACATCGAGTGATGGTTCTGTTCGATCGCGTCGGCGGTGATCTTGCCGCGCATCACGCGATACACCCAGCTCGTGTAGATCAGCACGATGGGCATGAACACGATCACCGCGATCAGCATGATCTGCAGCGTCATCTGGCTCGACGTCGAATCCCAGACGGTGAGGCTGCTGCGGCCATCGAGCGACGACGGCATGATGAACGGAAACATCGAAAAGCCCGAGGTCAGGATCACGCCGATCACCATCAGCGACGTCGACAGAAACGCTGTCCGCTCGAAGCGCGATCTCGCCAGCAGCAGCGCCAGCACGCCGCCGACAATGCCCGCGACAGGCGCCGCGATCATCCACGGGAACAGCGAGTAGTTGGTGAGCCACAAACCGGGCGCGCCAATCACATTTTTCAGCAGCGGATTCGCGACGGTGTCGAGCGGCGCGGGCTCGGTGATCTGATAGCCGCTGATCAGCGTCGCGACCAGCGCGCCCGCGATCAGAAACAGCGCCACGGCAGCTAGCGCGGCGATGCGCAGCGCGAACGACGCGCGTTGCGCGACGACGCCGTCCGCTTTCATCTTCACGAACGCCGCGCCGTGCGCCACCAGCATCGACACGCTCACGAGCCCGCACAGCAGCGCGAACGGATTGAGCAGTGCCCAGAAGCTGCCGTGATAGGTGACGCGCATTTCCTGATCGAAGTCGAACGGCACGCCTTGCAGCAGGTTGCCGAACGCGACGCCGAACACGAGCGCGGGCACGAAGCCGCCGACGAACAGCGCCCAGTCCCACGCGCTGCGCCAGCGCGGATCATCGCGCTTGCCGCGATAGTCGAAGCCGACGGGCCGGAAGAACAGCGCGAACAGGACGAGCAGCATTGCGAAATAAAAGCCCGAAAACGAGGCGGCATACACGAGCGGCCACGCGGCGAACATCGCGCCGCCCGCCGTGATCAGCCACACCTGGTTACCTTCCCACGTCGCGCCGACCGTATTCACGACGATGCGCCGCTCCGCATCCGTCTTGCCAATGAATGGAAGCAGGATGGCTGCGCCCATGTCGAAGCCGTCGGTGAGCGCGAAGCCGATCAGCAGCACGCCGATGAGCACCCACCAGATCAGTTTGAGGGTTGCGTAATCCATAGCGTCGTTTCCTGTTGTGCAAGCAATCCGTTGCAGATGCCGCTCATGCCGCCGTGTTTGCGCCGACGGGCGTTTTCGCGCGTTGCTCGTGGTAGTAGCGGCCCGTATGCAGCGACGACGGACCGAGCCTCGCATACTTGAACATCAGCGTGATCTCGATGATGAAGAGAGCGGTGTAGAACACGATAAAGCCGGCGAGACTCAGATACAGATCGCCCGCCGTCAGGCTCGACGCCGACAGCGACGTCGGCAGGATGCCCGCGATGGTCCACGGCTGGCGGCCCACCTCCGCGACGATCCAGCCGAATTCCGCCGCGAGCCACGGCAGCGGAATCGCCCATACGGCCCAGCGCAGGAACCAGCGCCGGCTGTCGCGCAGCAGCGAGCGCTGCGCGCAGAAGACGAACGCGAGGACGAAAGTCGCGAGGAAGAGCAGGCCGAGGCCCACCATCAGGCGGAACGACCAGAACACGGGCAGCACGGGCGGCACCGTTTTCTTCGCAGCCTGCTTGATCTGTTCGGTGGAGGCGTCGGTGACGTTTTGCGTGAACTGCCTGAGCAGCAGGCCGTAGCCGAGGTCCTTCTTGTGCGCATCGAAGGCGGCGCGCGTCTCGTCGCTCGTATCGCCTTGGCGGATCTTTTGCAGCGCGCCGTACGCGAGCATGCCGTTGCGGATGTGCGCTTCGTTGCGCGCAACCAGGTCCCGGATGCCGACGACGGGCTCGTCGAGCGAGCGCGTCGCGATGATGCCGAGCGCGTACGGCACGCGCAGCGCGTAGTCGGTGCGCTGCGCTTCCTGATTCGGAATGCCGAACACCGTGAACGGCGCGGGCGGCGGCGCCGTTTCCCATTCGGATTCGATCGCGGCGAGCTTCATCTGCTGGACTTCGCCCGTCGTATAACCGGATTCGTCGCCGAGCACGATCACGCAGAGCGTGGACGCCAGCCCGAAGCCGGCCGCGACGGCGAACGACCGCAGCGCGAACTCGATGTCGCGGCGCTTGAGCAGATACCACGACGACAGACCGAGCACGAACATCGACGCCGTCACATAGCCCGCCGACACCGTGTGCACGAACTTCACCTGTGCGACGGGATTGAAGATCACGGCGAACAGGCTCGACAGTTCCATGCGCATCGTCTCGTAGTTGAATTCCGCGCCGACGGGATTGTTCATCCAGCCGTTGGCGATGAGAATCCACAGCGCGGAGAGATTCGAGCCGAGCGCGACGAGGAACGTGACCATCAGATGCTTGACGCGCGACAGCCGGTTCCAGCCGAAGAAGAACAGACCGACGAACGTCGATTCGAGAAAGAACGCCATCAGCCCTTCGACGGCCAGCGGCACGCCGAAGATATCGCCGACGTAGTGCGAGTAGTACGACCAGTTGGTGCCGAACTGGAACTCGAGCGTGAGGCCGGTGGTGACGCCCATCGCGAAATTGATGCCGAACAGCTTGCCCCAGAACTGGGTCATGTCCTTGTAGACAGGCTTGCCCGTCATCACGTAGACACTTTCCATGATGACGAGCAGCCAGGACAAGCCGAGCGTCAGCGGCACGAACAGAAAGTGGTAGAGCGCCGTGACGGCGAATTGCAGACGGGACAGATCGACGACGTCGCTAGCGGGCATGGTGAGCACCTTGAGACGGAGGCGGCGGTGAGACGGACACGGGGAACAGCGCCTGAGCGACCTGCGCGGGCGGCAGCGACATGTTCTGCGCCTGCGGGTCGTTGAAGAATGCGAGTTTGAGGGCGGCGAGAAGCGCGAATTTGATGGCGAGCACGATCGCGATGTCGCGCGCGAAGGTCGGGCCGCGAGCCCACGCGACGACACGGCGCGTCAACATGCGGCGTGATGCGTTCCGGCGATTGAGCGTGATGGCCATGTTGAATCGGTAATGACATCGCGCCGGCTTTCCCGGCAGAACCCAGTGCGCGGCATGCGTTGCACTGGGGCGTGCAAAACCATTGTAGGGATGGGCTGTCGAACGGGGCCGCGTCATCGTGTCGCGAGGCCCTTTCGGCTCTAACACTAATAAGTCACGCTCTGTGCGAGGTCAAGGTGACGGAAAATGACGCCGGCGAGCATCGACGCAATCGTTGACGACACGCAATAAAAAACCCTGCCTTCTTGCGAAGGGCAGGGTCTGGTTCAGACTGGGCTTCGTGCGATTGGCTGCGCGCGCCCGCTGCCTCTCTGACGTTACGCGTACTCGGCCAGTGCCGTGCGCATCTTCTTCATCGCGCTTGCTTCGATCTGGCGAATCCGTTCCGCCGACACGCCAAACTCGTCGGCCAGTTCGTGCAGCGTCGAGCCGCCCGATCCGTCGTCTTCCACCTGCAGCCAGCGTGCTTCGATGATGCGGCGGCTGCGCGGATCGAGCGATTCCAGCGCGCTCGCGATACCGTCGCTCTGCAGGCGGTCACGCTGACGGGCGGCCAGCACGGCCGTCGGCTCGCTGTGCGAATCGGCCAGATACGCGATCGGCGCAAAGGCTTCTTCGCCGTCCTCGACCTGTCCCTCGAGCGCGATGTCGCCGCCCGACAGACGCGTTTCCATTTCGGCCACTTCCTCACGCTTCACGTTCAGCTCTTTCGCGAGGCCGTCGATCTCGTCCGGCGTGAACGACTGCAGCCCTTGCTTGTGACTGCGCAAGTTGAAGAACAGCTTGCGTTGGGCCTTGGTCGTCGCCACTTTCACCATGCGCCAGTTGCGCAGGATGTACTCGTGGATTTCGGCCTTGATCCAGTGCATGGCGTACGACACGAGACGTACGTTCTGCGTCGGGTCGAAGCGCTTGACGGCCTTCATTAGGCCGATGTTGCCTTCCTGGATCAGATCGGCGTGCGGCAGGCCATACCCGAGATAGTTGCGCGCGATCGACACGACCAGCCGCAGGTGCGACAGGACGAGCTTGCGCGCGGAATCGAGATTGTTCTGCTCGCGATATTCAGTGGCGAACTGGCGCTCTTCTGCCGGCGTCAGCATCGGAATCCGGTTTACGGCCTGGATGTAGGCGTCGATGTTGCCCAGCTGGCCGGGCAGAAGAGAAGCGTGCGAGAGCGCCAGTGCACCTGCCGGAGCGGCCTTAGCCGACGACGGGCTCAGAGTACTCGGAAGGGTCAATGTGTTGCTCACGTAGCAAACTCCTTTATTCAGACAAAAGTCCGGCAAAGCCAGACCACGATGGATGTTAGCACTCTCGTTTACCGAGTGCTAATACTTAGAAGCCGTAGGGGCATCGAAGTTCCCGCTGTGCTATTGAAATTGCACTTTTAATAGCATTGTACTTCTTCTGCGGGTTCGCTACCGAACGCGTAGGATTCTTCCGCCGCATCAGAAAACTGCAATCGTCTGTAATATTTTTTCGGAAATGGAAGCAATGATTTGCGGCTTTTTGATGCGGATTAAAGGGTCTGACAATTGCTTCTATCTCTAAAATGTCGCTGCGCGAAGTTTGTCGCTCAACCCCGCATCAAGTGGACGCACGATGACAATAAAGAACAAGGCTAGCCTGAATCTGGCACTCAAATGTGCAGTGGTTGCAGCATTATTCAGTCTGGCTGACACGGCATCGGCGGATCAGTTCGGTGTTCAGATTGCCGGTGGCATCGCCGATCACCACGTCCGCAAGCTCGATCTCGGCTTTGTCTGGGACCCCGATCTGACCTGGTGGGAAATCGGCGACTGGCATTTCGCCCTGATCGGCGAAGCGCACGCCGCGTGGTGGCACACGAACGAAGGCAACGAGCACGACAATATCGGCGAATTCGGCGTGACGCCCGTCGTGCGGTTCATCAAGGGCTCGGGCGCGATCCGGCCCCTCATCGAGGCAGGCGTAGGCGTGCGCCTGCTGACTCATCCGCGCATTTCTTCGACCTATACGCTCAGCTCCGCGTTCCAGTTCGCCGACATGGTCGGCGTCGGCGCGCAGTTCGGCGGTCGTCAGCAGTATCAGGTCGGCTACCGCTTTCAGCACATCTCGAACGCAAGTATCAAAGAGCCGAATCCTGGTATAAATTTCCACCAGATTTACGTGCAGTACAACTTCTGACGACGGTTGCCGCTGGCGGTGCTGTCGTCGATAGGGGCGAGCGCGATGGCGGCAAAAATGATCGAAGCGATTCGCGGCCTGGAGCGTGAGCGCTTTCGCGCGATGGTCGAAGGCAACGGGCAGCAGCTCGACGCGCTGCTGTCCGATAGCGTCATTTACGTCCACACCAACGGCAAGCGCGAGTCGAAGCAGCAGTTCATCGACGCCATCACGGCCGGGCGCCGACGCTACCGCCAGATCGAAATCCAGTCGCAGGACGTGCTGCCCGTCGGGAGCGAGACCTGCGTGGTCACAGGACGCGCGCTGATCGAGATGGAAGCGAACAACGGCGCGCTGCTGTTTCCGATCGCCTATACGGCGATTCAGGCGCAAGAAAACGGCAAGTGGCGCCTGATTGCGTGGCAGGCAACGCGCTGCGCGATCGAGTGACGCGGATCACGCGGTCACTCCGTTCTGACGGCGTCGCCTTGTGAGCGCGCCGCGCGCGCCGCGGCGAGTCGAACCGCTGGCGCTGCTGCCTATG
>BBSL01000029.1 GCA_001319865.1 Burkholderia sp. E7m39 | reverse complement strand
TGCTCGCCGACGCGGCAGCCGACGAACACGGCCGTGCGGCCATCCGTGGTGCGCATCGTTTCGAACGATGTGATCTCGACCGGCTGCGTCGCGGCCGCCGCCATTTCCCGCGCGACGGCCTTCGCATATGCCTCGTGTCCGTCGACGCTCGCGGCCGCCGCGGCGGGCACGCTGATTTCGCGCTTGTTCCAGCGCACTGTCGAGCCGTTCACGCGCTGCGCCGGCCCGTGCGCCTCGAAGTATTCGCGCGCGAACAGCGCGCAGATCGCGTCGCCCGTCACTTCTTCGCCGGATTGATCCGCCACGGCCTGCACCGCGTGGCTGAATTCGATCTGCACGCGGCGAGGCGGCGCGAAGCCGATGCCGCGCTCGAGCAGATACGTCGCGCCGCCTTTGCCCGACTGGCTGTTCACGCGGATCACGGCGTCGTAGCTGCGGCCGACATCTGCGGGATCGATGGGCAGATAGGGCACTTCCCATGCAGCGTCGGATTTCTGCTGCGCGAAGCCTTTGCGGATCGCGTCCTGATGCGAGCCCGAAAAAGCCGTGTACACGAGGTCGCCCGCGTACGGATGGCGCGGATGCACGGGAATCTGGTTGCAGCGCTCGACGACGCGCCGGACGGCGTCAATGTCCGAAAAGTCGAGGCCGGGATCGATGCCCTGTGTGTAGACGTTCATCGCGAGCGTCACGATATCGACGTTGCCCGTGCGCTCGCCGTTGCCGAACAGGCAGCCTTCGATGCGGTCCGCGCCCGCCATCAGTGCCAATTCCGCCGCGGCGACGGCCGTGCCGCGGTCGTTGTGCGGATGCACCGACAACACGATGCTGTCGCGATAGCCGAGGTTGCGGTCCATCCATTCGATCTGATCGGCGTACACGTTCGGCGTCGCGGCTTCGACGGTGGCGGGCAGATTGACGATCATCTTGTGATCGCGCGTCGGGCGCCAGGTCTGCGCGACGGCGTCGCAGACTTCGCGCGCAAACGGCAGCTCGGTCATGCTGAACGTTTCCGGCGAATACTGGTAGGTCCAGTGCGTCTGCGGGCGCGCGTCCGCGTGTTCGCGGATGATGCGCGTGCCTTCCACTGCGAGCGCCTTCACCTCGTCCTTCGACTGGCCGAACACGATCTTGCGGAACGAGGGGCAGATCGCGTTGTACAGATGGACGATCGCGCGCGGCACACCGTCGAGCGCCTCGAACGTGCGCGCGATCAGGTCGGCGCGCGACTGCACGAGCACTTCGATGGTCACGTCGTCGGGAATGCGCTTTTCGTCGATCAGCTTGCGCACGAAATCGAAGTCGGTTTGCGACGCCGACGGAAAGCCGACTTCGATCTCCTTAAAACCGATGGCGACGAGCATCTCGAAGAACTCGGTCTTCTGCGCGATGCTCATCGGCTCGATCAGCGACTGGTTGCCGTCGCGCAGGTCGGTGCTCATCCAGACGGGCGCGCGGTCGATCGTGCGGGTGGGCCACTTGCGGCCGGTCAAGCGGACGGTGGGGAAAGGGCGGTATTTCTCGGCAGGGTTGCGCATCATGGTAAGGCCTCGTTCGTTTCGTCTAGTCGTGTGCTGGGTGATGTGGCGTCGAGCGGCTGGCGGGGTGCCACAGATGCACGACCCGCAAGCCGGGCTCTAGCGGGAGCAACGAACGGGCGCGAATGAAGAACGTCATCGGAACGACGACGACCGAAACGATCGAAACGGATGCCCATGCGGCGTGCATTTGACCCTCGCGATCCGTCCGCGCGATAAACGGACGAATACGGACGACTACAGGTTTTGAAGGAACTACGGACTGGGTGAAACAGAAACTGCGGAACTGCTCTGGAGGACCGCCGCTAGCCGCTGTGGCGACCGCGTGCGGCGCTACGCCTGACTTACGCTAGGCGTAGCGATAGGGGCCGCGCTAGGCGGCCGAGGGTAATTCGGAGGGTGTTCGGAATGGAACGCATCGCTAGAAGATAAGCGACGCAGCAAGGGACTGTCAACCCGCAAATCCGCTTTGACGTGTTTCGCGAGTTGTTCGGGTCGGCTGTTTTCTCGAGTTCCCGTGCTGCGCTGCTTGAGCGTCGGCCCGCTTCAGGCGGCCTTTCGCGCGATATCGACGATCAGTTCCACCTGACGCGTGATCGCGACAGGCACGGGCGCGTCGCCGCGTAGTACCGCGTCGATCCAGGCGGCCGTTGTCGGCGCGTCGCGTCCTTCGGGCAGCTCGATTTCGGGCGCATCGGGCGACGAGCGCTCTGCCGCGACGCGCGTTTCGCAGATGCCGTCGTGCAGCCAGTCGATCTGCACTTGGCGGCGCGTGTCGGCGACGGCTTCGCCCTCGGTGCCGCGCGCAAGCAGCGCGCCGCCGAGAGCTGCATCGGGATGTGACACGAAAAGCTGCGTCAGGCTTTCGCGATAAGGCGGATGCGTGTAGTTCACGAGCCGCAAACCGGCCGGCGCGAAGGGCTGGAGAATCTTGACGAGCGTATGCGTGGAATTGCGCACGCCCATGCGCCGACGCAGCGACAGCAGGCGCGCAAGCTTTGGCGCGAGTGTCTGGATGGGCGCGAACGCGACGCGCTGGCTCGCGAGGTTGGCTTCGATTTCGTCGTGCGTCTGCGCGGGTGACACGTTCAGATGCGAGAAGATTTCGGCGCTGGTCACGCGGCCGGGGTCTTCCGTGACGCCGTGCACCAGCACGGGCACGCCTTCGCGTGCGAGCAGCTGCGCAAGCAGCGGCACGAGATTGGGTTGCTTGCGCGCGCCGTTGTAGCTCGGAATCGATACGGCCTGATACGCGCCGTGCCTGACGCGCACCGGCGAAAACGAGGCGTGCGCCGCCGCGAGCATCGCTGCCAGTTCGTCGGCGGATTCGCCTTTTACCCGATACGCCAGCAGGATCGCGCCGAGTTCGAGGTCGTCGACACGGCCGTCGAGCATCGCCGCGTACAAGGCGTGCGTGTCGTCGGGCGTGAGCGCGCGCGCGCCATTGGGGCCACGGCCGATTTCCTTGATGAATCGGGCGCAGGGGAACGGGGCGGTATTGGTGAGATCGGTCATGGGGCAAATCGGTATCGTGAGGCAGCCGGCAATGACGCTTGCGTGTAGCGGCCGGCGTGGCGGTGGTTTGCTGCGGATCGTTCGAGTATCGCACGCCGTGAGCGGCTTCTGAGTTCGAGCAAATTCGCGGCCTGCCGTGAACCTTACGGGACGGCGACGGCGCGCGCCACCTGGCCGATCGGCCAGGCTACGCACGCGACGGCGTCGCGTTACACTCAATGCCTTGCCGCATCGAGGCGGTTCAATCAGAAGACGGAGAACGGAATGGGTTACGTGTTTGCGCCAGCGCCGGTGACGGCTGTGCCGGTCGTCGGATCGGATGATCAATTCGCGGTGCGCCGCATCTACTGCGTCGGTCGCAATTACGAAGCGCATGCCCGCGAAATGGGCCACGATCCCGACCGCGAACCGCCGTTTTTCTTCGCCAAACCCGCGGATGCCGTGCTGTACGTCGCACCGGGCGCGACGGGCGAGTTCCCGTATCCGGCGCAGTCGAAGAACGTCCACTACGAGATGGAACTCGTCGCGGCAATCGGCAGGGCGGGCAAGAACATCGCCACGGAGAACGCCCTCGACCACGTCTACGGCTACGCGCTCGGCCTCGACATGACGCGCCGCGACCTGCAGGCGGAAGCCAAGAAGCTCGGCCGTCCGTGGGACACGGCGAAGGGTTTCGATCATTCGGCGCCGCTCGGACCGATTCACCCCGTCTCGAAGGTTGGGCATATCGGCAAGGGCGCGATCTGGCTCGCCGTTAATGGCGAAGAGAAGCAGCGCTCGGACGTGTCGCAGCTGATCTGGTCGGTGGCGGAGACGATCGCGTATCTGTCGGGCTTCTTCGAACTGCAGCCCGGCGATCTGATTTTCACGGGCACGCCCGAGGGCGTCGGCGCGATCGTACAGGGCGATCTGATGAAGGGCGGTGTCGACGGGCTCGGCGAGTTCAGCGTGCGCGTCGTGTGATGTTGCTGACATGAAGTCAGCAGGGAGGACAACACAATGAAGCTATACAGCTACTTTCGTAGCTCGGCGTCGTACCGCGTGCGGATCGCGCTGAACCTGAAGAACCTGCCGTACGAGTACATCCCCGTGCATTTGCTGCGCGACGGCGGCGAGCAGTTCAAGCCCGAGTATCGCAAGCTCAATCACGACGCCGTCGTGCCGACGCTCATCGACGGCGACAACGTGATTACACAGTCGCTGGCGATTATCGAGTACCTGGACGAGACGCATCCGCAGCCGCCGCTCTTGCCCGCCAAGCCAGCCGATCGCGCCTACGTTCGCTCGATCGTCCAGCAACTCGCGTGCGAAATTCATCCGTTGAACAACCTGCGCGTGCTGAAGTATCTGAAACGCACGGTGGGCGTGTCCGACGACGTGAAGGACGCCTGGTATCACCACTGGATCAGTTCGGGGTTTGCGGCGCTCGAAGAGTATCTCGTCGCGGACGGGCGAGCGGGCAAGCTGTGCTTTGGCGACACGCCGACGGCTGCCGATATCTGTCTCGTACCGCAGGTGTTCAACGCGATGCGCTTCAACGTCGATCTGAATCCGTATCCGACCATTCGGCGCATCTGCGAATACGCGAACACGCTGGATGCGTTCGCGCGCGCGGAGCCCGGCGCGCAGCCCGACGCGGAATGACGCAGGCCGACGCGGCATGACGCGGCGTGACGCTGCGTGACTTCGAGCCGCCCGAGCCCGAATCGGCGATGAACCGGTAGCAACGAAAAAGGGCGTCATGCCAACTGTGCATGACGCCCTTCGCGTTCCGTCCGTCCAATCGTCAAGGAACGGCGAGATCAGCCAAGCAACGCATCCGAGAACTCTTCGGCGCTGAACGGCTGCAAATCTTCGACCTTTTCGCCGACGCCGATGAAATACACGGGCACAGGCCGCTGACGCGCGATCGCGGCGAGAATGCCGCCCTTCGCCGTGCCGTCGAGCTTGGTCACGATCAGACCCGTGAGGCCGAGCGCGTCGTCGAAGGCCTTTACTTGAGCCAGGGCATTCTGGCCTGTGTTGGCGTCGATGACGAGCAGCACCTCGTGCGGCGCGCCGTCCATCGCCTTGCCGATCACGCGCTTCACCTTGCGCAGTTCTTCCATCAGGTGGAGCTGCGTCGGCAGACGGCCAGCCGTGTCCGCCATCACGACATTGATCTTGCGTGCGCGCGCCGCGCCAACCGCATCGAAGATCACGGCAGCCGGGTCGCCGCTTTCCTGCTGCACGACGGTCACGTTGTTGCGCTCGCCCCAGATCGCGAGCTGTTCGCGCGCAGCGGCGCGGAACGTGTCGCCGGCTGCAAGCAGCACCGACTGGTTGAAGCGCTGCATGTGCTTGGCCAGCTTGCCGATGCTCGTGGTCTTGCCCGCGCCGTTGACGCCCGCGATCATCATCACGGTCGGGTGGTAGTGGCCGAGCGTCAGCGACTTTTCGAGCGGCTTGAGCAGATCGACCAGCAACGTGCGCAGCGCGGCCTTGACCTGTTGCGGCTCGGTGAGGCGCTCGGTGCGCACTTTTTCGCGCAGCGCTTCGAGCAGATATTCCGTCGCGTCGACGCCCGCGTCGGACATCAGCAGCGCTGTTTCGAGTTCTTCGTACAGATCCTCGTCGATCTTTGCGCCGACGAAGATGCCCGTGATGCTCGAACTCGTCTTCGACAGCCCGCTCTTCAGGCGGGTCAGCCATGAGCGCCGGGCGGCGGCTTCGGGCTGCGGCGGCGGGACGATTTCGACCAGTTCGTCGGCTTCGTCGGCTTCGTCGACGTCTTCGAAGTCGGCAGGATCGGGCACGTAGTTCGGATCGAACTCGGGCGCGTCGGCGGAATCCGGTGTCGTTTGCGCGCGCGCAGCGGCGGGCGCCTCCGGCTCAGCCTCGTCCCGCGTGTCGACGTCGGCGCCGGATTCGGTTTGCGACGCTTCAGGCGTGTCGTCGGGCGCCTTGGAACCCTTGAATCGTTTGAAAAAGCTGAACATGGTCTGAGCTGGAATGAGATTGCGCCGGAGGCTGCTTTCGGCTCGGCGCCGTTCTGCGTGACGGTGGTGCGCCGGCCGGCGGCGGACCGGTCGCAGTGCGGCAAATATGGCGCTGGAAGCCCGACATTTTATCAGGCGCGCTAAACGGCGTCGTGAATGCCGGCGGCGTCGGCAGCCGCGATGCGCCGCGGTGGTGAACTTCGCCGGGGGCGCGGCGCGCGTGTGGTAACGTGGGCGCTCCGGCTCGCCCGACACTGCGACACGGCCCCTCGACGCAACCGACCTGGCGAGCGCACGCTCAACTGACAAACCGCATGCCCCGACCTTCCCCTGCGCGCGCGAAGAGCGCGACTTCCAGCCGCGGCCAGACACACACCATTCGCATCATCGGCGGCGACTGGAAACGCACGCCGCTGCCCGTGATCGATCTGGACGGCCTGCGCCCGACGCCCGATCGCGTTCGCGAAACGCTCTTCAACTGGCTCGGCCAGCGGCTCGACGGCCAGCGTTGCCTCGACCTGTTCGCAGGCAGCGGCGCGCTGGGCTTCGAGGCGGCGTCGCGTGGCGCATCGCGCGTGCTGATGGTCGAGCGCCACGCGCGCGCGGCCGCGCAGCTAAGGGCAAATCAGGCGAAGCTCGCGGCGAGCGCGATCGAAGTCGCGGAAGCCGACGCGCTGCGCCTGGCAGCGAGTTTCGCGCCCGGCTCGTTCGATGTCGTGTTTCTCGATCCGCCGTTCGGCGAGGATCTGCTTGGCCGCGCGCTTGAACTGGCCGTGCCGCTGGTCGCCCCGGATGGCTTTCTCTACGTCGAATCCGGAGAATCGCTCGATGCCGCCGCCAACCCCGCGCTCGAAGCCTGGTCCGTGGTCCGGCAGGGCAAGGCAGGCGCTGTCCACTATCATTTGCTGCAACGCGAAAATGAGGAATAATGCGCGTTCCATAACAAGCGCCGGACGGCTTTTCGTCACGTGCGCGGTATCGTCGCGAGATGAGTCCTGCGGGGCGTGTTCCGGCACGCCTGCTAGTCTGTAGAGAGGAGAAATCCCATGGTTGTCGCCGTGTATCCGGGTACGTTCGATCCGCTCACGCGCGGTCACGAAGACCTCGTGCGTCGCGCGTCGAGCATTTTCGACACGCTGGTGGTGGGAGTGGCGGATAGCCGCAACAAGCGGCCGTTCTTTAACCTCGAGGAGCGCCTGGAGATCGCGAACGAAGTGCTCGGCCACTATCCGAATGTCCAGGTGATGAGCTTCAAGGGGCTATTGAAGGACTTCGTCCGCGTCAACAACGCGCGCGTGATCGTGCGCGGGCTGCGCGCCGTGTCGGATTTCGAGTACGAATTTCAGATGGCAGGCATGAACCGCTATCTGCTGCCCGACGTCGAGACTATGTTCATGACGCCGTCGGATCAATACCAGTTCATCTCGGGCACGATCGTCCGCGAGATCGCGCAACTGGGCGGCGACGTGAGCAAATTCGTGTTTCCGTCGGTGGAAAAGCGGCTCAACGACAAGGTCGCGGCCCTCGAGCAGGCGCGCAGCGCGCAGCCGTGATCCGTCAGCGCGCGCGGTCGCAGCGCGGTGTGCATTGCGTCGATAACCGGACGCCGTGTGTGGTCTATCCGGCCGGCGTAAAATTGCGGATTACGGAACGTTAGCCGGCGCGCACAAGACGCGTGCCGGCATGAAGTGAGAACAGCATGGCCCTGATGATTACCGACGAGTGCATCAATTGCGACGTCTGCGAGCCCGAGTGCCCGAACGACGCAATTTCGATGGGCCCGGAAATCTACGTGATTGACCCGAAGAAGTGCACGGAATGCGTTGGCCATTTCGATGAGCCGCAATGCGTGCAGGTATGCCCCGTCGAATGTATTCCGCGCAACCCGGAGCATGTGGAAACGCGGGAGCAGTTGCTGACGAAGTACAACGGGCTGCAGGCGGCAAAGAACGCCTGATCCGCGTGATCTTTTCTGGAAACGGCGCGCTGCCTGTTGGACGGGCAGCGCGCCGTTTGTCTTGTGGCCTGGCGAATGCGCCGCGTCTAGGCGAGGTGGCCGTCCATCAGGACCTTCAGCGAATCCAGCAACGCGTCGCACTCGGCATCCGTGCCGACCGAAATCCGCAGATGCTGGTCGATGCGCGGCAGCTTGAAATGCCGCACGAAGATTTCCTTTTCGCGCAGCCGCGCCGCGAGCGTAGCCGCGTCGAACGCTTGGTGACGCGCGAATACGAAATTGGCCGACGACGGCACGACTTCGAAGCCCAGCGCAGTCAGTCGCGCCGTCAGCCGCTCGCGGCTCGCGACGACTTTCGCGGTGCAGTCCCGGAACCACGCGTCGTCTTCGTAGGCGGCCTTCGCCGCCGCTTGCGCCAGACGGTCGAGCGGATACGAGTTGAAGCTGTCCTTCACGCGGTTCAACGCGTCGATCAGCGCAGCATCGCCGAACGCAAAGCCCACGCGCATGCCGGCGAGCGAGCGCGATTTCGAAGTCGTATGGACGACGAGCAGATTCGAATATTGCCGGATCAGATTAACCGCAGATTCGGCGCCGAAGTCCACGTACGCCTCATCGATTACGACGACTGAATCAGGATTCGATGCGACAAGCCGTTCGATGTCCGAAAGCGGCAACGCATGACCCGTCGGCGCATTCGGATTGGGGAAGATAATGCCGCCATTCACTTGCCGATAGTCGTCGATGCGGATCTGGAACGCAGCGTCGAGAGGAATCGTCCGATACGCAACGTCATAGAGACGCGCATACGTCGGATAGAAGCTGTAGGTGATGTCGGGAAAGAGAATTGGCTGGTCGTGCTTCAGAAGTGCCTGAAACACGATGGCCAGCACTTCGTCCGAACCGTTGCCGGCGAACGCCTGGTCCGCGTTCAGCCCATGATGCGCGGCGACGGCTTCGCGCAACGCGCGGGCCGTCGGATCGGGATAGCGGCGCAGCGCTTCGCCGTGCTCGCCGAGTTCGGCGCGGATCGCGCTGACGACAGCGGGCGACGGCGGGTACGGATTCTCGTTGGTGTTCAGCTTCACGGGATGCGCGAGCGCGGGCTGTTCGCCCGGCACGTACGGCGTCAAGCGGCGAACGATGTCGCTCCAGTAGCGGCTCAAGCTTCTCTCCTGTCTGTGCGATGCGCGTTAAGACGTTAGGGATTGCGATGCAACTGCATCATCGCGCGTTCGAGTTCGCCCTTGACGACGGTCGGCATGACGGCGAGCGCGCGCTCGATCGATGCGTCGATCACGTCCTGCTCTTCCTTGCGCGGCGGCTTCAGCACGAAGTTCGCGACGTCGGGCTTCGCGCCCGCGCGCGCGCTTTCGGGAATCAGATCGCGCGGATGACCGATGCCGATGCGCAGGCGCCAGTATTGCTGCGTCGAAAGATGCGCGGAGATGTCCTTCAGCCCATTGTGTCCGCCGCTGCCGCCACCGAGCTTGAGCTTGACGGTGCCCGGCGGCAGATCGAGTTCGTCGTGCGCGACGAGAATCTGGTCGGGCAGGATCTTGAAGAAATGCGCGAGCGAGACGACCGCCTGGCCCGAGCGATTCATGTACGTCATCGGTTCGAGCAGATGCACTTCTTCGCCGTACAGACGCGCTTTCGCATAGAAGCCGTGGAAGCGCCGCTCGTCGCGCAACGTCGCGCCGGCTTCGCGCGCGAGTTGGTCGACGAGCCAGAAGCCGGCGTTATGGCGGGTCGCGGTGTATTCGGCGCCCGGATTGCCGAGCCCGACGATCAGCTTGATCATGTTCGAGTGAGCCGCGCGGTATGCGACACGGCTTTGGAGAAACGAAAAAAAACCCGCCGGGGCGAACCGCGGCGGGTTACGTCGACCGTTCCATTGAAACGGATCGAGAGGATAGCGGCTTTATTCAGCAGCCGGCGCCTGGCCTTCAGCCGACGCTTCTTCCGACTGCGCACCAGCAGGAATCGGCGCCGAGACGATCACCGGGTTTTCCGACGCGAGGTGCGCAACCAGCGCGACGCCAGCGGGCAGAACGATGTCCGTTGCGTGCAGCGACTGACCGGCTTCGATCTTCGCCAGATCGACTTCGATGAACTCCGGCAGAGCGGCCGGCAGGCATTCGATTTCGATTTCGTTGATGACGTGCGAGATGATCGCGCCGCCCAGCTTCACAGCCGGGTTGGTTTCCTGGTTCATGAAGTGCAGCGGCACCTTCGTGTGCAGCTTCTTCTTCGCGTCGACGCGCTGGAAGTCCACGTGCAGGATGATCTGACGGAACGGGTGGTATTGCACGTCGCGCAGCAGAACCTGTTGCGACTTGCCTGCCACTTCCAGATCGAGGATCGACGAGTGGAATGCTTCTTTCTTCAGTGCGTGAAACAGCGCGTTGTGATCGAGTTCGATCAGTTGCGGTTCGCCAGCGCCGTACACGATGCCCGGGGTCTTGCCCGAGTTACGCAGGCGGCGGCTCGCACCCGTACCTTGCAGATTGCGCTCGAAAGCGACGACTTTCATTTGATTCTCCATTAGCTGCCCGCGACCAGGCAGTAAAACGGGGCCACGCTCAACATTGGCTGGCTGACGGCCCCAGGCAAAACGGCATGAACCTTCGTCCGTTCACACCGATATGCAAAAACGCCGCATTCGACATGCGGCGCCTTCGCAAATTTTCAGCTTTCCGCAAACAGCGACATCACCGAGTCGCCGCGACGTATACGCGAGAACGTTTCGGCCAGCAGACCTGCGCTCGTCAGCGAGCGGATCTTCGGGCACGAGCGGGCTTCTTCGCCGAGCGGGATCGTGTCGGTGACAACGAGTTCGTCGAGCGCCGATGCCGCGATACGCTCGCCAGCGCCGCCCGACAGGACCGGGTGCGTCGCATAGGCGAACACCTTGATCGCGCCGCGCGCCTTCAGCACTTGCGCTGCCTTGCAGAGCGTTCCCGCCGTATCGACCATGTCGTCCATGATCACGCAGGTGCGGCCTTCGACTTCACCGATGATGTTCATCACTTCGGCGACATTCGCCTTAGGACGACGCTTGTCGATGATGGCCAGATCGCAATTGAGTTGCTTGGCCAGTGCACGCGCACGCACCACGCCGCCGACGTCCGGCGACACGACCATCAGGTTCTCGTGATTCTGCTTGCGCAGATCGCCGAGCAGAACGGGCGTTGCGTAGATGTTGTCGACGGGGATGTCGAAGAAACCTTGAATCTGGTCGGCGTGCAGATCCATCGTGATGATCCGCTCGACGCCGGCGATTTCCAGCATGTTCGCCACGACCTTCGCCGAGATTGCCACACGCGCCGAACGCGGGCGGCGATCCTGACGGGCATAGCCGAAGTAGGGGATGGCTGCAGTGATCCGACCTGCCGACGCGCGCTTGAGCGCATCGACCATGATCATCAGTTCCATCAGATTGTCGTTGGTCGGCGCGCAGGTGGACTGGAGGACGAAGACGTCCTTGCCACGCACGTTTTCCTGGATCTCGACCTGAATCTCACCGTCCGAGAACCGGGAGACCATTGCTTTACCGAGGGGAATACCGAGGATTTTGACGACTTCCTGTGCAAGCGCGGGATTTGCGTTGCCAGTAAAAACCATCAGGCCGTCATGGCTGCTCATCATGCACCTGCTTCAGGCTGTGGGAGGCGAGGAACTGCGAGAAATTTTGGCAGGGGAGGAAGGACTCGAACCCTCGCATGCCGGAATCAAAATCCGGTGCCTTAACCAACTTGGCGACTCCCCTACACTAACTTTGAGCTTCACTGAATGTGTAGGTCATTCAGTGCCGCGAAACTTATGCCGCGAAAGCGAAGAGTGGATGCGTATCCAGGCTTGCCGCAACTGCACTATTCCATTCGACTGGCAGTTTGGCTTGCGCCGCCACCGCTTCGTCTTTACTACGGAACGCTGCAAAAACGCTTGCGCCTGATCCGGTCATCCGCGCCGGCGCGATGTTGTCAAACCATCGAAGCACCCGCGCTACTTCCGCGTATTTCCCTGCGACAACCTGCTGCATGTCATTACGACCGAAACTGTCTGGCCATTCTGCGCTGCAACTATGCTGTGCAAGAAAGTCTGCTATTGTGAGGGCTTTCGTATCTCTTGTCAACGTTTTTTCTGAAAAAATCGCTGAGGTCGGAACGTGAACCCTCGGTGTCACCACCAGAAAGTGGCGCGGCGGCAATTGTACATGCTCAAGTGCTTCTCCGACACCCTCTGCGAACGCATTTTTTCCAAACACGAAAAACGGCACGTCGGCACCGAGTTGCAGCGCAAGCGCCTGCAGTTCCGCGCGCGGCAAGTCCAGCTTCCATAGACGGTTCAGCGCGAGCAGCGTCGTCGCTGCGTCGGAACTGCCGCCCCCAAGGCCCGCGCCCATCGGCAGCCGCTTGTCGATCTCGATGTTCACGCCCTGGCCCGTGCCCGTGTGATCCTTCAGGAGTCTCGCGGCGCGTACGGTGAGGTCGGTGTCGGCGGGCACATCGGCGATTTCGGTGCCGCGCGTGATCGCGCCGTCGTCACGACGCGTGAAATGCAGTGTGTCGCCCCAGTCGAGCAACTGGAATACCGTCTGCAGCGCGTGATAGCCATTCGGCAGACGACCGGTGATGTGCAGGAAGAGGTTCAGCTTCGCTGGGGCGAGACAGTCGCGCAGCGAGTCGTTCGTTTCGATCATGAGTCTTTAATGGATGCGCGTGCGATTACTGGTCGAGCACGAGCTTGATGTCGAGCGGCGGTTCGGCGCGTTCGAGATTGACGCGCTTCACACCCGTTGCAGGCGCATCGGCATAGGCGAGATAGTCGATTGTCCAGCCGTCCTGCTGGATCTGCTTCAGATGCGTTGCCTGTTGCGGATCATTCTCCGTCGTCGCTTTCGATGTCGGCGCCACCGATGGCTGCAGCCAATAGCGCAACCCTTCGACGGGCAGCGCAAAACCAAGCGCGTTCTGCATCAGTGTGGAGACGTTATCGGCCGTGAGCGGCTGGCGGTTCGGCAGTTCGAGCGTCGCGGCCGACGGCGAAGACGTGACAATCGCCATGGTCTGGCCGAGCGGATTGCGCAATTGCACCGTGACGGTATCGCCGCGTTCCTGCCAGTCGAAATTGCCGTACGCGTTGCGCTGCTGGCCGTTCTGGTCGACGTACTGAACCGCGAAGCGGCCGTGATACGCGCGGCTTGTCTGCGCGGTGACGGCCGTTGCGGCATTCGACGTCGACGGACCTTGCGGCTTGACGGACGCGCAGCCAGACAAGGCGACGATGGCTGCGGCTGCGAGACCCAGCGCCGCGCGGCGCGGCGCTGGAAAGGCAAACACGGGAAGGGGAAAGCGCATCAGAGATCGTTCACCTGAAAACGTTTGAGCGTTTTGACGAGCGTATCGTTGTCGGGTTCGAGCTTGCGGGCATCGCGCCATGCCGCGCGCGCCTGATCCTGATCCCCGCTCTTCCACAGCACTTCGCCGAGATGCGCGCCGATTTCGGCGTTCGGCTGCAGATCGTAGGCCTTGCGCAGCACGCGGATCGCGTCGGTTGTGTCGCCGAGCCGGTACTTGACCCAGCCGACGCTGTCCATGATGAACGCATCGTTCGGTGCGAGCGACAGCGCCTTCTCGACCAGCTTGTCGGCTTCCTGCAGACGCTGGTTGCGATCGGCGAGCGAATAGCCGAGCGCGTTGTAGGCCTGCGCGTTATCGGGTTGCGTGCGCATGAGCTTGCGCAACTGCGTTTCCATCACGTCGAAATGGCCGTTTTTCTCGGCGGCCATCGCGTAGTCGTACGTGAGGTCGGGGTCGTCGGGGAAATCGGTGGTGGCTTGCGCAAGACGCGCTTCGGCTTCCGGATAGCGCTTCGCGTCGAACAGGATCGCGGCGTCCGTGCGCGCGATCAGCGCCTGGTCGCGCGGGTCTTGCGCGCGGATGCCCGCGAGCAGCCTGCGGGCGTCGTCGACCTTGCCTTGCCGTTGCAGCAGTTGCGCGCGCGTGATCTGCGCGGGCAGGTACTGCGAACTGGTGGGAGGAATCTTGTCGAGCCAGCGATTCGCGCTCGCGTCGTCTTTCTGTTCGAGCGACAGTTGCGCGAGATAGATATACGCCTGTCCCGGGTCGGCGCCCGGCGTCTTCTCGGCCTTCTGCGCGTATTGCTGCAGATAGTTCTGCGCTTCGGGCAGATTCTTCTGCTGGATCCTGATGAGCGCAAGCGCCATCAGCGGCGTCAGATCGTTCGGGTTGTCCTTCTGCATGTACTCGAACTGCTTCTGCGCGTCGTCGAGACGATCGCTGGCCAGATACATCTGCGCGAGCGCAAGCCGTGCTTCGTGCGACTTCGGATTGGCCTGGACGTATTTTTCCAGCGACGCGATCCCTTCCCTGCGTTCTTCCGGTCCCATCTGCGACAGCATCATCGCGGCGGGCAGATAGTCGGGCTTGAGCTTGAGCGCCTGCTCGAGCGACTTGCGCGCGCCGGGCGCGTCGTCGGCGATAAGCTGCTGGCGCGCGATCGCAAACTGCGCTTCTGGGCGGTTCATGTCGTTCGCGAGCAGATCCTGCAGCACATGGAGACCGCCGACGCGGTTCGGCCCGCGCGAAATCAGCAGTTGCAGCGCGAGAATGCCGTTGCCGCGGTTTTCGGGCGGGATCTTGGCGAGTTCCTTCGCGAGCATGGGCTTCGCGTCGTCGGGCTTGCCCGACAGCACCAGCAGCGATGCATCCAGTTGCGCGGCGCGTTCCGACTGCGGCGCGTACTGTTGCCATAGTTGCGCGGCTGTCAGCGCGTCCGAAGGGCTTTGCGCCGCCAGCGCGATTTCCGTCGCGCGCTGTGCCATGCGCGGGTCGTGCGTGTCGCGAGCGAGCGAGAGATAGGTTTGATACGCTGGCGCCGGCTGATTGCGTTGCAGCGCGACTTCAGCCGCGAGCACCTGAAAGACGATCTGGCTCGACAGCGCGACGTTGGGCAGATTGTTCTTTTCTTCGGCGGAATCGGGACCGAAGGCGTCTTGCACGGAGACGGAGTTGTCATCCGAATCGGGCGACGGATCCTGCGCATGCGCGGGCAATGCGGCGAGCGCCCACACGGCGAGAGCGGCCACACCCAGCAGCCGGCGTGCGGAAACAGCGTGCGGCACGCTGTTCGCACCGGTCCGGCGCTTGAAAAACAGCTTGACGAAGGACAGGTTCATACAGATCCGTTCAATGTTTCGGACGATTGTAACGCGCTCGCTACAATACGCGCATAACCATGGACGCAAGTTGCAGACCAGTTAGATATGCCAGAGTTGCCAGAAGTTGAGGTTACCCGACGCGGGATCGAACCGTACGTTGCCGGACGCCGCGTCGAACGCGTCGAGGTCCGCACGCCAATGCTGCGCTGGCCGATCCCGACCGGTTTTGCGCGCCTGCTGCACGGCCGGCTGGTCCACAAGGTGGAACGGCGCGGCAAATACCTGCTGTTCGAGATCGACGAGGGCTGGTTCATCGTGCATCTCGGCATGACGGGGACGCTCCGGGTTCTGCGCAACGTACCGCATCTTCCCGCGGCGGCGAAACACGATCACGTCGACTGGATCTTCGACGACTTCATTCTGCGCTTTCGCGACCCGCGCCGCTTCGGCGCTGTCTTATGGCACCCGCGCTCGGCAGGCGACGTTCTCGATCATCCGCTGCTGGCGGACCTCGGCGTCGAGCCGTTTGCGCCGTCTTTCTCCGGCGCCCTGCTGCATCGTAGGACGCGCGGACGCAAGGTGTCGGTGAAGCAGGCGCTGCTCGCGGGCGACATCGTCGTCGGCGTGGGGAACATTTACGCGTCCGAAAGCCTGTTTCGCGCCGGCATCCGGCCGACCACACCTGCCGGCCGCATTTCACTCGTTCGTTACGATCTGCTTGCAGACGCCGTGCGCGCGACGCTCGCCGCCGCAATCGAGAAGGGCGGCAGCACCTTGCGCGATTTCGTCGGCAGTAACGGCGAGAGCGGCTATTTCCAGCTCGATTATTTCGTCTATGATCGCGCGGGTCTGCCATGCCGCGTGTGCGGCACGCCGATCAAACAGATCGTGCAGGGGCAACGCTCCACCTATTTCTGTCCGACCTGTCAGCGCTGATTCACTCATGTCCGCTTCCGCCTCTTCAGCCGCTCCCTCCACCATACCCGCGCTGGCCGATTTCTCTGTGCGGCTGATCGCATGGCAGCGCGAGCATGGCCGTCACGACCTGCCGTGGCAGAACACACGCGATCCCTATCGCATCTGGCTGTCGGAAATCATGTTGCAGCAGACGCAGGTGTCGACGGTGATTCCGTACTACGCGCGCTTTCTCGCGCGTTTTCCCGACGTGGCCGCGCTCGCCGCCGCGCCCGCCGACGACGTCATGACGTTATGGGCGGGCCTCGGCTACTACACGCGCGCGCGCAATCTGCATCGCTGCGCGCAGGTGGTGGTCGAACGGCATGGCGGCCGCTTTCCGCAATCGGTCGAAGCGCTCGCGGAATTGCCCGGCATCGGCCGGTCGACGGCGGCTGCCATTGCATCGTTTGCCTTCGGCGCGCGCGCGACGATCCTCGATGGCAACGTGAAGCGCGTGCTTGCGCGGGTGTTCGGCGTCGAAGGATTTCCGGGCGAGAAGAAAGTCGAGAACGGCATGTGGCTGCTGGCGGAATCGCTGCTGCCCGTGAATGCAACCGACGACGACATCAGCGCCTACACGCAAGGTCTGATGGATTTCGGCGCGACGCTGTGCGCGCGCGGCAAGCCAGATTGCGCGCGTTGTCCGTTCGCTGTCGATTGCGTGGCGAACGTGACGGGACGTCAGCGCGAGTTACCGGCCGCGCGCCCGAAAAAGACGGTGCCGACGCGCCGCACCTGGATGCTGCTGCTGCGCGACGGCGACACCGTGATGCTCGAGAAGCGCCCGCCGTCGGGCATCTGGGGCGGCTTGTGGAGTCTGCCGGAAGCCGCCGACGAAGCATCGCTCGCACAGCTCGCGCGTGCGTTCGGCGCGCGCGCTCAGATGTCGCCGCTCGCGCCGCTCACTCACGTGTTCACGCACTTCAGACTCGACATCGAGCCGCGTATCGCCGAATTCGATCGTTCTTCGAAGTGTGCGAGTGCGCGCGATGCGGACACCGTATGGATGTCGCTGAACGAACTGGACGCGTACGGCGTGCCCGCGCCCGTGCGCAAACTGCTCGAAGGTCTGCAGGGCTCGCTGATCTGAACGCAGGCGCTACAGCAATTGATGTTGCTGCATGTAGTGATGCACGACGTCGATGCGCGCGCCGGCGTCCTGCAGTTCCATCAGCTTTTGGCGTGCCTTCAGCGCGATCGGCAGCACTTCGGCGAGACGGTTCGATACCCACGTGGGATCGTCGAGTCTGAACGGTTCGATGAACGGCAGGCTCTCGGGATCACGGTCGCGGATCGTCGCGATGATCCGTTCGAGCACTTCCGCGCACGCGCCGAATTTCTCCATGTGCGCGGTGCCTTCGAGCGGCACGTCGCTACCGACGAGTTCGGCCATGCCGACCAGCAGCCCGCCCGATTCGACGCGATGCGACAGCAGACGAAAGCGCTCGGTGCCGCGCGCGCGGATCAGCAGCATGCCGAATTCGTCGACGTCGCATACGTCGATTTGCGCGAGACAGCCGACGCTTTCGGGTACGGCGGGCTCATCAGGCTGCGCGACTTCGGCGCCGCTTTTCAGCAGGCACACGCCGAATGGCGTGCCGTCGCGCAGACAGTCGCGCGCCATGTCGAGATAGCGGGCCTCGAAGATTTTCAGCGGCAGTAGTCCATCGGGAAAGAGGACGGTGTGCAATGGAAACAGCGGCACATCGGCAAGCACGGACGGTGTAGAGGACATGGCGCAACGCTTCGGTTAGGGCCGCCGCCGCTTTGAGTGGCGACCGTTCAAGCCGCCATCGGAAGCCTCAGGCGACCAGTTTCGATGACTCGTCGACGTTGATCGGCGCATCGCGATGCCGCACTATCACGTTCCCTTCACTCGCGAAACGCGCGGCCAGCGTTTCGGCGATGAATACCGAGCGGTGCTGCCCGCCCGTACAACCGATTGCAACGGTTAGATAACTGCGGTTGTCGTCGCGGAAATGCGGCAGCCATTTCTGCAGGAACGACTCGATGTCGCCGATCATCTGCTGGACGACGGGCAATGCATCGAGGAAATCGATCACGGGCTTGTCGAGCCCTGTTAGCGGCCGCAGCTCGCGGTCGTAGTACGGATTGGGCAGCGCGCGCACGTCGAATACGAAATCGGCGTCGAGCGGCACGCCACGCTTGAATCCGAACGATTCGAACATCAGCGCGATGCCCGTGTGCTCCTGCTCGATGAAGCGCTTGACCCACGCGCGCAAAACGTTTGCCCGCAAGTTACTGGTATCGATCTGATGGCCGAATTCGGCCAGCCCCGCGACGAGTTCGCGCTCGCGCTCGATCGCTTCGGCGAGCGACGTCAGCAGGCCGACGTCGGCATCATGCGCGGGCGAGCCCGACAGCGGGTGGCGGCGGCGTGTTTCGGAAAAACGTTGGATCAGGGCCTGCGTGCTGGCGTTCAGGAACAGCACGCGGACGTCGTGCTGGCCGGACAGGCCGCGGATCATTTCCGGCATCTCGTCGAGCGAGGCGCCCGAGCGCGCGTCGATCGCGACGGCGAGCCGGTCCTGCCCGTCGCTCGCGAGGTAGGCGGCGAGTTCGGGCAGAAAGCGCGGCGGCAGATTGTCGACGCAGTAGTAGCCCGCGTCTTCGAGCGCGTTCAACGCGACAGACTTGCCGGAGCCGGAAATGCCGGTGATCAGGATAATGCGCATGGAGTCGTGGAATCCGTTCGGTTCATCATAGCATCCGGTGCAGCCCGCCGTGGCACCGCGCGCCGTGGTACCGCGATCTCACACGCCTCGCATCAGATCAGCTTGCCGGGAAACTGGCTGTCGGGGTCCTGCATCGCGAGACGCTGGCGATCCATGAAATCGCGCAACGTGTCGATGCCGCGCAGTTGCAGGATCGTGTTGCGCACCGCCGCTTCGACCAGCACCGCGAGGTTTCGGCCGGCCGCCACCTGGATCGTGACCTTGCTGATGGGCAGGCCGAGCACGTCGACGGTCTGGCTTTCTAGCGGCAGGCGCTGGAATTCGCCGTCCGGGCGGCGCACCAGCTGCACGATCAGCTTCAGCTTCATTTTCCGGCGCACGGCCGTTTCACCGAAGATCGTCTTGATGTCGAGCAGGCCGAGGCCGCGCACTTCAAGCAGGTTTTGCAGCAGAGGCGGGCAGCGTCCTTCGACGAAGTCGGGGCCGAGGCGGACGAAGTCGACGGCATCGTCGGCAACGAGGCCGTGGCCGCGCGAAATCAGTTCGAGGCCGAGTTCGCTCTTTCCCAGCCCCGAATCGCCCGTCAGCAGCACGCCCATGCCAAGAATGTCGAGAAACACGCCGTGCAGTGTTGCGCGCGGTGCAAGGATGCGCGACATGTACAGACGCAGGCTGTCGATCACGGCAGCGGGCGACATCGGCGTGGTGAAGAGGGGCGTGGACGAGCGCGTGCAGCGCAGGACCAGTTCCGGCGGCGCGGCGACACCGCCCGCCACCACGAGGAATGGCGGCTCCAGCGCGATCAGCTCGGCCATGTGGCGCGAGCGGTCTTCGTCCGATTGACGCTGGTAGTAGTTGGTCTCGGCCTCGCCGAGCACCTGAATTCGGTTCGGGTGAATCAGGTTGAGGTGGCCGACGAGGTCGGCGCTGGACGTTGCAGTCGCAACCGTCTCCGCCGAGAAGCCGCGTTCCCAGCCCTCATGCCCCGTCAGCCAGCTGAGTTTCAGCGCGGCGGCGTTGTCGTCGAAAATGCTTTGGGCGTTGATGCTGGACGTATCCATGAATGCCTGACTCCCTGACCTCGTATGTGCCGCTGTGTGCCGCTCATGTGCTGCTGCTGTCGTGCCGCTAACCCGCGGCCGTGGCGCTGCGATGCTGTCGTCCGCCGCGCGGCGCCGCGTGCACGATCTGTTCGACCCGCGACGACGTCCGCTCGACGGACATCGCGGCGGCCGTCTAACGCGGCGCTTCGTTCCGGCTTTCCCGGCACGAAGCGCTACGCCGATACATCAAGGTTGCCACTGAGTCAGCAGACGATGCAACGCCTCGCGGTCCTCTTCCGTGTGCAACCGTTCGCGTGCTTCGCGATCCGACAACAGTTGGGCGATCTCCGACAGGATCTCGAGGTGCTGTTGCGTCGCCTGTTCGGGCACGAGCAGGAAGATCAGCAGCGAAACGGGCTGGCCGTCCGGCGACTCGAACGGGATCGGATCAGCGAGGCGCACGAACGCGGCAAGCGGCTGCTTGAGGCCCTTGATGCGGCCGTGCGGTATCGCCACGCCTTCGCCGAGTCCCGTTGAACCGAGACGCTCGCGCGCGAACAGATTGTCAGTCACTGTGCTGCGGGCGATGCCGTTCTGGTTTTCGAAGATCAGGCCCGCTTGCTCGAATACGCGCTTCTTGCTGGTAACCGATAGACCGACGACGACGTTTTCGAGGGGAAGATATTTGGCTAAACGATTCATGTTGACAGGCGCAAAGGTCGCCTGGATTCTCCTCGCTGTGGCGTTTAAAAGCGTTCCATGCCTGGCAACTGCTCATGGCGAACCCAGCGATGCGCAATGAGCCCTGCTTCTGAAACCCGCAGATGATCGCCGCGTGATCCCTTTGGGCAGGACTCGGGCTGGACAAAAACCCCGAAGGTAACCGATTTATTATAGAACAGGGTTACGGCGTATGGTGCGCCGCGCCATGAGCCGGTGTGCGAGCAGCCCGACACCGTGCGCGTGCCTTGCATATCATGCGATGTCGCGGCGCCCGGCGCGCCAACGTGTGCACAAACAAAAACCGCCCTTTGGGAGGGCGGTTTTGCGGGGAAGGGGAAAGCCTCTAAACGCGCTTATTGCGGTGGCACTTCAGGCTGCGCCGCTAGCGGCTGATACTTGATCGCTTCGTGCTGATGGCCCTGCAGGCGATCCTTGTGACGAATGACTTGCCGGTCAAGCTTGTCGACCATCAGGTCGATCGCGGCGTAGAGGTCGCCGTCACAGCTTTCGACGAAAATGTCCTTGCCCTTCAGATGCAGGTTGATTTCAACCTTTTGTCTCTTTTCCTTTTCCTTGTGGTTGTCGACCGAGAGGACCACACTGCCATCGATCACCTGATCGAAATGTCTTAGCACCCTGTCAAGTTTGGTGATCACGTATTCGCGCAACGCTGGCGTTACTTCGAGATGGTGTCCACTGATCTTCAGATTCATAGTGCTTCTCCAAGCTAGTGGCCGCCTGGTCCGCATGAATCGCGCGAGCGCCGGTCGATCGCTCGATCTGCCACGCCGTCCCCCGTTTGACAGGCTACTGGCAGGTCGCATCGGCCAGCCTGCTCCGCCAAACAGCGGCGCGGCCGGAAAATACCCGCCACGGGACGCAGCGGGCTAAAGAGACTTGCGCAGATTGACTGCCGGAATTTTCAGTGCTTCGCGGTATTTCGCAACTGTACGGCGCGCGACGACGAAACCCTGTTCGGCCAGCAGTTCGGCAATGCGGCTGTCTGAAAGAGGAGATTTGGTGTCTTCTGCTCCTATCAGTTGCTTGATGAGCGCGCGAATGGCCGTTGAAGAGGCCGCGCCCCCGGTGTCGGTGGAGACGTGCGATCCGAAGAAGTACTTAAATTCAAGCGTCCCGAATGGGGTGAGCATGTACTTGCCGGTTGTCACACGCGAGACCGTCGACTCATGTAAACCCAGCGTATCAGCTATTTCCCGCAAAACCAAGGGGCGCATGGCAATTTCGCCGTGGGCGAAAAAGTTCTTTTGACGCTCGACAATTGCCTGCGCCACACGCAGGATCGTCTCGAAACGCTGCTGGATATTCTTGATCAGCCAACGCGCTTCCTGCAGTTGCTGGCGCAGCGAACCGCTGCCCGGATCGCCGCGATTGTTGCGCAGGATGTTCGCGTACAGATGGTTGATCCGCAGCTTCGGCACGACTTCGGGATTCAGTTCCGCGAGCCATCCCTGTGCCGTTTTGCGCACCATGATGTCAGGCACCACATAGTCCGCTTCCGCCTTGCCGTACGACGCACCGGGAAACGGTTCGAGCGAGCGGATCAGCGCATGGGCTTCGCGAAGATCGTCGTCGCTGGCCTTCAGGTATTTGCGCAGGCGCGTGAAGTCGCGCGCGGCCAGCAGTTCGAGATGATGCGCGACGATATCCAGCGCGAGCGTGCGCGTGGGCGAAGGATCGAGCCGGCAAAGTTGCAGGCGCAGGCATTCCGATGCCGAGCGCGCGCCGACGCCGGCGGGATCGAAGCTATGCAGCAGCGCGAGCGCCGCGTTCAGTTCATCCGTGTCGACTTCGAGTTCTTCGGGCAGATCGGCGAGAATTTCGTCGAATGTGGCCGTCAGATAACCATCGTCGTCGAGCGATTCGATCAGGAACGTGACGAGCGCACGGTCGCGCGGGCTGGCCTGCGTCACGCGCAGTTGTGCCGTCAGGTGATCGCGCAGCGTCGTGGTCGATTCGTGGATTTGCAGCGGCGGCAGATCGTCGTCGTCCGATGCATTGCCCGAACGGCCGTAATCGTCCAGATTCCACTGGTTCGAATCGGCATTCCCGTCCGCGCCCAGGCCGTTGTATTCGTCGACACCCTGCGGCTCGCCGCTTTCGCTGCTTTCGCCCGACGAAGCGGACGACGACGACGGCGGCGCGCTCGACATTTCCTCCGGCGCGGCATTCTGCGACGTCTGCGCGATGACAGTCCCGTCGGCGGCAACGCGCAACGGACTCGCGATCCAGTCGTCCTCCGCTTCGAGCAGCGGATTCTGGGAGATCGCCATCGAGACTTCCTGTTGCAGTTCAAGCGTAGACAGCTGCAGCAGCCGGATGGACTGCTGCAGTTGTGGTGTCAGCGCAAGATGCTGCGACAGGCGAAGTTGGAGGCTGGCTTTCATGGCAAGTTGTGATTCATTGTAGAGAGTTTGCCACGACCGCGATACCTTGCGACACCCGCAAAAACGCGTGGGCCGAGATTTTGACGCGGACAGGCCCTACCACGCGGCAGCGCAGCCCGTCAAAATTACTGAACCTGTTTGACACGGCCAAAAGATGTCTGGCCGAAGGGGCGGGCGGCACGCGGCGTCCACGCGCCGCGTGCGCGTGTTACATGCGGAAGTGTTCGCCCAGATAGACGCGGCGCACACTCTCGTTCTCAATGATGTCGCCGGGCGCGCCGGCCGCGAGCACGCTGCCGTCGCTGATGATATATGCGTGATCGCAGATACCGAGCGTCTCCCGGACGTTGTGATCCGTGATGAGCACGCCGATGTTGCGCTGCTTCAGAAATTTCACGATCTTCTGAATTTCCAGCACGGCGATGGGATCGACGCCCGCGAACGGCTCGTCGAGCAGAATGAAGCTCGGATTGGTGGCCAGCGCGCGCGCGATTTCGACGCGGCGGCGCTCGCCACCCGACAGCGACAGCGCCGGATTCTCGCGCAAATGGGCGATCTGCAGTTCGTCGAGCAGCGCTTCCGTGCGCGACGCGATGGCGTCTTTCGACAGGCGCTTGCCGTCGTCGCCGACCTGCAGCTCGAGCACCGCGCGAATGTTCTGCTCGACCGAGAGCTTGCGAAATACGGACGCTTCCTGCGGCAGGTACGACAGGCCCAGCGACGCGCGCTTGTGGATGGGCAGCAGACTGATCGACTTGCCGTCCAGGTCGATCTCGCCGGCGTCGAGCGGCACGAGGCCGACGATCATGTAGAACGACGTGGTCTTGCCCGCGCCGTTCGGGCCGAGCAGGCCGACCACTTCGCCGCTTTTCACGTCGAGCGACACGTCCTTGACGACCGTGCGCGAGCCATAGCGCTTTTTCAGATTGCGGACGACCAGCGAACTGCTGGTGCCGGCGGGCTTGCGGTTGGGAAGGGCAGGGGCGCTCACGGCTTCGTCGTTCCTTGTCCCTGGAATTGCGTGGAGGGTTGCAGCGTCGCGGGCGGCCCGCTGAGCGGCGCCGCGCCGCCGTTGCGCGGCGACAGCATTGCGCGCACGCGGCCGCTCGGATTGCCCGGACCCGCGACGTCCTTGCCGGCCTTGGCCGTGTAGAAATCGTTCTGGCCGTCGTACGTGATGACGCTGCCGTGCACCTCGTCCATCACCGTGGAGAGGCCCTGCAGGCGGCGCACGGTCGCGCGCGTGGTCAGCGTGGTCAGATCCTGCTTGCCGTCGTAGTCGATGCGTTCGGCATCGCCGTCAATATATTCGTCGACGCCATCGCGCTTCTGGCGGAAATACGCGAGGTTCTTGCCCGTCGACGTGCCCGTTGCATACTGGTAGCCCTGCGGGTCCTGCGTCACTTCGACGCGATCCGCCTTGATGACGATCGTGCCTTTGGTCGCGACCACGTGGCCGGTGAAGACGTTGACCTGCTTGAGGTCGTCGTAAGTCATGTTGTCCGCTTCGATATTGAGCGGCTTGTCCTTGTCGGCACGTTCGGCGTGCGCGAGCGGCGCGACACCGGCGAGCGGCAATGCGATCAACAGGGCCGCAAGCCCGGCGCGGCTCGCGCAAAGCGCGCGCAGGCGGCCGAATACAAAACGGGGGAACGATTCGTTCATGCAGTCACGCTGGAATTTGGATTACCCGGGTTGCTTCTGGGAGCCGCCGGAGTCGACGGGGGCGATTGCGCCGCGCACGTTGCCGAAGAGCTGCATGACCCGGGTCACGTTGTTGTAGTTCATGCCGTTGGCCGTCATGATCGACTGGCCGCGCAGCAGTTTAACCGGCTTTTCCGTCTCGATCACATCGTCGTTCACGAGCACGCGAAAATGCGACGAGTCGGCCTGCATGCGCGGATCGCCGCCGCCGGCATCGCGCACGATGCGCGCGTTGTCGTACAGATCGACGATCGACGCATCGGCGTTCACCGTGCCGCGGTCGCCCGTTGCCGTCACGGTCGGCTTGCCCGGCTGGAACGCGCGGATGGCGGGCATGGTCAGGTCGCTGACTTCATTGTCCTCATAGTGAACGAGCTTCTGCGCGGTCAGGCGGTACTGCGTCGAGCCCGACTGGTCGAGCTCGGACACCGAGAAATTGTCAGCGAAATAGTCGGGCGTATGTTGCTTCGGCTTGACGAGGCCCTCGTCCTTGCGCGGCAGCGTGGCCTGCAGCAGCCAGTACGTGATGCCGGCGAGCGCCGCCATCGCAACGAGGGGTATCAGCGAAGTCCAGCGAAACTGGTTCATCCGACGAGGCCTCGCGGCGTCTCGCCGCTGCATGCGGCCGCGAGCAGCGCGTCATAACGGCCTTGCGCGCGCAGCAGCGCGTCGCAGACTTCGCGCACGGCGCCGTGGCCGCCGCGTGCTTCGCTGACCCAATGGGCGCGCGCGATCACTTCGGGATGCGAGTTGGCCGGAGCGGCTGCGAAGCCGACTTTCAGCATCACGGCGAGATCGACCCAGTCGTCGCCCATGTAGCCGCATTCTTCAGGTGTGCGGCCTGTTTCCTTCAGCAACTGCGCAAATGCCTCGAGCTTGTGTTCCACGCCCTGATAAACATGCGTGATGCGCAGATTTTCCGCGCGCTTCGCGACGATCTCCGACTTGCGCCCCGTGATGATCGCCGTGTCGATGCCCGCTTCGCGCAGCAGCTTGGCGCCGTGACCGTCCATCGAGTTGAACGCCTTCATCGTGTCGCCTTCGGCCGTAAACAGCAGGCTGCCGTCGGTGAGCACGCCGTCGACGTCGAAAATCATCAGCTTCACGCGGCTCGCGCGTTCGGCCGCGGTCAAGGCGGCAAGGGCCATCAGATCACCTTCTTGGAAAACAGATCGTGCATGTTGAGCGCGCCGATCAGCTTGCCTGCTTCATCGACGACGAGCATCTGATTGATCCGGTGGCGCTCCATCAGTTCCACGGCTTCGACGGCGAGCCGGTCGGGGCCGATGGTGCGCGGCCCATGTGTCATCACGGAACTGATCGACAGCGTGCGGAAATCGCCGTCGCGTTCGAGCACGCGGCGCAGGTCGCCGTCGGTGAAAATGCCTTTGACGCGTTCGTTTTCGTCGACGATGGCCGTCATGCCCATGCGCTTGGCCGTCAGCTGGAACAGCGCGTCGCGCACGGTGGAGTCTGTCAGTACCTTCGGAACCTGGTCGCCCGTGCGCATCACATCGCGCACGTAGGTGAGCAGGCGCCGGCCGAGCGCGCCGCCCGGATGCGAGCGCGCGAAGTCGTCGGCGCCGAAGCCGCGCGCTTCGAGTACGGCCACGGCGAGCGCGTCGCCGAGCGCGAGCGCGGCCGTCGTGCTAGCCGTCGGCGCGAGATTGTTCGGACATGCTTCTTTTTCGACGCCGCAATATAGATGGACGTCGGCGATCCTGGCGAGGCTTGAACCGGGGCGGCCCGTCATCGCGATCATCTTCGCGCCGAGGCGCTTGACGAGCGGCAGAATCGCGACGAGTTCTTCCGATTCGCCGGAATTCGACATGCCGATGAACACGTCGTCGGCCGTCACCATGCCGAGATCGCCGTGGCTGGCTTCGGCGGGATGCACGAAGAACGCGGGCGTGCCCGTGCTGGCAAGCGTTGCCGCCAGCTTGCGCGCGATATGGCCGGACTTGCCGATGCCCGACACGACCACGCGTCCACGGCAGCCGAGAATGAAGTCGATCGCTTCGACGAAGGCGTCGTCGAGATGGTCGCGAAGGGAGCGCACGGCGTCCGCTTCGATGTCGAGCACGTCGCGAGCGAGCGCAAGTGCCCGATCGCCATTGATTTTCGCTATCATCCGGGGAGTATAGCAAAAGGCGCTTGCTCGCCGCGCCGGGACTGACCTTTCCGGACATTGCCGTCGCCGGTTCTCAACCGGGTCTCTCAAACTTGCCGCGCGGGCGTTTCGCGCCGCTTTGCCGACGAACCAGGACGCTCGCTCCGATGCGCTTTTGCCGATGATTTCCCCGCTCGAAATGACGCTGTTCCTGCTGCTGGCTTCGGTGGTGGGCGTCGTCGTGTTCCGCTATCTGAACCTGCCGCCGATGCTCGGCTATCTGTCCGTCGGCATCGTCGTCGGGCGGCACGCGTTCGGCATCGTGCCGGACTCGGTCGGTGCGCAGAATCTCGCCGAATTCGGCGTCGTGTTCCTGATGTTCTCGATTGGGCTGGAGTTCTCGCTGGCGAAGCTGCGCGCGATGCGCCGGCTCGTGTTCGGCATGGGGCTGCTGCAGGTGCTCGGCACGATTGCCGTCGCCGTGTCGCTTGGTTTCGTGCTGGAGCGCTGGGTGCATATTTCGTGGCAGGCGAGCATCGCGCTGGGCGGCGCGCTCGCGATGTCGTCGACGGCCATCGTCAGCAAGCTGCTGGCGGAGCGGCTCGAAATCGAGACCGAGCATGGCCGCAATATCTTTGGCGTGCTGCTGTTCCAGGATCTGGCCGTCGTGCCGCTGTTGATCATCATTTCGGCGCTGGGCGGCAGTTCGGACGATCTGGTGAAATCGCTCGGCATCGCATCGATCAAGATCGTGATCGCGCTGGCGCTGCTGCTGATCGTCGGACAGAAGTTCATGACGCGCTGGTTCAACGTGGTCGCGCGGCGCCGCTCGCAGGAACTGTTCGTCCTGAACCTGCTGCTCGTCACGCTCGGCGCGGCGTTCATCACGGACAAATTCGGCCTGTCGCTCGCGCTTGGCGCGTTCATCGCGGGCATGCTGATCGCGGAGACGCCGTACCGCCATCAGGTGGAAGAGGACATCAAGCCGTTTCGCGACGTGCTGCTCGGCCTCTTCTTCGTGACGACGGGCATGCTGCTCAATCCGATGGTGATCTGGCAGCATCCGCTGATCGTGCTCGCGTTCCTGATCGGCCCGGTGCTGCTGAAGGCCGTGATGATCACGGGCCTCGCGCGCCTGTTCGGCGCGACGCCGGGCGTGGCAATGCGCACGGGCATCGGTCTCGCGCAAGCGGGCGAATTCGGCTTCGTGCTGCTGAACCTGATTCTCGATAAACACTTGGTCGACGCCACTTTGCTCCAGGCGATCCTCGCCGCCATGCTGCTGTCGATGCTTGCTGCGCCATTCCTGATCCAGAACGCGGACCGGATCGTGCTGCGGCTGTCGTCGACTGAATGGATGATGCAGTCGTTGCAGATGACGCGCATCGCGACGCAAAGCCTGAAGCAAAGCGGCCACGTGATCATCTGCGGCTATGGGCGCGCCGGGCAGAACCTCGCGCGCATGCTGGAGCACGAAGGGTTGTCGTATGTCGCGCTCGACCTCGATCCCGACCGCGTCGCGGCGGCGGCGGCGGCGGGCGAATCGGTGGTGTTCGGCGACGCCGGGCGGCGCGAGTCGCTGCTCGCGGCGGGCATCCATCGGGCGGCGACGGTGGCGATCACCTATGCGAACACGCCGTCGGCGTTGCGCGTGCTGCACAACATCCACGAACTCGAACCGACGCTGCCCGTGATCGTGCGCACCGTCGACGACAGCGACCTCGAAAAATTGCTCGCTGCCGGCGCGACGGAGGTGATTCCGGAGATCGTCGAAGGCAGTCTGATGCTGGCGTCGCACACGCTCGTCGTGATGGGCGTGCCGATGCGGCGCGTCGTACGGCGCGTCGAGGAACTGCGCGACGAGCGCTACAGTCTGCTGCGCGGTTATTTTCACGGCGCGGATGACGTCGATGACGACGACGGCCACGAACAGGTGCGGCTACAATCGGTGCCCGTCGACGAGAAGTCCGATGCCGTGGGCCGAACGCTGGAGGAGCTCGGGCTGTTCGATCTCGGCGTCGAGGTGACGGCGATCCGCCGCCACGGCATTCGCGGCGTCGAGCCCGATCCGTCGACCAAGCTGCGCGCGAGCGACATCGTCGTGCTGCGTGGCTTGCCCGAAGCGCTGGCGGAAGCGGAAGAGCGCCTGTCGAAGCATCGGCGTCCCGGCGCGGCGGCGGCCTGACGCTTGCTGCTGTTCACGAAAATTCACGCGGCGCGCGGCGCTCACGCCGTTGACGAATGCGCGCCACATTCAAGCAACTCACTGGAACTATCTGGGTCGTCGACGACCCGTCTGGAGTCATCATGTTCAACGCGCCCGCGAACCAGCCGTTCGATCCGGCCGAATACATCAACAGCCAGATCCGCACGGTGTCCGACTGGCCGCAGGCGGGCGTGCAGTTTCGCGACATCACGCCGCTGCTGCAAAAGCCGAAGACGCTGCGCGTGCTGATCGATCTGTTCGTGCAGCGCTATATCGACCAGAAGCTCGATTACATTGCGGGACTCGACGCGCGCGGCTTCATCATCGGGCCGATTCTCGCGTATGAGCTGAATCTCGGCTTCATCCCCATCCGCAAGGTCGGCAAGCTGCCGTACAAGACGGTGTCCGAGTCGTACGAACTCGAATACGGCACGGCGACCGTCGAGATCCACGAGGACGCCTGCAAGCCCGGCGACCGTATCGTGATCGTCGACGACCTGATCGCGACGGGCGGCACGATGATGGCGGGCAAGAAGCTGCTCGAACGGCTAGGCGCGACCGTGATCGAAGGCGCGGCGATCATCGATCTGCCCGAGCTCGGCGGCTCGAAGCTGCTGCGCGACGCGGGCTTGCCGCTCTACACCGTTACCACGTTCGCTGGCCACTGATCCTCGCTGACCGACACACGCAATGCCCAATTTCCTGCTCTTTCTCGCCACGTCGATAGCAATCACGTTCGCGCCCGGTCCAGACAATCTCCAGGTGCTCGCGCGCGGCATTTCGCAAGGCCGCGCGGCCGGCTTCGTCGCGGCGCTCGGCTTCGCGGCAGGCATTTCGTTTCACACGACGCTCGCGGCGCTCGGCGTTGCGGCCGTGCTGCGTTCGTCGCCCGTCGCGTTCGAACTCATCAAGCTCGCGGGCGCCGCGTATCTGGTCTGGATCGGCATCAAGGCGATTCGCAACAAAGGCCTCGCGACGGCGCACGAACGCGCGCCGCAGCCGCTCGCGTCGATCTTCCGCCAGAGCGTGATCGGCAACGTGCTGAACCCGAAGGTGACGCTGTTCTTCGTCGTGTTCCTGCCGCAATTCGTCGATCCGCACGGCGCGCAAAGCGTCACGCTGCAGATGCTCGAACTCGGTGCGCTGTTCATGCTGCAGACGGTGGTCGTGTTCTCGCTGTTCGGCGTGTGCGCGGGCATGATCGGCGGATGGCTGAAGCGTCGTCCGCGCGCAGGCGTGTGGCTCGACCGGCTCGCGGGCGCGACGTTCATCGCGATCGGCATTCGCGTCGCGCTGCGCGACTGATTCGACGCCCTTATTTTTCACACGCTGTCTGGAGCACACATGTCTTTGCCTTGCATCGTCGCCGCGCGCCGTTTCGATCCAGCGCAGCATCGGCCGTTCGTGATCGACGGCGAGCGTGTCGGCTGGATTCGTGCGGGCGACGTGCCGTTGCTCGAACGCTGGCCCGACGTGTTCGACATCGATGCGCACAAGGTCGCGCTCGCGCCGCACTTCAATTCGATCGAACTGCGCAGCGCGGCGCTCGGCTCGGTGATCGGCGCGCTCGCTGCCGAAGGCCGCATTCCCGGCTGGCGCGATGAAACCTACGCGATCCGCAATGCATTCGATGCGCCGCCGCTCGCGTACATCGAGCGCGCGGCGTCGCGCTTCTTCGGCACGATGACGTACGCGGTGCATCTGAACGGCGTCGTAGAATATACGGATCGCGCGCCGCAATTGTGGATCGCGCGCCGCAGCGACACGAAGGCAACCGATCCGGGCATGCTCGACAACGTGGTCGCGGGCGGTATCGGCTGGGGTTTCAGTCTGGCCGAGACGATCGTCAAGGAATGCTGGGAGGAAGCGGGCATTCCCGAAGCGATCGCCGTTCGCGCCGTTGCGGGGCGCACAGCGCACGTGCTGCAGTCGTTGCCCGAAGGCACGCAGGCCGAGCAGATTTTCATCTACGACCTCGCGCTGCCCGAAGACTTTGCGCCGCGCAATCAGGACGGCGAAGTCGGCGAACATCGGCTGGCGCGCATCGAGGATGTCGCGCAGGCCATCGAAGAAGGCGCGATGACCGTCGATGCGAGCCTCGCGACGCTCGACTGCATGCTGCGCCGCCGCTGGATCGACGAAGACGCGTGCACCGGTATCGACACATTGTTCGAGCCGCCTGTCTTCGATTGAAAGCGCACGCCACGAATCACGAAACACGCACTGAAGAAGGGAGTCACCGAGGTCATGTCGACCGAACACAGCTTTATTCTCAAACTGTCGTGCGCCGACCGGCCCGGCATCGTTCACGCCGTGTCGGGCTTTCTGTTCGAGCGCGGCAGCAACATCCTCGACTCCGCGCAATTCGGCGATAGCCACACGGGTGAATTTTTCATGCGCGTTCACTTCCAGCAAGTGGGCGGCGATCCAGGCCTCGACGCGCTGCGCGCCGCGTTCGCGACGCTCGCTGAGCAGTTCGGCATGCGCTGGGAATTGCACGACGCGAACGTGAAGCCGCGCGTCGTGATTATGGTGTCGAAGATCGGCCATTGCCTGAACGATCTGCTGTTCCGCTATCGCACGGGGCAACTGAACATCGAGATTCCCGCAATCATCTCGAACCACAAGGAGTTCTATCAGCTTGCCGCGAGCTACGACATTCCGTTCCACCACTTCCCGCTGACGTCGAAGGACACGAAGGCGCAGCAGGAAGCGCGTGTGCTCGAAGTGATCGACGAATGCAAGGCCGACCTCGTGGTGCTCGCGCGCTACATGCAGATTCTGTCGCCGGAACTGTGCGCGAAGCTCGAAGGCCGCGCGATCAACATTCATCACTCGTTCCTGCCGAGCTTCAAGGGCGCGAAGCCGTATTACCAGGCGTTCGATCGCGGCGTGAAGCTGATCGGCGCAACGGCGCACTACGTAACGACGGATCTCGACGAAGGCCCGATCATCGAGCAGGAAGTGGAGCGTGTCGATCACAGCATGACGCCGGATCAACTGACGGCGATCGGCCGCGATGTGGAATGCGTGACGCTTGCGCGCGCGGTGAAGTGGCATGTCGAGCATCGGATCGTGCTGAACGGCAGCAAGACGGTCGTGTTCCGGTGATTCGTTTTTCTTCGACGATGCCGGCGCGTGTCCTAAGAGAACGCGCCGGTTTTTTATTGGCGCAGCGTCATTGCGACGTCGCGCGTTCCGTCTGCTGCGTTCCGACCCGCTGCGTCGGTGCTTTGCGCGCGCTCGATGCCGCGCGTCGTCCGTTCAACTTCTTCAGCCAGATCATCAGGCCCGTCACGCTCAGCATGGCGACCAGCACACCGACGAAACTGATCAGAATGCGTCCGCCGATGCCGAGAATGCGCCCCGAGTGCAGCGGGAATTGCGCCTGCGTGAAGAGGTCGCCCGCCGTCCCTTTGCCGGGAATCTGCGCGCCGAGTGGTTGGCCCGTCTGCGCATTCCAGTAAGTCCACGCGTTGCCGAGACCGCCGTCGCCGTGATCGTCGCCGGCGCCGAAGTAGCCGATGCCGTACACATGGAATATCGGCGCGTAGTAGATCGCGCCTGGCGGCGCCTCGATATGCCTGTCGACGCGCGCCTGCTCGGCCTTCTTGAGAATGTCCTCGCGTGCGATGGGCGCTTCATTGGGCTTCGCAGTGGGCAGCAGCGACGGATCGGTGAACGGCGTCGGCGTGAGCGTCGAAAACAGCTTCACGATGGGCTGTACGACGGGCGTCGACAGATTCATCGATACCGACGTCACCGCCATCATCAGCAGCAATCCCCAGATCCATACGCCGCCCGAGCGGTGCAGATCGAACGTGAGCGCATAGCCGCCGCGCCGCACGCGGAACGCGAACGACTTCTTCCATGCCTTCACGCTCGGAAACGCCAGCACGAGCGCAATCACGCAGTCGAAAATCCACACGATGCCGACGATGCCCATCAGCCACGTGCCGATGTCGATGACGCCCACGAAAGGCAGGAACAGCGTGTAGTGCAGCTTGTAGATGAACGGCATCAGGTTCAGCCGCGCCACTGACAACGCGCCCCATTCGCGGCGGCTCTGGATATCGCCCGTCGCAGGATCGACGGCGATCTGATTGAAATCGAGCGGATACGGCTGGTTCGTCTTTGGGTCGACGCGCGGCAGCACCATCATTTGCAGCGCGTGACCTTTCTCGACGGACATCGGCAGGTACGTCACCTGCAGGCGCGGGTCGCTGGCCTCGACGCGGCGCGCCAGTTCCAGCGACGACAGCGGCGGCGCGTCGCTGCGGGCATAGAAGAACGTCGGGTTGAGCAGCGCGTCGAGTTCGTGATCCCACGCGATCAGCGCGCCCGTCAGTCCGGCGACGAACAGAAACAGCGCCGTCCCGATGCCAAACCAGCGATGCAGGCGCACGACCACAGCTCTCATGCGCGGCTCCCGTCGAAGGCGGCGGCCACGGAGGGCGGAAAAATGACGAACATGACAGTGCAACCAACTCGCGAATAAGAATTATTCGCATCTTATGGGGCGAGCGCGTATGCCGCAAGTGTTTCGTTAAGCCCGGCGGATGCCGGGAATGCGTACGGAAACAAAAAAGGCCGATCGGACGTCGGCCATTCGTTGGATCAGAGGAAACGCGCGTGTATCGCCCCATCATACGAGCCGCAAATAGATCAACTCGCGCTTGATGTACGCATAGAAAATGGGCGCGGCAATCACACCGGGAATGCCGAACGCCGCTTCCATCACGAGCATCGCGATCAGCAGTTCCCATGCGCGCGCCTCGATTTGCCCGCCGATGATGCGCGCGTTCAGGAAGTATTCGAGCTTGTGGATCAGGATCAGGAAGATCAGTGCCGTGACGGCGGCCGGAAAGCTCACCGACAGCGCGACGGCCACGATCAGCGTGTTCGAGATCAGATTGCCGATCACGGGTAGCAAGCCCACGATGAACGTGATGATGACGAGCGTTTTCGCCATCGGCAGCGGCGCATGAAACAGGGGCAACAGCAGCAACAGGAAGATGCCCGTGAACACGGTGTTGATCGCGGAGATCTTCACCTGCGCGAAGACGATACGGCGGAACGCATCGGCGAAACGGCTGACGCGCGTGATGAAAGCCGTCGACAGCGGCAGCCGCTGCATATGCTTTTGCGCGCCGACCGCGATGATCGCGCCGATGATCATGCCGATCAGCACATGCGTGAAGATGCGCGCGGCGTTCTTGCCGCCTTGCGACAGCGTGCTGGCGTGCGTCTGCATCAGCACGGCGGCCTTTTCCTTCATCTGTTCGGTGGAAACGGGCAGATTCTGCGCGATGAATTGCGGCAGCCGCGCGCGCGCCTGATCGATCAGCGACATGGCCTGATCGAGCAGCTTTTGCACGCTGGGCACGTCTTGCTCGAAGTGCTCGATGATCGCGAGGGTGAAGCCCGTCAGGGCGCCGACGATCACCACGGACAGAATCACCACCGAGAGCCACCGCGCGCGTCCGCCGGACATGTGCTTCTCGATGCGCGGCGCGAGCACGTGGACGAGCTGGAACACCAGCATGCCGGCGAGCAGCGCGCCCAGCAGTTTGAGTTCGAGCACCGCCCACATCGCGAGGAGCGCGACGAGATAGCTGCCGATTTCGACCGCCGACAGCTTCGGCAGGCTCATGTCGCTGGTCAGCCTGACCGGGCGAGGGCGCAGATCCTGCACCTGCCCGTCATCGCGGGCCTGATTACGCTTGGCCATAGCTCTCTATCGTCTCCAACTTCAGGTTTTGACACTCGGCTTGCCGGCTTTGGTCGTCCTGGCTGTCGTTTTGGCCGTCGCTTTGACTGCCGCTTTAACCGCCGTTTTGACCGCTACCGCTGGCTTCGCCGTCGATTTCGAAGCCGGTTTGGATGCATCCGCGGCAACGGCTTTTTTCGCCTTTGCCGGTTTGACGGCAGGCGCCGCCGATTCTTCAATCGTTTCTTCGGCCGCTTCTTCGGCGGCTTCTTCCGCTGCTTCGCTCACGGCTGCTTCGGCTTCTTCGTCGGCCCGTTTTTCCGTCGGTGCCCGGCTCGCTGCCGCCGCGCCCGCCATGTCGCGCTGCAACAACGGCGCGAGATAGCGGCCGGTAAAACTTGCCTTCGACTTCGCGATCTGCTCCGGCGTGCCTTGCGCGATGATCTGCCCGCCGCCGGCGCCGCCTTCGGGACCGAGATCGATGACCCAGTCGGCCGTTTTTATCACATCGAGATTATGCTCGATGATGACCACCGTATTTCCTTGATCTCGCAACCGGTGGATCACTTCCAGCAGCAGCGCGATGTCGTGGAAGTGCAGGCCCGTGGTCGGTTCGTCGAGGATATACAGCGTGCGGCCCGTATCGCGCTTGCTCAGCTCCAGCGACAGCTTCACGCGCTGCGCCTCGCCGCCCGACAGCGTGGTCGCCGACTGGCCGAGCCGGATATAGCCCAGCCCCACATCCAGCAGCGTCTTCAGCTTGCGCGCGACGACGGGCACGGCCTTGAAGAAGTCGTACGCGTGCTCGACCGTCATCTCCAGCACTTCGCTGATGTTCTGGCCTTTGTAGAGAATATCCAGCGTCTCGCGGTTGTACCGTTTGCCGTGACACACATCGCACGGCACGTAGACGTCGGGCAGAAAGTGCATTTCGACTTTCAGCACGCCATCGCCCTGGCACGATTCGCAGCGTCCGCCCTTCACGTTGAACGAGAAGCGGCCCGGATCGTAGCCGCGTTCTTTCGCGGCGGGCACGCCCGCGAACAGTTCACGGATCGGCGTGAACACGCCCGTGTAAGTGGCGGGATTCGAGCGCGGCGTGCGGCCGATCGGCGACTGATCGACGTTGATGACCTTGTCGAAATGCTCGAGGCCTTCGATTGCCTCGAACGGCGACGGCTCCGTCGATGAACCGTACAGGTGTTGCGCGACGGCGTGATAGAGCGTGTCATTGATCAGCGTCGACTTGCCCGAGCCCGACACGCCCGTCACGCAGGTCAGGAGACCGACGGGCAGATCGAGCGTTACGTGCTTCAGGTTGTTGCCGTACGCCTCGACGATGCGCAGATGACGCTCGTCGGCCTGCTTGCGGTCGTCGGGGAATTCGATACGTCGCGTGCCCGACAGATACTGGCCCGTCATCGAAGCGGGATCGGCCTGAACTTGCGTGGGCGTGCCTTCGGCGATCACCATGCCGCCGTGCTCGCCCGCGCCCGGCCCCATATCGACGACGTAATCGGCCATGCGGATCATGTCTTCGTCGTGCTCGACGACGATCACCGAATTGCCGAGATCGCGCAAATGCTTGAGCGTGGAGATGAGCCGGTCGTTGTCGCGCTGATGCAGACCGATGGACGGCTCGTCGAGCACGTACATCACGCCCGTCAGCCCCGAGCCGATCTGCGACGCGAGCCGGATGCGCTGCGCTTCGCCGCCCGACAGCGTCTCCGCGCTGCGTTCCAGCGACAGGTAATCGAGCCCGACGTTATTCAAAAACATCAGCCGCGCGACGATCTCTTTGATCACCTTGTCGGCGATTTCGCGCTTTGCGCCTTCGAGGCGCAGCGTCTGAAAATAGCCGAGCGTGTCGCGTAGCGGCCAGCCGCTGATTTCATAGATGCCGCGCGCGTCCTTCTCCACGCCGATCCGCACGAAACGCGCTTCGCGGCGCAAACGCGTGCCTTCACACGACGGACACGCCTGATTGTTCTGATACTTCGCGAGTTCTTCGCGCACCGCGACGGAATCCGTCTCGCGATAACGCCGCTCCAGATTCGGAATGATCCCTTCGAACACATGCTCGCGCACCGACGTGCGGCCGCGCTCGTTGATGTACGAGAACGGCACGGTCTGCTTGCCCGAGCCGTACAGCAGGATGTTGCGCACCTTTTCGGGCAGGTCTTCGAACGCGGTATCGATATCGAATTCGTAGAACGCCGCGAGGCTTTGCAGCATCTGGAAGTAGAACTGGTTGCGCCGGTCCCAGCCCTTCACGGCGCCCGCCGCGAGCGACAGCGACGGATGCGCGACCACCCGCTTCGGATCGAAGAACGTGATCTGGCCGAGGCCGTCGCATTCCGGGCACGCGCCCATCGGGTTGTTGAACGAGAAGAGGCGCGGCTCCAACTCCTGCAGCGAATACGAGCAGATCGGGCACGCGAACTTCGAGCTGAACAGATGCTCCTTGTCCGTGTCCATTTCGAGCGCGATCGCGCGGCCGTCGGCGAGACGCAGCGCCGTTTCGAACGATTCGGCCAGGCGTTGCTTCGCGTCGGCGCGCACCTTCAGACGGTCGACGACCACGTCGATCGTATGCTTGTCGTTCTTTTTCAGCTGCGGCAGCGAATCCACTTCGTAGATCTTCGCGACGCCTTCGTTCGCCGTGCCGCCGCCCGAGCGCACGCGAAAACGGATGAAACCTTGCGCCTGCATGTCCTCGAACAGCTCGGTGTGCTCGCCCTTGCGGTTCGCGACCACGGGCGCGAGGATCATCAGCTTGGTGTCTTCGGGCAGCGCGAGCGCGGCGTCGACCATCTGCGAGACGCTTTGTGCCTCCAGCGGAATCTCGTGGTCCGGGCAGTAAGGCGTACCGACGCGTGCGTAAAGTAGCCGCAGGTAGTCGTGGATTTCGGTGACGGTGCCGACCGTCGAGCGCGGGTTGTGCGACGTCGCTTTCTGCTCGATCGAAATGGCGGGCGACAGGCCCTCGATCAGATCGACGTCCGGCTTTTCCATCAGTTGCAGGAATTGCCGGGCGTACGCGGACAGGCTCTCCACATAGCGGCGCTGGCCTTCGGCGTAGAGCGTGTCGAAGGCGAGCGACGACTTGCCCGAGCCGGACAGGCCGGTAATCACGACGAGCTTGTGACGCGGCAAGTCGAGATTGACGTTCTTCAGGTTGTGGGTCCGAGCCCCACGGATACGGATTTGTTCCATGAACCGGCGGGAAGAGGAGAAGGCTAAACCTGCTACTATAACGACTTTTCCAGACGGCCGTTACGGCTTCCTGACAGTGCGCAAACGGCGCGCTGACAAAGGCGAAAGCGTCGTTTTTTTGCGGTCTGGCGTGGCGGTGAATGCGATGCATATGAGGGCATTTTCCGCGGTCTGCAAGGCAGCATGCGCACGGTCCGTGCCGGCTCCACGCGACAGACGCCGCGCGTGCCCGTCCTTGCAGGGCATCATGCATTCGCCGCGCGCTCATTCGAAAATCGTTCCCGATGTCCAATCCGTCCGCCACCTCTTCACGCATGAGCGCGCCTGAGCTGCGCGCGACCGTGTCGCTTGCCGCGATCTTCGCGCTGCGCATGTTGGGACTGTTCATGATCATGCCCGTCTTCTCGATCTACGCGAAGACGATTCCGGGCGGCGACAATGTGCTGCTGGTCGGCATTGCGCTGGGCGCGTATGGCGTGACGCAATCGCTGCTGTACATCTTCTACGGCTGGGTGTCCGACATGATCGGCCGCAAGCCGGTGATTGCCGCGGGCCTGCTGATCTTCGCGCTCGGCAGCTTCGTCGCCGCGTTTGCGCACGACATGACATGGATCATCGTCGGCCGCGTGATCCAGGGGATGGGCGCGGTGTCGTCGGCTGTGATCGCGTTCATCGCGGACCTGACGGCCGAAGAACATCGCACGAAGGCGATGGCGATGGTGGGCGGCTCGATCGGCGTGTCGTTCGCGGTGGCGATCGTCGGCGCGCCGATCGTGTTTCACTGGCTCGGCATGAGCGGCCTGTTCACGCTGGTCGGCATCTTTTCGATTCTCGCGATCGGCGTCGTGCTGTGGATCGTGCCCGATGCCCCCAAGCCCGTGCACGTGCCCGCGCCGTTCCACGAAGTGCTGCACAACACGGAGCTGCTGCGCCTGAACTTCGGCGTGCTCGTGCTGCACGCCACGCAAACGGCGCTGTTCCTCGTCGTGCCGCGCATTCTCGAAGCGGGCGGCTTGCCCGTCGCGTCGCACTGGAAAATTTACCTGCCCGTGATGGGCCTCGCGTTCGTGATGATGGTTCCCGCGATCATCGCCGCGGAAAAGCGCGGCAAGATGAAGGCGGTGCTGGTGGGTGCGATTGCGCTTATCCTGATCGGCCAGTTACTTCTCGGCGTCGCCGCGCATACCATCATGTCTGTGGCGGCGATTCTGTTTGTCTACTTCCTCGGCTTCAATATTCTCGAAGCCTCTCAGCCTTCGCTGGTGTCGAAGCTGGCGCCGGGCAACCGCAAGGGCGCGGCGGCGGGCGTCTACAACACGACGCAGTCGATCGGCCTCGCAATGGGCGGCGTGATCGGCGGCTGGCTGCTGAAAGTCGATGGTCAGAGTGCAGTCTTTTTTGCCTGCTCGGGGCTCGTGGCTTGCTGGCTTATAATCGCCGCAAACATGAAGCCGCCGCCGCGCAAGGCATAAGCTTTAAACGTTACGAATTTACAGGCGGCGGTCAAACGGGGCGCGCTTTTCCGGTCACTGACACAGGCGGCCGTGGCGTATCGAGCCGTCGGTGACGCGTCGCCGGAAACGGAATCAACAGGAGAAACTCATGGCATCCGTGAACAAGGTCATTCTCGTCGGCAATCTGGGCGCCGACCCGGAAGTTCGTTATCTGCCGAGCGGCGACGCAGTGGCGAATATCCGCCTTGCCACGACCGATCGCTACAAGGACAAGCAGTCGGGCGAATTCAAGGAAATGACGGAATGGCACCGCGTTTCGTTCTTCGGACGTCTGGCTGAAATCGTGTCGGAGTACCTGAAGAAGGGTTCGTCGGTGTACATCGAGGGCCGCATTCGCACGCGCAAGTATCAGGCGCAGGACGGCACGGATCGTTATTCGACGGAAATCGTCGCTGACCAGATGCAGATGCTCGGCGGCCGTGGCGGCGCGGGCGGCGGTGGCGGCGGCGATGAAGGCGGTTACAGCCGCGGTGAGTCGATGGAACGCGGCGGCGGCGGCCGCATGTCCGGTGGCGGCAGTAGTGGCGGTCGTATGTCGGGTGGTGGCGGCGGCCAGAGCCGTCCGAGCGCGCCGGCCGGCGGCGGGTTTGACGAAATGGACGACGATATTCCGTTCTGACGATTACGCAACCCCAGCGCCACGACGCATCGAAAGCCGTACGTCGAGAACACAGCAAACACCCCGCCTTCGAGCGGGGTGTTTCGTTTCAGGCTAGCGTTTCGTCAAGTTGCGGACACGACCGTGCTGAGACGAGCATGCGCACACGCGTGCTCAAGCCACGCCCCCATTCGCGCGCACAACCTGCCCGTTGATCCACGCGCCATCCGGCCCGGCGAGAAACGCGACAACAGAGGCAATATCGTCCGGCTGTCCCAGCCGTTGCAGCGGCGCCATCTTCGCGAAGGTCTGGACCTGCTCGTCCGTCTTGCCGTCCAGGAACAGCGACGTCGCGACGGGCCCAGGCGCCACCGCGTTCACGGTGACGTTGCGGCCGCGCAGTTCCTTCGCGAACACATGCGTGAACGATTCGACGGCCGCCTTCGTCGCGTTGTAGATCGCGTAGCCGGGCATGTTCAGCGCGAGCGTCGTGCTCGAAAAGTTGACGATGCGCCCGCCGCCGTTCATACGCGTGGCCGCTTCGCGCAACGTGTTGAAGGTGCCGCGCACGTTGATGTCGAAGCTCTGCGCGTACAGCGCGTCGCTGATGTCGGCAAGCGGCGCCGTCTTCAGGATGCCCGCGTTGTTCACGAGCACGTCGACCTTGCCGAGCTGCTGCTCGGCGGCGTCGAACAGGCGGCGCACGTCGTCGGCGTTCGAGACGTCCGCCTTCACCGCAATGGCGGCCGCGCCCTCCGACTTCAGCCCGGCGACGAGCGCCTCCGCCTCTTGCGCACTCGCCGTGTAATTCACGACGACAGCAAAGCCGTCGCTGGCGAGCCGCCGCGCGATAGCCGCGCCGATGCCGCGCGATGCGCCCGTGACGATTGCGACCTGTGCGTTTTTCACGTTGTTCATGATCCCGTTCCTCGAAGTGGTGAGTGGATGAGAAGCATGATCGGACATATCTATGCAGAGATAATCAGGCTTGATTTGGTATCATCATTCCATTCACTTTAACAATGGCGCGCGAAATTTCATCGCGGCGAGCCGTCATGGACCGTTTCCAGGAAATGCAAGTGTTCGTCCGTATCGCCGAGCGGCAGAGCTTCACGCGCGCCGCCGACGACCTGCAGATCCCGCGCGCCACCGTCACGAACCTGATGAAGCGGCTGGAGGAGCGGCTCGGCGCGCGGCTGCTCGAGCGCACGACGCGCTCCGTGCGCCTCACGCACGACGGCGAAGCGTATTACCGCCGCTGCGTGCGCCTGCTCGCGGACATGGAAGAAGCAGAGGGTTCGTTTCGCAACGCGGCGCCGAAAGGCCTTCTGCGCGTCAATCTGCAAGGCACGCTTGCGCGGCACTTCGTCGTGCCGGCGCTGCCGGATTTTCTCGCGCGTTATCCCGGCATCGAGCTGCATATCGGCGAAGACGACCGGCTCGTCGATCTGGTGCGCGAGGGCGTCGATTGCGTGCTGCGCGCGGGCAATCTGCAGGATTCGTCGATGGTCGGGCGGCGCGTCGCGCGGCTCGCGCAGGTGACGGTCGCAAGTCCCGCCTATCTGGAGCGCCACGGCACGCCCGGCGACCTGGCCGCGCTGAGCACGCATCGCGCCGTCAACTACGTGTCGAGCGCGACGGGCAACGCGTTGCCGCTTGAATTCACCGTCGATGAGCAGGTCGTCGAGATGAATCTCGAATCGATCGTGTCCGTGACGGGCACCGATCTCTATACGGGCGCGGCCGCTGCCGGGCTCGGTCTCGTGCAGGTGCCGCGCTATCGCGTGCAAAGCGAGCTCGCGGCGGGCAGCCTCGTGGTCGTGCTGCCGCAATTTCCGCCGCCGCCGATGCCCGTCACCGTGCTCTATCCGCAAAACCGCCAGTTGTCGTCGCGCGTGCGCGTGTTCGCGCAATGGCTGCGCGAACTGTTCGATGCTGCAGGCGGACTGAAGGTCGGCTGAATGCGCACTACGGCGCGCGGTCGAGATGGATGAGCGCGTCGCGCATCGGCTGGCTGGACGACACGATGGGACCCGTCAGCGGCGTATCGAGATCGACGATCACATAGACGGCCGAAGCGATCGACACCGCGCCCAGCATGATCATCACCAGCGCGAGCGCGTTGCGAGGCGCGACGATGCCGAACCCCAGAAAGATGATCATCAGCCAGAACGTGAGCGTCGTGAGAAACGGCTTCGAGATCGAGCTATGCGCTTCTTCGATCAGCTTCCAGCGCGCCCGGATCACACGCTCGAAACGCGCGATGCATTCGGCCTGCGTGTGCTGCTGATAGCTGTCGGCGGGCTGCAGCTTGCGCACCGCGATAAACGACGCATTCAGCATATCGCCGAGCGATACGTCTTCGAGCTTGTCGTGATTCAGATCCGCCATGAAGCGCGGATAATTCCCGGTCGGCGGGCGCTCGCTGGGCCACGTCGCGGCGATCGCGGCAGCCGTATAGGCGCGCAGCAAGCTCCGAGGCTGTTGCGCTTCGGGACCGTACTGGCGCAGCGCCGTGTCGAGCTGGATCAGCTCGGCGGCGTAGGCGCGGAAGTCGTTGCCCACCGTGTCGAAGCTGCTCTTCGCCGATGCCGTCAGCAGGCCGAGCACGAGCGCGGCGAACGTCACGAGCATCGTCATCACGAGCTGGATCAGTTGCAGGGTTTCATGCCTGCGATGCTCTTCGGGCAGATAAGGCTTGCCGAAAAAGCCGACGCCCGTTCCCGCGAGAAGCAGGATGAACACCGCCAGCGCTGACAAGGTTTCCTGCATGAGCGTGGTCCGCGTAGCCGTCGCTTCGCTAATGTCCAACAACTTCGACGTGCGGGCAAGTTCCGGCGCGAACTGTTAAATCGGCGCGGTCAAACCCACATAGCGAGAACAGAAAACGGGCAAACGGCGCGTGCTGATGCGCAAGATCAAATCCGCATGCGTTTCGGCGCGAAGCAGGCGCACGGGCCATAAAGTTTTTCGCGATTCAGCCGTAACCTACAACGTGGTGCGTTTGCTTAATTTCAATCGAGTTGCGGACCTCGCCTATGGGCCTGGGCGCAGCAAGCCCGTCGCGGAACGCGGAGCTTCCAGCCGGGCTGCCATTGGAGACATGCTTCATGCTCAAAGGTCTTTCAATTCGCGCATACCTCACGTTGATGATCGTGCTGTTCGGCATCGTATTGCTGATCGGCGCGGCGGCGGGGCTGTTGTCGCTGCGTGAAAGCAATGCGTCGTTGCAGCAGATGTACACGGTCGATACGCCCGCTGTCGCCGATCTCGAAGGCAGCGCCGGGCAATTGCTTCGTCTGCGTCTCACGCTCGCGACGTATTCGTCGCTGATCGAGCTGAACGATCAGGAAGGCGCCGAAGCCGTGCTCAAGCGTTACGACAACTATCTGAAGGTGTCGAACGAACGGCTTGCCCATTACATCAGCAAGGCCAGCAACGATCCCGAAGAACAGCGCCTCATCAAGGACATGCAGGACAAGCGCGACGCGTTGCTGCACGAAGGCATCGATCCCGCCTTCGCCGCGCTCAAGTCAGGCGACAAGCCGACATTTCACCAGTTGCAGGGCCACAAGCTGTCGCCGCTCTACAGCGCCTATGAGAAGGCGATGCTGGCGCTCGAAAAGCTGCAGCTCGATCACGCCGAGCAACGCTATCAGGACGCGCAGCAGCTCTTCTATACGATCAGCGTGGCAGTCGCGATCGGCATGGGGGCAACGCTGATCTTCGCGTGGATCGGCCGCGTCCTGATGGTTCGCGCAATCGTGCATCCCGTCGATGCCACCATCGAGCAGTTCCAGCGCATCGCCAACGGCGATCTCACGGGACGCATCGACGTTTCCGGCGATAACGAAATGGGCCGTCTCGCGGCGGCGCTGCGCAAGATGCAGGACTCGCTGATCTCGACGGTGAACACCGTGCGTCACGGCACCGATTCGATCGATACGGGCGTCAGCGAAATCGCCGCGGGCAACACGAACCTGTCGCAGCGCACGGAAGAGCAGGCCGCTTCGCTCGAAGAAACGGCGGCGAGCATCGAAGAGTTGACGTCGACCGTCAAACAGACGGCCGACAACGCCAAGCAGGCCAGCACGCTGGCGCAGGGCGCATCGACGCTGGCGGCGCAAGGCGGCGACCTCACGCAGCAGGTGGTCGGCACGATGCAGCAGATCGTCGACGACTCGCGGCGCATTTCGGACATCATCGGCGTGATCGAAGGCATCGCGTTCCAGACCAACATCCTCGCGCTGAACGCAGCCGTCGAGGCGGCGCGCGCGGGCGAGCAGGGGCGCGGCTTTGCTGTCGTCGCGAGCGAAGTGCGCTCGCTCGCGCAGCGCAGCGCGGCGGCCGCGAAGGAGATCAAGGGGTTGATCGGCGAATCGAACGAGCGCGTGACGGCGGGCGCCGATCTCGTGCAGCGTTCGGGCTCGACGATGACGGAGATCGTCGATGCGATTGCGCGCGTGAGCGCGATCATGGGCGAGATCGCCGAGGCCGCGACCGAGCAGAGCACGGGCATCGATCAGGTCAACCTCGCTGTCGCGCAGATGGACGAAGTGACGCAGCAGAACGCGGCGCTCGTCGAGCAGGCGGCGGCTGCCGCGAGTTCGCTCGAGGAGCAGGCGCGGCGATTGACGGAAGCGGTGTCGGTGTTCCGCACGGATAGCGCCCAGACGGGTTCGTCGCGCGCCGCGCCGCGCCGTGTCGCGCAGAAGGCGGACGCACCGTTGAAGCTGGAAGTGGCGGAAGCGGTCTGATCGTCGCGCGCCGACACCGGCGCGGCACAAACGAAAACGGCGGAGCAGGCATGCATGCCTCTTCGCCGTTTGTCTTTCAACGCGGCTCGCAAGGACCGCGCAAGATCGCCCAAGGCCACCCAAGGGCGTCTAACGCTGTCTAAGGCCGCCTCTGCGCGTAATACTTCGCGACGCCATCGATCTCCTCCGGCGTCATGTTGCGCGCGACATTGCGCATCTGTTCGTTGATGTCGTTGTGACGCGTGCCGTGGGCGAATCCTTTCAACTGTCCCGCCATGTACACCGACGACTGTCCGCCGAGCCATGGCGCCGCGCCCTTGCGGTCGCGGTCGCCGTGACACGCTGCGCAAGGCGCGATGTTGCGCATCGGCGAGCCTTCGTTGACGAGCTTGCGAATCGCGGCATCTTCGGCGGCAGGCTGTTCGACTGCGGGAGGACGCGGCAGCGTCGAGTAGTAGTTCGCGAGATCGTGCAGATCGCCGTCGTTCAGACGCGCAATGATGGGCGGCATGATCGAGTTCATGCGCGCGCCGCTCTGGTAATCGCGCAACTGCTTGTAGATCACGTCCGCATATTGGCCGGCGAGCACGGGCGCCGTCACCTGGATCAGGCTTTCGACGCCGTGGCACATCGAGCAGTTCTGCGCGAGCGTCGCGCCGCGTCCGATCGACTCGGCGCTCGGCCGCTCGCGTCCCCACGGCGGCAAAGGCGGCAGCACGAGCACATTGCTCGGCGCGGGGCCGGCGATGTTGCCGCTTTGCGTGAACCACGACGACGGTGCGCCTGCTGCGCTGCAGATCGTCGCCCAGAGTCCGCGCTGCGTGAAGTCGGGATGCTTCGACGGCAGCCAGATAAAACCAATCAGCCCCGACACGATCGCAATCGCGATCACGCCGCCGACACTCGTCGTGAACCACCGGTTGCTGAAGCTGAAAACGCGTTCGTCGCTCATGACCGCGCTCCCACCGATACAGCCGGCACCGACGTCTGCTGCAAGCCGAGCAGCTGCGCGATCGGCACGCTGTAGTTGATGACCGTGAGGCCGATCATCAGCGCGACCCACAGGCCGAAGCTGTTCAACGCAGCGGGCACGCGCTCGACGGGATGCACGGGCGCGCTGAAGCGGAACTGCTTCGGCTGTTCGATCGCGCCGAATTGCGCCTTCGCGAGGATGTAGAGAAAGAGCAGACCGGAGATCACGAGGATCAGGCCGCCGAACGCCGACACGGCCACCCAGATCGCCTGTGGCGCGATGGCGGGATTGCTGTAGTCGTAGTAGGCCATCCGGCGCGGCGCGCCGAGCAGGCCGACGTAATGCCACGGCAGCGTCACCACCATCATGCCGATGAACCACAGCCACAACTGCCAGCGGATCAGCTTCAGCGAGCCGATTGCGCGCCCCGTCAGTTGCGGCCACAGTTCATACGCAATCGCGAAGTACATGATGACGATCGCGCCGCCGAAGATCAGATGGAAATGCCCCGTCACCCACTGCGTGTTGTGGACGGTCTCGTTCAGCTGGTAGCTCATGTTGATGAGCCCGCCCGCACCGCCGAAGCCGAGCATGATGAACGAGAACGCAATCACGAGCATCATCGGGTTGTCCCACGGCAGCGCCTTCAGCCAGCCGAACGCGCCCTTGCCGCCGCGCAGCCGCCCGGCGATTTCCACCGATGCGCAGATCGTGAACACGGTCAGCAGCGTCGGCACCGACACCATGCCCGTGAACACCGCGTGCACGAACTTGAAGCCCGCGCCGACCTGCGGATCGGCGAACAGATGGTGAATGCCGATCGGCATCGCGAACACGAGGAACAGGATGAACGACACGCGCGCCATCGAGTCGCTGTAGAGCCGTCCGCCGATCGCGCGCGGCACCAGCGTGTAGTACGCGATGTACGACGGCACCAGCCAGAAGTAGACGATCGCGTGCAGCGTCCACGAGAACAGCACCCGCGCGAGACCGGCGTCGATGGTCGACTTCAGGCCGAGCGCGACGGGCAGAATCTGGAACAGGATTTCGAGCGCCGCGCCGACGGCCGTCCACGCCCACAGGTAGGCGCCCGCCACGTTCGCGTACATCGCGAGCGGCACCGGCTTGCCGGGATTCGCGCGCTTCCAGATGCGCAGGTTGATGCCCATCAGCGCGACCCAGACCCACGAGCCGACCACGACGAGCACCACGCCGAGGTAATAGAACGGGCTGCCGATCATCGGCGGATAGAACGTGAAGAGCACGGACGCCTGGCCCGCCGCGACAGGAATCATCGCCATCACTGCGCCGACCACCAGCAGGATGAACGCGCCCCACGCCCACTTCAGCCCGACGAGCGCCTGCTGCAGCGCAAGCTCGACGATCGCATAGCCGAAGCCCATCGCGACGAGCGTCGGCAACACATAGGCCATCACGGTGCCGTGCGCCGTCACCGAACGGTAGTACAGCTCCGGTTCGCCGATCCACGGGTGGAGCGGGCTGCGCACGAGCATCTGCCATGCGCCCAGCAGCAGCGCAATGCCGAACGCGATGAACGCGAGCCAGAAGTGCGCGAGAACGAGTCGCTTAGCGTGAAACACAGCTGAGCCTCCGGTTTTGTTTTGCCTGCTCGAAGAAGGCGGCCTTGTCGATGACCTTCACGTGCGCCCACATCGTCTGGTGGCCGAAGCCGCAGAACTCGTGGCAGGGCATCAGATGCTCGACGGGTTTATCGAAGGAAGAGGAAAACGTCGCGACGTAGCCGGGCACGACCATCGTGTTGATGTTCGTGTCGGTGATCAGCAGGCCGTGCACGACGTCGGCGCTCGTCGTGCGAAACGTGATGGGTGTGTCGGCGGGCACGAGCAGGCATTGCGGCGTGAACGAATACTGCTGCGCGACGAAGCGCACGACCACCGAGCCGTCGGGCTCGACGGCGCTGCCCAGATTGCTCTCGACGAATTCGCCGGACAGTTGCAGCCGCGACGGGTCGATGGTCTCGACGCGCGACGGCGGCATCATCGCGTAGTGCACGCCCGAATACACGACGACTACGAGCATGAACACGACGATCGCGATGACGAACCAGGCCCAGCGTTTTTCTGAGCGCTCGGCGACGGAATGACTGCTGTCAGGGGAGTGGGAGGGTTGGCTCGACATGATCAGTGAATGACGCCGCGCGGCACGAACACGAGAAAGTAGAAGCCGATCCAGATCGCCAGCACCACCACGGCCGCAACGCCCGCGACGGCGATGGCGCCGTGCGGCCCTTGCGCGACGATGCGATCGACTTCGTCGTCCGAAGCGTTGCCGTAGTGGTCGCCGGAGTGATCGTTAGGGTCCATCTGCGAAGTCTCCGAGGACAAGGTTCGAATCAGTAATGGGTGATCAGCGCAGCGGCGCCTTGCGCAGTTCGTTGACCTGTCTGGCCGTCACGGGCTGGCCGTGATTGCCCCACGCCGTGCGGATGTACGTGACGACGGCGGCGGCGTCGGTGTCGTTGAGTTCCTGCGCGAACGGCGGCATGCCGTACGGCTCGGGATTGCGCCGCGTGCCGGGCGGAAAGCCGCCGTTCAGGACGATGCGGATCGGGTTGACGGCCGAATCCATTTCGATCGACTGGTTGCGCGCGAGGGGTGGATAGTGCTGCAGCTTGCCCTCGCCATGCTCGCCGTGACACATCGAGCACTTCTGCATGTAGATGCGCTGGCCGCTTTCGAACACGGCGGGCGTCACCGTCGCCGATGGGCCCGTCTTGCGGCCGGGATCATTGTCGGGCAGCGTCTTCAGATAGACGGCCATCGCCTTCACGTCGTCGTCGGTCATGTATTGCAGGCTGTGATACGTGACTTCCGCCATCGGGCCGTACACCGCGCCGCGATCGGAGATGCCCGCTTGCAGCAGATCGACGATGTCCTTGATGCTCCAGTCGCCGAGACCGCCGTCTTTGTCCGACGTGAGCGACGGCGCGTACCAGTTCTGCACGGGAATCAGTCCGCCCGCGAACTGCTCGCTCTTCGACGAGCCGCCGAGCAGGTTGATTTTCGTATGGCACATCGAGCAGTGGCCGAGCCCTTCGACCAGATACGCGCCACGGTTCCATTCAACCGAGCGGCTCGGATTCGGCTGGAACTCGCCTTCGCGGAAATACAGCGAACGCCAGCCGATCAGCAGTTCGCGCTGGTTGAACGGGAAGCGCAACTCCTGCTTGCGATTGGGCTGATGGACGGGTTCCACCGACTTCAGGTAAGCGAAGATCGCGTCGGAGTCTTCGCGCGTGACCTTGGTGTAGGCAGCGATCGGCATGGCCGGATAGATCAGCTTGCCGTCCGGGCTCTTGCCCGTGCGCAGCATCCTGAAGAACTCGTCGGCCGTCCACTTGCCGATGCCGTATTCGTTGTCGGGGCTGATGTTCGGCGTATAGAGCGTGCCGAACGGCGTCTCCATCGCGAGGCCGCCGCCAAACGTCTTGCCGCGCGGCGCGGTATGACACGCGACGCAGTCGCCCGCGCGCGCCAGATACTCGCCGCGCACGACGTTCGCGGGGCGCGTGTCGGCGCCTGCGGGCGCCGTCGCTTCCGCCGCCTGCGCGCACGGCATCAATGAAGCAAGCGGCGCCATCGCGGCGAACGCGAACGCGGCGCCCGCCACCAGCGACGACGCCGCGCGGCGCGTCAGACCCGCGGCGCGGCGCAGGCGATTCGAGGAAGCCGCCGATACGGAGGGCACGAAGCGCACAGAGCTGAGGGCGAGAGTCTTCATTCCGGTTGGCTCCCACATGCGAGCGGCAGCTTGCCGGGCAATCGCGCGACGGGGCGCGGATCGGCGGGGCGCGGCTGGCGCGCGAGCCAGCTCGACACGGCGGTGATATCCCGGTCGTTCAGCTTCACGGCGATCGTATGCATGCAGTCGGGCGCGAGCGCGTGGCGCGTGCCCGAGCGCCACGTGCCCATCTGTCCGGCGATGTAGCTCGCGTGCAAGCCGAGCAGGCCGGGAATGCCCGGCTGCTGCCCCGTCAGCCGGTCGCCGTGACAGGCCGCGCAGGCGGGAATGCCGCGCTTCGCATCGCCGCGCATGACGATCTGCTTGCCGTAATCGAGCGTGGCTTGCGGCAGCGGATTGCTATCGGGATTCGGATACGGCGGCTGCAGATCCGCGAAGTACTGGCTGATCTTGTGCAGATAGTCGTCGGGCAGGAACGCGAGCAGATAGCCCATCGGCGGGAAGGTGCGGCCGCCGTCGCGGAAGGCCGTCAACTGGTTGAAGAGATAGTCGGCGGGCTTGCCTGCGATGCGCGGGAAGTAATCGTTGTTGAGCCCTTGGCCCTGGACGCCGTGGCAGCTCGTGCACGCACGCATTTTTTCGTCCATCGGCGAGAGTGTCGGCGCATCGTTCGAGGCCGCGAACGACGGCATCGAACATAGCGCGCACAAGACGTAAAACAGCAACTGGATCGAAGAGCCGACGGTTCTGCGATGCACGACTGGCCTCGTAGGGAGTGGGTTACGTTTCTAGATATCGTTGTGTTGCACTCTCGGAAGAAACTGGCGGCTACGCTTCGCCAGTCTTCGATACTGCCGGTTGCTTCGCTTGCGCGTCTGATCTATGTCAACGAATTGCAACTGCTGCGGGAACTGTTCCCGCCATTGTTTTGATACGTGCAACGCGCCGCGCGCCGACAGTCTATTCAACGCGACGCAGCCGTGCAGATGAGGGGGCGCCTGGACAGCGGTACACCCGCCGACGCGCGCGCACCTCGCACTTGCCAGTGCTATGACGGCAAGGGCATTCATACATTAAAGCGTCAGAATGACGCAGACATTGCAACCATCATAGGAGGCAATCGGCGGCGTTTCAACGAAGGTCCGAGCCACATGCAGAATTTGTCGTGTCAACTAAGTACTCGTGCAATGACTGCACACGCAGTCATGCAAGCAGCCGCGCAAAGGCGGCGCGCGCGTTGGTGACGTGCGCGCTTTCGCCGGCACGCGCAGGCAACAGATGAAACTCGATGGCCGGCAGCGGCGGCAGGCCGATCGCCGATGGACACGGCACCATGCCCGAACCCAGCGACGACTCGTTCAGACACGAGATGCCGAGCCCCGCCTTCAACGCCAGCTGAAGCCCCGCCATGCCCGATGCCGAATGCGACAGCAGATACGGCACGCGGCGCTCGTCGAGCAATCTGACGACGAAGCGCTGCAGCTGGCAGGTCGCAGGCAGCAGCACCAGATGAAACGGTTCGACGATGTGCTGCGGATCGGCGTCGGCGGACATGGCCCACAGCAGCTTCTCGCGTCGCACGACGGTGCTCGATGCGCCCGGTCTGATCGCGGCGCCGCGCTTCGCGCGCGGCGCGACGATGCGCAGCGACAGGCCGATGTCGAACGTCGCGTCGTCTTCCGCGCTGCTGTCGATCACCGCGCTCGGCAGCACGGTCACGTGCAGACGCAGGCGCGGATGCTGCTCCGAGAACGTCTTGAGCACGCGCGCGATGTCGTGCGGCCGGTAGTAGTCGGTGATCGCGATGCGCAACTCGCCGTCGAGCGAGCGGCCTTGCAAGTCTTCGAACGCGGCTTCGCTCATCGCGAGAATGCGCCGCGCGTGATCGAGCAGTTTCGCGCCAGCGGGCGTCGCCGTGACGCCGAGCTTGCCGCGCAGGAATAGCGGCTGGCCGGCGCGTTCTTCGAGCTTCTTCAACTGCTCGCTGGCCGACGACTGCGACAGGAACACCCGTTCCGCCCCCGCCGACACGCTGCCCGCTTCCGCGACGGCCACGAAGGTGCGCAATTGCGCAAGGTCGAACGCACGCTGGTTCATGTTTCGGATTCTCCGATGGATGGCATCCAATTTTCCCGCTTTTCCGATTGATCGTCCAACCCTACGATGGGCTTCGGCGGCTTTTGCGGAGGCAAACGTGGGACAAAATTTTGAAAGGACGAACATGACGGGCAAGATGCGCGGCAATCATCGCTGGAAGGTGCTGGGCGTGGGCTTTGCGGCGAACGCGAGCTTTTCGGCGGCGTTCTCCGGCATTCCGACCACGGCGGTTTTCCTGCGCCACGGCTATCACATCGGCAATGGCGGGCTGGGGCTCGTGCTGGGCATGCTGGGGCTCGGCATCGCCGTCAGCGAGCTGCCGTGGGGCCTGCTCACCGATCGTTGGGGCGACCGGCGTGTGCTGCTGCTCGGACTGCTGACGACGGCGGGCGCGCTCGCGGCGATGGCGGGCTTCGTGGTGCCGCGCGGCGGCGACGTGCCGGGCATCGTGCCGCTCGCGCTCGGCCTGCTGGCCGTCGGGCTGCTCGGCGGCAGCGTCAACGGGTCGAGCGGACGCGCGGTGATGGCGTGGTTCCGCGAAGGCGAGCGCGGACTCGCGATGAGCATCCGGCAGACGGCCGTTCCGGCGGGCGGCGGGCTCGGCGCGATGGCGCTGCCGTCGCTTGCCGCGCATTTCGGCTTCGGCGCGGTCTATGGCGTGCTCGCTGCACTGTGCGCGGCGACGGCATGGTTCGCGTGGCGCTGGCTGCATGAGCCGCCCGAAGCGGCGGCATCCGGCGCGCCGCAGGCGGCGGCGTCGGCCGCGCCGGCGCCAGCGGAGGCGCACGCGGCTCGCGCGGTCTCACACGACGCCCCGGTCTCGCCGTTGCGCGACGCCGGCGTGTGGCGCGTCGCGTTGGGCATCGGCGTGCTGTGCGTGCCGCAACTCGCCGTCGTCACGTTCGCGACCGTGTTTCTGCACGACTTCGGCCGTGTGGGCGTGGCCGGCATCAGCGCGACGATGGCGGCCGTGCAGACGGGCGCGGCAATCGCGCGAGTCTGGAGCGGACGATGGACGGACCGGCACGGCAACCGGCGGCAATACATGCGCGCGTGCAGCGTGCTGACGGCGCTGCTGTTCGCGTCGCTCGCGCTGGTCGCGGCGCGTGCCGCGAGCGCTGCGGGGGCGGTGAGCACGTCGGGCGTGGCCGGCCTGGGCGCCACGCACGGCACGCTCACGATCCTGCTAGCGGCGATGGTAGTGCTCGGCGGCGTCAGCGCGTCTGCGTGGCACGGCGTCGCGTACACGGAGCTTGCAACGCTCGCAGGGACCCGGCGCGCGGGCACGGCGCTCGCGATGGGCAATACGTGTGCATTCATGACCTTGTTCGTCACGCCGCTGGCCATTCCGCCGCTGCTCGCGGCCACCTCGTGGCCGGCCGTGTGGGCCATCGCCAGCGTCTGCGCGCTGATCGCGCTGCCCATCTTCCCCCGGCCGCCGCGTGTCGCGCGCTATTCGTCGCGCGCGAGGGCGTGATCGCGCAGTCGCGACTTCCGACATGCCGAAAGCCGTTGTATTTTCTGGTCGGATTTTCACTCCGAGAATCGATCCATTTAGCCTTGTGCCGAAAAATCGACCTGTAGCGTCTGATTTTTCTGCGCGAGGCGTCAGAATAATTTTAAAAATGATTTTTGCGATTTAGTGCTCTAGGCAAACTTCTCATTTTAAGAATAATAGAATTTTCATCGGCTGAAGGCGTCATTAATCTTCCAATCTGAATCCGAGATCATTCGATAGACAATGCGACGAACGCACCGTGCGCCCAAGAGCTTCCATGTCGTGACCCCGGGCGTTACGCGATTTCCTAACCGCCATCAGGAAAATTCGGAAATCGCGCGAGGAAATGCGGAAGTTAGCTTTCCGATAAGCGAAACAGGCATCGGGTAATTCTTCGGGGAAATACTCGAAATGGTCGTGAATCGGTCATTGATTCGGAACTCTCTGATATTCCGTTTTTTCTGTGGATGTTTTCATTCAGTTTGTCGGAGCGCGATTCGTTAAATATTGCGAGGGGTGCTGAAAAACGGACTCGTTTCCAGCTATTTCGAATGGGCTTTTCGGCGTCGACCAACACCATTCAATAGCAAGGCGGCAACAGTGAACCTTCGAATCATGCTGGCAGACGATCATCCGTTTGTCCTGCTCGGTATCCGGGCCACGTTGGTCGCGCAAGGGGGATTCACGGTCGTCGGCGAGGCAACGAGTCCGTCGTCGCTGGTTCAATTGCTGGAGAAAACATCATGCGACGTGCTGGTAACGGACCTGACCATGCCGGGTGCGTCAGGCGATGCCGACGACGGGCTGCGGCTCATCCGGCGCATACGCAGCGGCTGGCCCGACGTACGCGTCGTCGTGCTGACCAGTCTGACCAACGCCGCCATTCTCCGGTCAATCATGTCCGACGGCGTGACCGGCATGCTGAACAAGAGCGAACCCATGGACGAACTCGCCGCCGCCATCCGCGCGGCGGGCGCGGGGCGATCGTTTGTCAGCCAGTCCATCCTGCAGACACTTGCCGAAGCGAGCGGCGAGCCGCTTGGCATGTCGCCGATGCGTCACCTGTCGCCGCGCCAGGCGGAGGTGATCGACATGTTCGTGCGAGGCAAGTCGATCTCGGAGATAGCCCGCACCCTCGGGCGCGATGTCCGGACGGTCAGCCGGCAAAAGCGGGACGCAATGGCGAAGCTGGGCGTCAGCAACGATCCCGGGCTGTTCGCATTCGTGAGGGCGTACGGGCTCGCGCGCGGAGAAAGAACGGGTAGCTGAATAACAGGTGAAGTTCGGAGACCACTTATGCGTGCGAGATGTCGAAGGTCTGATTCTCGCCAGCAGGGGTGCTCACCGAGCATAGCAATGCCGCAAGGCACAGGGAGAGACCTCGCGTGAATATCAGGAAAGACATGGCGCTGCCAATCCGCACCATCATCGCCGACGACCATCCGCTGGTCCTGCTCGCGATGGAGAATCTGATGTCTGGATTCCCGAACATCGAGATTGTTGGGCGAGCGGCAGATTCGTCTGAGTTGTTCGCCGAAGCGCAGCGCGTGAAATGCGAACTCGTCGTCCTGGATCTGCACATGCCCGGCGGCGTGCACGGGGATGGCATCGACATGATCCGTCAGTTCAAGGAGCGGCATCCTGAAGTCGTGGTCGTCGTTCTGACCATGGAGACCTCGGCCGACTTGCTGCAGAAGGTAATCGGTGTCGGCGTGGGCGCCGTTGTCAGCAAGCGCGACCGGATGGACCTGATCCACGTGGCGATCATCACCGCGCTGGCACGCGAGTGCTACATCGGCCCCGCCATCCGCACGCTGCTTGCCGATGCGACGTTGTCGCGCCGGATCGACCATGTCAGGCAGGTGCTGTCGCGGCGCGAACTCGAGGTGCTGACGCACTACGCAACGGGGCGGGGCGTGACGGAAATCGCGTTGAGGCTAGGCCGCAGCGTGAAGACGATCAGTGCGCAGAAATGCACGGCGATGCGCAAGCTGTCGCTGCAAAGCGACGCCGACCTGTTCAGGTTCGCCGTCGAGCATGGTCTCGTGCCGGACGATCCGAGCAACGCCGCAAGCAGGATGAGCGCGAGGGGCTGACGCTGCCAGTCTGCACATGCTGCACGGTATTTGGGCGACGGCCCTGGAACAAGAACACAACAAGATGGAAAACAAGATCCGCGTCATCGTCGCGGACGATCACGCGTGCGTGCGCGAAGGCGTGAGGCACCTGCTAGGCGTAATCGCCCACGTGTCGGTAGTCGGCGAGGCGGTCGATACGCAAACGCTCGCCGCGTTGCTCGATTCGTGTACCTGTGACGTCGTCGTCACGGATATCGGCATGCCGGGAATCGATGGCGAGAGCAATGCGATCCAGTTTCTGCGGCAGCTATTGCATCACGCGCCTCAACTGCCCATCGTGGTGCTCACCATGATCCATCAGGCTTCGAGCCTGTTGGGGCTGATGCAGTACGGCATTGCGGCCGTCGTCGACAAGCGCGATATCACCGCATCGCTGCTTCACGCAATCGACGCGGCGCTGACGGGCCAAGGTTACCTGTCTGATCACGCTCGCGCCGCGATCGCAGCCGCCGGTTCGCCGCAACCGCGCGCAGGCGTGATGAGCGCCGGCGAATGGAAGGTTTTCACGATGTATGTGAGCGGCATGACGATCAGCCAGATCGCGCTCAGACTGAATCGAAGCGCGAAGACCATCAGCACACAGAAGCGCAATGCGATGCGCAAGCTGGGTCTCGAAACGGAGGCTGACGTGATCGACTACGCGTGTCAGATTGGACTGACGTGACCGCTTTTTCGGAGTTATCCGATTCCCCGTTTAGTTCGCTAAACCAACAATGTTCTGTTGGACTCCCGGCTCGTGGGAGCGCGGCGCCTTGCAATTGATTCGATATGCAGATCAATCGACACCGGGCGCGACATGGTAAGTCCGTCCGGGAAGGCTCTCCGGGCGGCGCAGCTAGCGGAGGAAGCATGTCAGGACTGGGAAGGCGATTGGTCAGCGAAGGTGCGGGGACGGCGTGGTTCGTGTTCGTCGGATGCGGCACGACAGTGCTCAACACGGGCGCGCAAGGCAACTGCGTGCTGGCGATCCCCCTGGCGTTCGGTCTCGCGCTGGCAACGGCCACTTATGTACTCAGGCGCTTTTCGGGCGCGCATTTCAATCCTGCCGTGACCGTCGCGCTCGTGACGGCGCAACGCTTCCCGGTGCGCGATCTCGCGCCGTACATCGCCGCGCAGATCCTCGGCGCGGTCGCGGGTGCCGCGCTGCTCGCGTTCGTGGCAAGCGGGCGTCCCGGCTTCGAGCTCGCGGCGAGCGAATTCGGCGCCAACGGATACGGCGATCACTCTCCCGCTGACTATCGGCTGCATTCCGCCCTGACGGTGGAAGTGACGATGACCTTCGCTTTCGTGATGGCGCGCCTACTGGTCTCCAAGGGCAAGTCGGGGACGCTGATCGGTCCTGTCATCGAAGGGGTCTGGCTGACGCTCAGTTACGTCGTCGCGCTGCCGGTGACCAACGCCTCGCTGAATCCCGCGCGGTCTACGGGACCGGCCATCTTTGTCGGTGACTGGGCGCTCGACCAGCTCTGGCTTTTCTGGGCGGCGCCGCTCGCTGGAGGCGTGCTTGCCGGTTTGCTGCATTCGCGTCTCTTCAACGGCGCCCAGCGTGCGTTCGCGCGCCAGCACCCCAAGAGCCGGCGCGGCGAATCGGCTTGAGTGCGCTCCCATGTATTTTTCGCGCGCTTTCGCATTCTTTTCCCGTTGTTTCACAAGCCACGCCTTAGCGTCCGCTATTCGCCACATGCTGGCAGCAGCCTTCGCGGTGTTGGTCGCGCTTTCGGGCGTTCCGCTGGCGAACGCGGCGCCTGGCGCCGTGCCCCGCCCGGTGCCGCCGAAGGTGACCGTCGGTGTGCTCGCGAGTGGCTGGTCGCCGTTCGAGATGCTCGACGAGGGCAAGCTCACCGGATTGAGCGCCGATTATCTGCGGGCTGTCATCGGTCCGGATGTCGAAATCGAGACGAAAGCCTTTCCGGACATGGAGCAATTGCTGGCAGCGGCGTGCGCGAATCGCGTCGACGTTCTGACGAGCATGGCGCGCACGCCCGAGCGTGAGCATTGCCTGTCGTTCACGATGCCGTATTTCCGCGGGTCGACGTCGGCCGTGACGCTCGCCGGCAACGCGCTGGCCTTGTCCGCTCCCGAGCAGTTGCAAAACGCGCGCATCGCGGTGGAACGCGGATTCGCGCTTATCTCCAGCCTGCGCAATCGCTTTCCGCGCGCGCAAATCGACACGTTCGCCGACACGCCGTCCGCATTGCGCGCCGTCAAGCACGGGGAGGCCGACGTGTATTTCGGCTTCACGCCCGCCGTGCGCCGGTATCTGGCGAGTCCGGATTTTATGAGCCTCGGCATTGCATTCGAAGAGACGGGGCCCATCAGCGACATGCGTTTTGGCGTCCCCGTGGCAAAAAGCGACTTGCGCGACGAGCTTGATCGCGGACTGAACGCGATGCCACTCGAAGACCAGGCCCGCATTCGCGCGCGCTGGCTTGGCGGCAGCATCGGCGCGCGCTCGGCGCCGTCGAGCGCGAATCTCGTGCTGAGCCAGGACGAGCGTGCGTGGCTCGCGTCGCTGCCGCCGCTGTCCATCGGCTTCGACAGCGACTGGACGCCTTTCAGCACGCTCGACGATCTGGGCCGCCTGTCGGGTGTCGCCGCCGACTATCTCGACTATCTGAGCCGCACGCTGGGGCTTACGTTCCATCGCGTGCCGGCGAAGGACTGGCCGACGACCATCGCCGATTTCGGCCGCGGTAATGTCGCGCTTCTCGCCACGGCCACGCGTAGCGACCCGCGGCTGTCGAAGGCAACCTTCACGCAACCTTACGAAACCTATCCGCTTGTCATCGTCGCGCGCGAGAGCGAGCCTGCCGCGCGCAGCCTGACCGATTTCGCGGCGCGGCGCGTCGTGGTATCCGCGCACAGTCAAGGGTCGGTGCCGTTCCATCAGTACGGCGTGACGCCCGATCACGTGCAGATCGTGACGAACGTGAGCGCGGCGCTGAACCGGCTCGCGGCGGGCGGCGCCGACGCGCTGGTCGGCAACGTCGCCGAGGTCGACGCCGAGCTCACGCAGCGATACTCCGGCATGCTGAAGATCGTCGGCACGGTGCGCGAGCCAGAGGCCGTCGGCTTCGCCGTGCGTCCCGATCTTGCGCCGCTTGCCGAGCTGATCGACCGCGCGCTGCTCGCCATGCCGGCGTCGGAGCGGCAGCACATCCGCCAGAAATGGGTGACGGGCGATGCGCCGACGCGCAGCGGCTGGAGCGTGACGGCGCTGCGGCTGTTGCCCGTGCTCATCGGCATTGGCGTCGTGTTGCTAGTGACGCTGCGCGCCTACATGCTGCTGCAGCGCGAAGTCGCGTTGCGCGAACGCACGGAGCGCGAGCTCGAATCGCAGCTGAACTTCCAGCAGACCATGATGGAGATGGTGCCGTATCCGCTCGTCGCGAAAGATCTGCTCGGACGCTATATCGCCGTCAACCGGGCCTATGAGCAGGCAACGGGGCTCGGCCGCGACGCCGTCATCGGTCGAACGAGCGCCGGGGTGCGCGCGTGGGGTGAGAACAACGGCCTGCGGCTCGAGCAACTGACCCGCGACGTGCTGACGGGCACCACACCCAAAGAGATCGAGCTGGAGTTCGAAGACGCCGACGGCGACAGCCGCCACGGCCTCTTTTGCGTGAACGTGTGCAACGGACCGGAAGGCGCGCCCGTCTGCGTGCTGGGCACGGTCGTCGATATCACCGATATCCGTCGCGCGGAAAGGCTCGCGAGCGAAACGCAGCGGCGGCTCGCCGACGTGACGGGTTCGTTGCCGGCCGTCGTGTTCCAGCTGCGCCGCGGGCTCGACGGCAAGTACACGTTCCCGTACGTCGGCGGCGACACGGAGCATCTGTTCGGTTACGACAGTGCCGTGCTGATGCGCAGCGGCGCGCTCGATTTCGGCACGATTTGCGCCGACGACCGTGCAGGCGTCGTGGCCGCGCTCGAGCACTCGGCGCAGTTGTCGGAGCCGGTGCGGCTCGAGTTCCGGATCGACGGCGCGGCCGAGCAGCGCTGGGTGCGCGCGGCGCTCGTGCCGCGTCGCGAGCCGTCGGGCGCCACGGTCTGGAGCGGCTATTGGGTCGACGCGAGCATCGAGCGGCTGCGCGCCGACGAACTGGCGCGCGCGCGTGATCTGGCGGAAGCGGCCTCGCGCGCCAAAGACGATTTCCTTGCGATGATGAGCCACGAAATCCGCACGCCAATGAACGGCGTGCTGGGTCTCGTCGAAGTGCTGGAGCGAACGCGGCTCGATGCCGACCAGGGCGAAATGCTCGGGATGATTCACGAGTCGGCGGGCGCGCTGCTGCAGATTCTCGATGATCTGCTCGACTATTCGAAAATCGAGGCGGGGCGCCTGACGATCGAATCCGAGCCTTTCGACTTGCGCGATCTCGTCGATACCGCTGTGGGTCTGCTGGCAGGTCGCGCGCACGAGAAAGGTCTGAAGGTGCGCGTCGATATCGAGCCGCAAGTGGCCGCGACGCTGCGCGGCGATAGCGTCCGCTTGCGACAAATCCTATTCAATCTGCTTGGCAATGCCATCAAGTTCACCCCGCAAGGCGAGGTCGACGTCCAGGTGAAAGTGGTCGAGCAGAACGAGGCGGCCCAGATGGTCGAAATTTCCGTCGACGACACGGGCATCGGCATCGCGCCCGACGTGCAGGCGCGGCTGTTCGAACCGTTCGTACAGGCGGAGTCTTCGACGACGCGGCGCTTCGGTGGCACCGGCCTCGGCCTGACGATCTGCCGCAAGCTGGTTGCATTGATGGGCGGCACGTTGACGCTGTCGAGCGCGCCCGGCAAGGGCACCTGCATGACGCTGCGGCTGCGGATGCCCGTCGAAGCGCAGCATTACACGGCAGGCGGACTGCGCGGCAGGCGCGGCCTCGTCGTCACGGCGGATGTGCCCGTCGCGCACGCGCTCGCGCATTTTGCGGCGGCGCTTGGCATCGAGACTCGCTGCGCGGCGCGCGACCGGCGGGAACTGGGTGATCCGCAGGCATTGCGCGATGTCGATCTGATCTTCGTCGGCGAAGGCATGGAAGTGCCCGACGCCGTCGCGCAGTCGGGCGCGAAGGTGGTCGTGCTAACCGAGAAGCCGAAGCCGACCGGCTACCGGATCGTCGACAATGCCGTGCGCGTGAGCATCAATCCGATTTCGTGGCGCGGACTGGGCGCAGCGTGCGCCGCCGCGCTGACGGGCTTGTCGCCGACGCGCGCGCAGCAGCAACGCGAAGCGGAAGCCAGCGTCACGCCGCCGGACCGCGAGCGCGCAATCGCGACGGGGCGGCTCGTGCTCGTCGCCGAGGATCATCCCGTCAACCAGGAGCTGATCCGTCATCAACTCGCGCTGCTGGGCTTCGCGTGCGACGTCGTCAACGACGGCGTCGAAGCGCTCGAAGCGCTCGAAGCGACGCCGTACGGCTTCCTCATCACCGATTGCCACATGCCGAGACTGTCCGGCTACGATCTCGCGCGTGCCGTGCGAGAACGGGAACGGTCGACGGGCGGGCGGCTGCCCATCCTCGGCATTACAGCGAACACCGCGCCGGAAGATCTGAAAGCGTGCCGCGAAGCGGGAATGGACGATTGTCTCGTCAAACCGACGCGGCTCGCCACGTTGCGCGAATACCTGAACCGCTGGTTCGGCGCCGATCACGCGCGGCCGGCCGTGCAAGGCGACGCGTCGGGCGCCGCCATGCCGGACCTGCGTGCGCAGAGCGTCGACAACACCGCCTTCGTTCCCGTCGATCTCAGTCAGTTGACGCAGATATGGGGCAGCGAATCGACGGTCAAGTCGTTG
>BBSL01000028.1 GCA_001319865.1 Burkholderia sp. E7m39 | reverse complement strand
ACGACATGCGCGCGCTCTCGCCGCTGCTGCGCTATCCGGATGTTGCCGCCTTGCGGCAATGGCACCATCGCGTCGCGGGCGCGGCGGGCGTGCTGCAGTATCCGCCGCTGCTGCGCGCGCTCGAAGATTACCGGCGGCTATTCAACGGTTCTGCGCCGGACACATTGCGTAGCGAAGGCCACGCGCTCGTGCGCGCGTGCAACGCGATGCTCGACGGTATCGAAGAGCAGGCGGCGTTGCTTGCCTGAGCGGGAATCTCTGCGCACTTCGCAACGCCTCGCGCGACTGCGCATGCGTCACGCGCGGTGCATCGATTTGCAATAGTATGTGCTGGCATGTGCTGGCGATCGCCCGTGCGTCAGTCGGAAGACGCTTCAACCTTGCGGCGATTGCGGCGATGGCAGCGGTCGCGGCGCGCGCGCAAAAAGACTCGGAGAGAACAATGATTGCGATTCGAAAGCTGAGCATGATGGCCGTGTTGTGGGCGCTGGCATCGGGTGTTGCGCTCGCGGATACGGTGGAAATGAAGGCCGACCTCGAACCGTCGAGCGAAGTGCCGCCGCGCGTGAGCCGCGGTCACGGCGCGCTGGATGCCACGTTCGATACGTCGACCAGAATGCTGAAGTGGACGGCGACCTACGAGGGCCTGTCGGGTCCAGCGACGATGGCGCACTTCCACGGCCCAGCGCCTGTCGGGCAGAACGCAAAGGTACAGGTGCCCATCGACAAGAACGCGCTCGGCAGTCCGATCAAGGGTTCCGTGACGCTGACGGAACAACAGGTCACGGACCTGATGGCAGGGCAGTGGTACTTCAACATTCACACGGCGCAGAACCCGACGGGCGAGATTCGCGGTCAGTTGCTGCCGGCGAACTAAACGTCGCGCGCGTCGAACCGGGTGGCCGGAACCGTCAGTGGCGGTTGCGGCCAATTCCTTTTCAGACGGCGAGTGGCGTTGTACGTTTGCGGCCGAAGCCGCTTTCGACCGAACCCGAGCCAAAGCCACGTACCATTGCCGGATGACCGTCGACGGAGAGTGTTCCGATGAGTTGGCAAAGCGCTTTGGCGTGCTGGTTCTTGCGCCGTCAATTTCATCCGCATACGCGGCATCCGACGATCAGCGCGGCACGCGCCCGCAACCTGACCGCGAAGCGCGCGTACACGCCGCGCGTGCCGTCGGGCTGGACCCTGCACGAACGATACGGCGCACATGACTGGCCGTTGCGCGGCGAGTGGCTGACGCGAGTCGGCGGCAAGCATGCGGCCACGATCCTCTATCTGCATGGCGGCGGCTATTACTTCTGCTCGCCGCAGACGCATCGCGCGGCTTCGTTCGGCCTTGCCGCGCGCAGCGGCGCGCGCGTGTTTTCGCTCGACTACCGGCTCGCGCCCGAGCATCCGTTTCCCGCTGCGCTCGACGATGCGCTCTCCGCTTATCGACATCTGCTCGAAGAGGGAACGAAGCCGGAATCGATCGTGATTGCCGGAGATTCGGCGGGCGGCGGGCTTGCGCTCGCGACGCTGGTCGCGTTGCGCGATGCAGGCGGGCCGTTGCCCGCCGGCGCAATCCTGTTTTCCCCGTGGACGGACCTGGCCGCGACGGGCGCATCGCTGCAAACCAACGACGGCATCGATCCGATGTTCCACGGTCCGTCCATTGCGCGGGCCGCGAAGCTCTATCTCGCCGATACGCCCGCCACGCATCCGTATGCGTCGCCGCTTTACGCGGACCTGAAAGGCTTGCCCCCGCTCTTCATCCAGGTGAGCAGCACGGAAGTGCTGCTCGACGATTCGCGTCGCGTGGCCGACAAGGCGCGCGCGGCGGGCGTCGAAGTCGAACTCGACCTCTGGCGCAAGATGCCGCACGTGTGGCAACTGTGGGCGCCGTTCATTCCCGAGGCGCGTCGCGCACTCGATCTCGCCGCGCGCTTCGCGTTGCGCGTGACAGGCGCCGCGCGCGCCGTTCAACCGTCGAGCGAAACGTCGATCGTCTGATAGGCGGCCTGCACGACTTGCGTGCCGTATTGCCGTTCGAGCCGGCGCACCGTGAAGTGGCCATGCGCGACCTGCTGGAAGTGGTCGATGAACACGGTGTTGACCATCGCCCCGAGCACGGCGCCGATCGCCGGGATCGACTTCGCGGCGATCTGCTCGCTGACCTGCACGGAGAAACGCGCCGCGATCGTGTTCAACAGACGCAGCAGCGCCGCCGATCCGTGCGTCGTGAACCCCTTCGTCGCGATCTCCGACGATGCCTTCGAGACCGCCTGCGCCAGCGCGCCGCGCATGATGAAGTAGCCGTAGTCGGCGTCGTCGTCGGCTTTCGACGTGCCGCCCATGCCGAGCACGCTCAGACACTGCAGTTGCGTATCGACGGAAGTCAGGTCCTCGCCCTCGCTGCGCGCGACGTCGCAGATCGAGCGGAACATCAGCGTCGTCGTGACGGGCAACTCGACGGGCAGCGCGAACAGTCCGAACGCGCCCCCCGCCGCGCCCGTGGTGGCGACGGCGAACTTGTGCAGCAGATTGCTCGGCCGGTCGCTGACGCCGAGCGGCGCGCCGCCCATCGGACGCCCGAGCGTGCGCAGCGCGATCTGCAGACATTTGCGCAGCGCGACCTGCGTCGCGTCGTTGACCTTGTCGCTGGCAATGGACGGCAGGCGCGCAATCAGCTTTTCCATCGGCGCGCCGACGATGCTGGCGAGCTTCATCGTCAGGGCCGGGCTTTCCAGCTCGTGTTTGGCGCGCCGCAGCGCCGCGAGATCGTCGGCGGAAAGCGGCACGGCGGCAAGGGTGGTCTGATCCATGAATCTCCCTGATTTTCGGATTTTTTCGGACGCGTCCACCGAAGAGCAATGCGCAAACCAGCGTTCGGACGCACTCGGTTTAGAACCGTTCAGCGTGGTATGATTCCATATCGTTGACTCGTCAACTGTTGTTCCATCAAAAATGGCCGTCCATACCGCCGCCCATCATTCGAGTGGGCAAGTTTTGCCGTTCCGGGAGTCGCTGCTGGCGATGCTTGGCGTCTCTTTCGTCTCGATGCTCGTCGCGCTCGACCAGACCGTGGTCGGCACCGCGCTGCCGACCATCGTGGCCGATCTCAAGGGTTTCGAGCTGTACGCGTGGGTCGCAACGTCGTATCTGCTGACGTCGGTGATCACGGTGCCGATCTTCGGGCGCCTCGGCGATTACTACGGACGCAAGCCCTTCGTGATCGCGTCGATCATCGTGTTCACGGCGGCTTCCGTGCTGTGCGGCGCGGCTGGCAACATGCTGTTTCTGGTGATCGCGCGCGGGCTGCAGGGCATTGGCGGCGGCATGCTGGTCGGCACTGCGTTCGCCTGCATTCCCGACCTGTTTCCCGATTCCGTCGTGCGCTTGCGCTGGCAGGTGCTGATGAGTTCGGCGTTCGGCATCGCGAATGCCGTCGGGCCGTCGCTCGGCGGATTTCTGACGCAGTACTACGGCTGGCGTTCGGTGTTCTACGTGAATCTGCCCGTCGGCTTGCTGTCGCTGTTCTTCGTGTGGCGCTACTTGCCGCATCTGCGGCATGTCGTCCACGAAGGCAAGATGCGGCTCGACTGGCCGGGCGCGCTGCTGATCGCGCTGTCGCTCGGCAGCCTGCAGATGTTCGTCGAAATGCTGCCCAAGCATGGCGTGACGGCGTCGGCGGGCGTGCTGCTGCTCGTCGGCGCGGCGTGCGCGATTGCGCTGTGGCACTGGGAAAAGCGCTTCGCGCAGGCCATTCTTCCCATCGACATGTTCCGCAACCCGAGCCTCGCCGCGCTCTTCGTGCTGGCCGTGCTCGGCGGCTTCGCGATGTTCTCACTGCTGTTCTATGCGCCGCTTCTGTTTCAGGGCGGCTTCGGCATGATGCCGAACGAGGCGGGCCTCGTGATCACGCCGCTCGTCGTGTTCATCACGATCGGCAGCATTGCGAACGGGCGCATCGTGTCGCGCATCCCGAATCCGAACGTGATGCTGTACGTCGGCTTTGCGCTGTTCGCGGCGGCGTCGCTCGGCGTGGTGGTCGCGACGCGCACGATGCCGCACTGGCTGCTGATGCTGTTCATGACGCTGGGCGGTCTGGGACTCGGTTTCGTGCTGCCCAATCTCACCGTGTTCGCGCAGCAGACGGCGGGCCGCGAGCATCTCGGCATCGCGACGGCGCTGCTGCAATCGCTGCGGATGATCGGCGGGATGATCGGCACGGCGCTGACGGGCACGCTCGTCACGCACATGTACGCGAGCGGCGTGCGCGACGCGCTCGAGGGGGACCGCGCGAGCCAGTGGTTCGCCGATCTCGGCGATCCGCAGATCCTCGTCAATCGCGACGCGCAGCACACGCTTTTGAACGAGCTGGCGCAAGCAGGGCACAATGGCGCCGTGCTGCTGGAATCGGCGCGCGAGTCGCTGGTCGGCGCGATCCATATTGGCCTTGCGCTCGGCGCGCTGGTGTCGCTATTCGCGATCTGGCAGAGCCGGCGCGTGCCGCCCGTTAAACTGCGCAAGCAGATCGAGCCCGTCATCCACGCGGATTGACCGCCGTCTTCGGCGCATTGGAATCAAAGAAACATCATGGAAGAACAGGACCGCGTCGCTATCCTGCATCAGTTCGGGCGTACTTACCGGGCGTTCATGTCGGCGTTCGAAGGACGCGTCGGTCATCCGATGCCGCGCTGGCGCATTCTGCTCGCGCTATACGAGCAGGCAGGCGAATCGTCGCAGAAGAAGCTGGTCGAGCGCTTGCGCATCGATCCCGGCGCGCTGACGCGTCAGTTGAAATCGCTCGAAGCGATGGGCTGGATCGCGCGCAGCATGGATGAACGCGACAACCGCATCACGAACGTGAAGCTGACGGAAGCGGGCCGCGCCGCGATCGAATCGAGCCTGCCGAGTCGCAACGCGTTTCTGCACGACACGATGGCAGCGTTGCCGGACGATGTGCTGGCGGGATTGTCGGGCGCGCTGACGATGCTCGAGGCGCGTATCGGCGAAGTGGCCGCGGCGGGCGCAGGCGAAGTGGCACAAGCGGCGCAAGCCGGACGCTGAACTACGCGCGAGAAGACGGCGCCGACCGGCATCTGATCGGAATACGAGCGGCGCCGCCTCGATCGAAGAACAATCAAAAGAACGTTTCGATCACTTCCGTCACGCGATACGACGGATCGAGCACGAGCACCTGACGCCACTTGTCGAACGTCAGGCACGGATGCGAGATGTCGAACGCGATCATGTCGCCGACTTTCAGATCGGCGCCTGCGGGAATCCGCAAATACGCGTGCTGATCCATCAGACCGAAAATTTCCCAGCCTTCATCTGCGGCGATATCGCGCGGCGTTTGCGTGCCGGGGCGATAGTGCTTCGCGGGTTCGGGCAGGCCGGCGTCGAACGCTGAATCGCGCTTGCCGAGACCGATGATCGCGCGATCCGGCTCGGGAATCGACTGCACGTATGCCCACAATTGCAGCGCGGGCAACAGGCCTTCGCCCATGCGCTTCGCGACAGGATTGCGCTTGAAGATATCCGTCTGCGCCTTCTTGTAGATCCCGACGTCGTGCGTCAGATAGCAGCCCGGACGCAGCACGATCTCGATGCGGTCCTTGCGCGAAGCCTTCGCGAACTCTTCGGCGACCACGTCGTACCACGCCGAGCCCGCGCCCGACAGCACGGCCGGCGTGCGCGCGAAGCGTCCCTTGTCCGACAGTTCGAGCGTGAGCTTCACCGCGCTGCGCAGAAAGTCGCGCACTTCCTGTTCTTCCTTCAGCACGCCTTCGTACAGTTCGACGCCCGCGAGCTTCAGCGAATCGGGATAGCGCGCGATCGCATCGAGCACGGCCTGCGTCTGCGATTCGTCGCGCACGCCCGTGCGGCCGCCCGGCACGCCGAGTTCGACGAGCACCTGCAACTGCTTCTTCACCGAGCCGAAGAACGTGCCCAGTTGCTCGACGCCCTCGACGGAATCCACCAGACAGAAAAACTCGAAATCGGGATCGCTGAGCAGTTCGGCGATCATCAGCATGTTGCGTTTGCCGACCAGCTGGTTCGCCATCAGTACGCGCGACACGCCGCCGTGATACGCGGCGCGCACCTGATGCGCGGTGGCGAGCGTGATGCCCCACGCGCCCGTTTCGAGCTGGCGGCGAAACAGTTGCGGCGCCATCGTCGTCTTGCCGTGCGGCGCGAGCTTCACGCCGTATTCAGCGACGAACTTCTGCATCCAGTTCAGGTTGTGTTCGATACGGTCCGCGTAGAGAACGGCCGCGGGCAGGCTCACGTCCTCGTCGAGCAGATTCCATTCGAGTCGCGCTGCGTCCGCCAGCTGGATGCTCGTGCCCGGCACGTTGCCCAAGCCCTTGCTGTACGGGTCAATCGTGGCTCCCTGATAGTTTGTAACTTTCATGTCATCCTGCTCCATCGTCCAGTTAAATCGAATCGAAGTTGACTTCCATATGTTACCGAAAGTACGATGTTCGATGAAATGTTATTTAGTACCACGGCCGCCGCGAGCGATGTTAGCGGCGGCGCGTGGGCAAGTATGAGCCATGGATACGTCTGCCGAGCCCGTCGCCTTCGACATCGTCGCGCGCATTGCCGAATGTGCGCCCGGGTTGCGCTCGGCCGAGCGCAAGGTCGCGGCGCTGATTCTCGACGATCTGACGGGCGCGTCGCGCGCGAGCATCGGCGCGCTCGCCGAGCAGGCGGAAGTGAGTGTCGCGACGGTGACGCGCTTTGCAAAGGCCGTCGGTTGCCGCGATGTGCGCGAGCTGAAGTTGCGGCTCGCGCAGGCAGCGGCTGTCGGCCAGCGGTTCCTGCAAACCAGCGCGCAAGCCGACATGCCCGAGGCGCTTGCCACGCGCGTGTTCGACGAGTTGCAGACGGCGCTCACGCACAACCATCAGCTGCTGTGCCTGGCGCCCGTTGCGCAGGCCGCGGCTGCCTTGCGCGAAGCACGCATGATTTACGTGTTCGGCATGGGCGGCGGCTCGACGGCGCTCGCCGACGAGATGCGCTTTCGGCTCGTGCGTCTGGGCCGGCCCGTCGCGACGTATCAGGACGGCTTGTTGCAGCGTATGGTGGCATCGACGGTTTCGCGCGACACCGTGGTGATCGCACTGTCGACGACAGGCCGCGTGCCCGAGATGGTGGACAGCTGCAGTATCGCGCGCAGCTACGGCGCGACGCTGATCACGGTGACGGCGCCCGCGTCGCCGCTTGCGAAGCTCGCGGACTGGGTGATTCCCATCGTCGCGTTCGAAACCGATTTCATCTACAAGCCGTCGTCATCGCGCTACGCAATGATGATGGCGCTCGACGTGCTCGTCACCGAACTGGCCGTAAGCCTCGGCGACGAGAGCCGCGAACTGCTGCGCCGCATGAAGCATGCGCTCGATGCGCATCGCGGCGGCGGCGACCGACAACCGCTAGGAGACTGATCCATGCATTCGCATCCCGAAGCCGCCGATACGCTGATCGTCGGCGCGCAACTGTACGATGGCACGGGCGCGCCGCCTGTCGAGCGCGACGTCGCGCTGCGAAATGGGAAGATCGCCGCGATCGGCAATCTGTCGAACTGGCTCGCCGAAGAGGTGATCGAGGCGAACGGCCGCGCGCTTGCGCCCGGCTTCATCGACGTGCACACGCACGACGACACGCACGTAATCCGCTCGCCGCAAATGCTGCCGAAGATCACGCAGGGCGTGACGACGGTGATCGTCGGCAATTGCGGGATCAGCGCGTCGCCTGTTGCGCTCAAGGGTGATCCGCCCGATCCGATGAACCTGCTCGGCGAGCGCGACGCGTTCGCGTATCCGACCTTCGCTGCCTATGTCGAGGCCGTGAATGCGGCGCAGCCTTCCGTGAACGTCGGCGCGCTGATCGGCCATACGGCGCTGCGCAACAACCACATGGACCGGCTCGATCGCGCGGCGACGGCGCAGGAAATCGAAGGCATGCGCGCGCAGCTCGAAGAGGCGCTCGCGAACGGCGCGCTCGGTTTGAGTTCGGGGCTCGCGTATGGCTCGGCCTTCGCTGCGCCGACGGAAGAAGTCATGGCGCTCGCGGAGCCGCTCGCGGCGGCGGGCGCGCTGTACACGACACACATGCGCACCGAGTTCGACGCGATCCTCGATGCGATGGACGAGGCGTACCGGATCGGCAAGCACGCGCGCGTGCCTGTCGTGATTTCGCATCTGAAGTGCGCGGGGCCGTCGAACTGGGGACGCAGTGCGGAGGTGCTCGCGTCGCTCGAAGGCGCGCGGCAGTTTCATCCTGTCGGTTGCGACTGTTATCCGTACAACCGCAGTTCGTCGACGCTCGATCTGAAGCAGGTGATGGGCGATATCGACATCACGGTGACGTGGTCGACGCCGCATCCGGAGATGGCGGGCAAGCTGATCAAGGACATCGCCGCCGAATGGGGCGTGACGCAGCAGGAGGCGGGCAAGCGCCTGCAACCGGCGGGTGTGGTGTATCACAACATGTCCGAGGACGACGTGCGGCGCATCCTGTCGCATCCCGCGACGATGGTCGGCTCCGACGGCTTGCCGAATGATCCGTTGCCGCATCCGCGCTTGTGGGGTGCGTTTCCGCGCGTGCTCGGCCACTATGCGCGCGACCAGAAACTGATTCCGCTCGAAGAAGCGATTCGCAAGATGACGAGCCTGTCGGCGCGGCGCTTCGGCCTGAAAGAGCGCGGCGAAGTGCATATCGGCTATCACGCCGATCTCGTGCTGTTCGACCCGGCGCGCGTGCGCGACGCGGCAACGTTCGACAAGCCCCAGCAGGCCGCCGACGGCATCGATGCCGTGTGGGTGAATGGCGTGCTGTCGTATCGGGAGGGCAAGCTGACGGGTGAGCGCGCGGGCCGGTTTGTCGCGCGCGGTGCGACGGCGGCGTCGCGTGCGGAGCTTGCGCAGGCATTCTGAATTTTTGCGTCCGCAGGGGTTGCGGGCGCGCTTACGTTACAGGAGTTGAACGATGAAGCGTTATGGCGTTGAAGGTGGCAAGGGCACGGGCGGTCAGGTGATGCCGTTTGCGCGCGCGGTCGAGGCGGATGGCTGGCTGTTCGTGTCGGGGCAGACGCCGATGGAGAACGGCGAGGTGATCAACGGCGGGATCGTCGAGCAGTCGCACAAAGCGATTCAGAACGTTCTCGCCATTCTGACCGAGGCGGGGTATGGGCCGGAGCACGTCGTGCGGTGTGGCGTGTGGCTCGACGATGCGCGTGATTTTGCTTCGTTCAATAAGGTGTTCAAGGAGTACTTTGGCGCGAATCCGCCTGCGCGGGCGTGTGTGGTGTCGTCGATGGTGATCGACTGTAAGGTTGAAGTTGACTGCGTCGCGTATAAGAAGCCTGCGGCTTAAGGTTTTTTTGTTTGGTGGCATCCGCTTTTTGTCTCTGGTCTATTAGCATTGCCCCTGTGCGGGGCGGCACCTACTTTTCTTTGCAGCCGCAAAGAAAAGTAGGCAAAAGAAAGCGGCTCACACCGAGCCGCTTGACGTGTGCCCACGGGCTCTCAACGCCCCATCCTTCACGCCTTCCCGCTTCGGCTCGCGTAAGTTGCCAGCGCGCTAAACAGCGCCTCACACGCTTCGTACGTCGGTACAACAAACAGCTACGCCAGATGATCTGAGCCCTTGTGCGGCAAACTCTGTGTCGACCCTCGCGCCACACAGGAAACCCTCGGTGCGCGGGGGTTTTCGTCGTGCGCAGTCTCCAACGGCGGGACAACCTACACATAGTTTGCCGCATGAGGACATCGCCCCACGGACGTGGTTAGCTCTGCTACGGGTGCGTGAAGCGGGTGAGGCGAAGGGAGAGAACGCAGGCAACGAACCTGGGTGAGAACATTGCCGCGTGAAGTGTGGGGACGTTGAGAGCCCGTGGGTAGGAACGAGGGCTGGCGGTGTGAGCGGCTTTCTTTTGCCTACTTTTCTTTGCCGCTGCAAAGAAAAGTAGGTGCCGCCCCGCACAGGGGCAACGCCAATAAACCAGAGGCAAAGAGCGGATGCCCGCAAAAAATCAGCGTTGCAAACAGACAGAAAAAAGACAGAAAAACCAAAAAATCACTGCCGCGCAGTGCGCAAATTATCCGGCATCGGCAGATTGAAATTGGTCCGAAACGGATTGATATCGAGTCCTCCGCGCCGCGTATAGCGCGCATAAACAGCGAGCTTCACAGGCTGACAAGCCTGCAGAACATCGAGAAAAATCTTCTCGACGCACTGTTCATGAAACCCCGTATGGGTCCGATACGAAATGATGTATCGAAGCAACGAAGCCTGATCGATCTGCGGCCCGACGTAGTGAATCTGCACCGAGCCCCAATCCGGCTGACCCGTCACTGGACAATTCGATTTCAGCAGATTGGAGAACAGCGTCTCCTCGACGGGCGCTTCATCGAGCGCCGCCTTCAGCAACGATGCGTCCGGCTGATACACATCCGTGTCCAGATCGAGCCGATCCAGCGACGTCCCTTCGAACTCGTCGAGCGCCAGCTTCGGAAACTCCGCGGGCGGATACAGATGCAGCGACACAGACGCGCCGCACGCCGCCGACACATCGCGCTTGATGGTGTCGCGCACCGCCTCGATTGAATCGAACGAAGTCTGCGCAAACGAGCCGAGGTACAGCTTGAACGACTTCGACTCGACGATATTCGGCGATTCGGCGGGAATGTAAAACGTGGCGATCGCGATCTGCGGCTTGCCGCGCGCGTTCAGCCACGATAGCTCGTACGCGTTCCAGATGTCCGTGCCGAAAAACGGCAGCGTCGCGCCGATGCCGATCTGATCGCGCGCGTTCTTGCGCGCGATCGGAAAGAGCAGCGATGCGTCGTACTGCTCGGTATAGGCAGCTGGCTTGCCCAGCGGTGATTGTTCGGGTGTCATGATGCGTTCACGATGCCACTCACGACATGTCCCGTCGCCGTCACGACGCGGGCCGATTCGCAGTGGCGAATTTGGTCGTCGAAGAAAAAGTCCGGCTCGAACTCGCGCAGAAACGCGCTTTTGTCGAGTCCGCCAAGAAACATCGCTTCGTCGATTTCGATGTTCCAGGCCATCAGCGTGCGTATCGCGCGCTCGTGCGCGGGCGCCGAGCGCGCCGTCACCAGCGCGGTGCGAATGTGCATCGGCGCGGCTTCGTCGGCGAGTGTCTGCAGACGATGCAGCGCCTGCAGCAAAGGCTTCAGCGGTCCGTCGGCCAGCGGCAAATGCTTGTTGTCGATCTCGTGACCGACGAACGCACTCAGTCCGTCCTTCTGAAACACGCGCTCCGCTTCGTCGGAAAACAGCACGGCGTCGCCGTCGAACGCAATGCGGATTTCGTCGGGATACTTGCTCGCCATTTTCGCCGATTCCGGCAACACGCGCGCAGCCGGGAAACCCGCCGTGAGCGCATCTCGCACGTCGTCCTGATTGGCCGACAGAAACAGCGACGCATTCAGCGGCTTCAGATATTCGAACGGCGCGCGTCCGCGCGTGAACACGCCGCGCTCGATGGCAAGCCCGTGCTCGCGGCACGAACTGAACGCGCGCAGGCCGCTGATGGGATCGCTGCGCGACAGGATCACGACTTCCACACGATGCGTGCCCGCATTCAACGCCAGCAGTTTGCGGATCAGCGGAAACGCGACGCCCGGCTTCGCGGGCACGTTCAGCCGCTCGCGCTGCAATGCTTCGTACGCGCGCAGATCGCCTTTCTCGTAGACGCGATTCTCTTCTTCGAAATCGAACAGTGCGCGCGAAGAGATCGCCACCACCAGTTTGTCGTCGAGTGAAAAGGCCATGCGCGCGCCGCGTTACGCGAGGAACAGGCGGTACACGGGGTTCGCCGTCTCTTCCCAGTACGGATAGCCGAGCGTCGCGAGAAAGCGCGCGAATTCGGCATCTTCCGCCGACGGCACCTGAATGCCGACAAGAATGGAACTGTAGTCGGCACCCTGATTCCGGTAGTGGAACAGGCTGATATTCCAGTTCGGCGCCATCGACGACAGGAACTTCATCAGCGCGCCCGGCCGCTCGGGAAACTCGAAGCGGAACAGGCGTTCGTCGTGCGCGAGCGGCGAGCGTCCGCCGACCATGTAACGGATGTGCTGCTTCGACAGTTCGTCGCCGGTGAGGTCGACGGTCGCGAAGCGATGCGCCTCCAGTGCGCCCAGAATCTGCGCGGATTCGCTGCGATTGCGGATCTGCACGCCGACGAAGATATGCGCCGACTTCGAATCGGCGATGCGGTAGTTGAACTCGGTGACGCTGCGCGTGCCGACCAGTTCGCAGAAGCGCTTGAAGCTGCCGCGCTCTTCGGGAATCGTCACGGCGAACACGGCCTCGCGCGCCTCGCCGACTTCCGCGCGTTCCGCGACGAAGCGCATGCGGTCGAAATTCATGTTCGCGCCCGACGTCACGGCGATCAGCGTCTGATTCTCGATGCCTTCGCGCTCCGCATACTGTTTCGCGCCCGCCACGGCCAGCGAGCCGGCCGGCTCCAGCACGCTGCGCGTGTCCTGGAAGACGTCCTTGATCGCGGCGCAGAGGGCATCGGTGTTCACCGTCAGCACTTCGTCGAGATATTCCTGGCAAAGCCGGAAGGTCTCCTCGCCGACCAGCTTCACCGCCGTGCCATCCGAAAACAGGCCAACTTCGTTCAGCGTCACGCGTTTGCCCGCCTTCAGCGATTGCGCCATCGCGCAGGAGTCGTCGGTCTGCACGCCGATCACTTTGATCTCCGGGCGCACCGATTTCACGTACGCCGCGATGCCCGCCGCGAGACCGCCGCCGCCGATCGGAACGAAGATGGCGTGAATGGGCGCCTGATGCTGGCTCAGCACTTCCATCGCGACGGTGCCCTGGCCCGCGATCACGTATGGATCGTCGAACGGATGCACGAATGTCAGGCCGTGCTGTTCCTGCAGCTTCACCGCGTGCGCGTAGGCGTCGCTATACGATTCGCCCGACTGCACGACCTCGACGGTCGGGCCGCCGTGCGCGCGCACGGCGTCGACCTTCACTTGAGGCGTGGTCACGGGCACCACGATGATCGCCTTCACGCCCATGCGCGCCGCCGACAGCGCGACGCCCTGCGCATGATTGCCCGCCGAAGCCGTGATCACGCCGCGCGCGAGGGCGTCGGCGGGAATGTGCGCCATCTTGTTGTATGCGCCGCGCAGCTTGAACGAGAAGACGGGCTGATTGTCTTCGCGCTTCAGGTAAATCGGGTTGCGCAGCCGTGCGGACAGATTCCGCGCATGTTCGAGTTCGGTCTCACGCGCGACGTCGTAGACGCGGGCGGTGAGGATTTTCTTCAGATAGTCGTGGGAAGCCATGCGGATCACGCGCGATGCGCTATTTCGGACGGGAAAAGATCAATGATAGCGCCAACCGCTCGTCCGGACGCGCCTGATCCGGCAATCGGCCAGACGGACAAGGCGCGCCGCGCGGCCCGGCCAGCCGACCGGACGGTCGAGAAATCCGCTGCCGCCGGCTTGCGTCGAGCGTCCGGCGCGCGCCGGTCGCCCGTGGGCATTTTCGTGACGAATTTCGGCAGGCCAACGCGCAAAGGCTTGTCGCACGGACATTCCGGCGTCAACGCGCGCGCGGATCATGCGGTAGAATCTTATTTTGGAACAAGGATCGGATGATGCATTGGCAGCCTCGGATCGCCCATTTGATGCCCGTCCCGCGTGAGGCTCGCCCCGCGGCGCAGCGGCACGTGCGGCATGCACGATCGTGTAGCTATATCTGAGCGCCGCGACGCGACCGGCCCCTTACTTCCTTGCCATGTCCCCGGCGATCCCGGGCAGTGGCCGCCGGTCGAGGCTTCGCACACTAGAAGATTTCCAGCATTGCGCCCCACGCGCGCTTTGTCAGCGATCATCCGCCCGCCTCGTTACGCACATGCGATGAGCGCGGATCGCTGACCTACCGAATCGTCCGAACATGAACGCACCTCAAGTTTTCGATCCGAACGGCGCTGCCGCCACCGTCGCCGCCGATGCCGAACCGCGTCTGCGCGAAATTCCCTATAACTACACGTCGTTTTCCGACCGCGAAATCGTCATCCGGCTGCTCGGCGACGAAGCCTGGGCCGCGCTCGACGAACTGCGTAACGAGCGCCGCACGGGCCGCTCGGCGCGCATGCTGTACGAAGTGCTGGGCGACATCTGGGTCGTGCGCCGCAATCCCTACCTGCAAGACGATCTGCTCGACAATCCGAAGCGCCGCGCGCTGCTGATCGAAGCGCTGAATCACCGTCTCGCGGAAATCGAAAAACGCCGCCGTGCCGACCTCGTCGAACATGGCGACGAAGCGGGCGTCGATCGCGCCGCGCGCGTCGAGACGCTGGTCGCGGCGGCGCGGCGCGCCGTCGATGCATTCGCGGGCGAATTCGACAAGATGGCCGAGTTGCGCCGCCGCGCGACCCGAGTGCTGGGCCGCCAGACGCAGAAGGACAACATCCGCTTCGACGGCCTCGCGCGCGTGTCGCACGTGACGGACGCGACCGACTGGCGCGTCGAATATCCGTTCGTCGTGCTGACGCCGGACACGGAAGCGGAGATCGCCGGTCTCATCAAGGCGTGCTTCGAACTCGGCCTGACCGTGATTCCGCGCGGCGGCGGCACGGGCTACACGGGCGGCGCGGTGCCGCTCACGCCGTTCTCGGCCGTCATCAACACCGAAAAGCTCGAACAGCTCGGCGCGGTCGAACTGACCGAATTGCCCGGCGTCGCGCACAAGGTGCCGACCATTTTCTCCGGCGCGGGCGTCGTCACGCGCCGCGTGACGGAAGCGGCCGAGCAGGCGGGCTATGTGTTCGCCGTCGACCCGACGTCGCTGGACGCTTCGTGCATCGGCGGCAATGTCGCGATGAACGCGGGCGGCAAGAAGGCCGTGCTGTGGGGCACGGCGCTCGATAACCTCGCCTGGTGGCGGATGGTCGATCCGGAAGGCAACTGGCTCGAAGTCACGCGTCTCGATCACAATCTCGGCAAGATTCACGACATTCCCGTCGCGCGCTTCGAGCTGAAGTGGTTCGACGGCGAATATGGGCCGGGTGAAAAGCTGCTGCGCACGGAAGCGCTGGAAATCGAAGGCCGGCGCTTTCGCAAGGAAGGTCTCGGCAAGGACGTCACCGACAAATTCCTCGCGGGTCTGCCGGGCGTGCAGAAGGAAGGCTGCGACGGCCTGATCACGTCGGCGCGCTGGGTGCTGCACAAGATGCCCGCGCACACGCGCACGGTTTGCCTCGAATTCTTCGGCCAGGCGCGCGAAGCGATTCCGAGCATCGTCGAAATCAAGGACTATCTGTTCGAAACGTCGAAAGAGGGCGGCGCGATTCTCGCGGGCCTCGAACACCTCGACGAGCGTTATCTGCGCGCCGTCGGCTATGCGACCAAGAGCAAGCGCAACGCGTTTCCGAAGATGGTGCTGATCGGCGACATCGTCGGCGACAATGCCGATGCCGTGGCCGCCGCGACCTCGGAAGTGATCCGCATGGCCAACGGCAAGAGCGGCGAAGGTTTCGTCGCGGTCAGCGCCGAGGCCCGCAAGCGCTTCTGGCTCGACCGCAGCCGCACGGCGGCAATCGCGAAGCACACGAACGCGTTCAAGATCAACGAAGACGTGGTGATTCCGCTCAACCGCATGGGCGAGTACACGGACGGCATCGAGCGCATCAACATCGAACTGTCGATCAAGAACAAGCTGCAACTGGTCGATGCGCTCGAAGCGTTCTTCCAGGCGGGCAAGCTGCCGCTCGGCAAGACCGACGACGCGAACGAAATCCCCAGCGCGGAGCTGCTCGAAGACCGCGTGCATCAGGCGCTCGAACTGCTTGGCCACGTGAAGAAGCGTTGGGAATTCCTGCGCGACAAGCTCGATCTGTCGTTGCGCGAGGCGCAGCACTATCTGGTTGGACTCGGCTACGCGGGCCTCGCGGAGAAATTCGCGGACCGCGTCGACGATCAGCCGGACGCGAACGTGTTCCATATCGTCCAGGATCGCACGGTGCGCGTGTCGTGGAAGCAGGAAATTCGCGCCGAACTGCGCCAGATCTTCAACGGCGGCGAGTTCAAGCCGATCCTCGACGAAGCGCAGGCCATCCATAAGCACGTGCTGCGCGGCCGCGTGTTCGTCGCGCTTCACATGCACGCGGGCGACGGCAACGTTCACACGAACATCCCCGTCAACTCCGACAACTACGAGATGCTGCAGGATGCGCATACCGCCGTGGCGCGCATCATGAAGCTCGCGCGTTCGCTGGATGGCGTGATTTCCGGCGAGCACGGCATCGGCATCACCAAGCTCGAATTCCTGACTGACGACGAAATCGGCGAATTCCGCGCGTACAAGCAGCGCGTCGATCCGCAGGGGCGCTTCAACGCGGGCAAGCTGCTCGAAGGCGCAGACCTGCGCAACGCGTACACGCCGTCGTTCGGGCTGATGGGCTACGAATCGCTGATCATGCAGCAGTCCGACATCGGCGCGATCGCGGATTCCGTGAAGGACTGCCTGCGCTGCGGCAAGTGCAAGCCCGTGTGCGCGACGCACGTGCCGCGCGCGAACCTGCTGTACAGCCCGCGCAACAAGATTCTCGCCACGTCGCTGCTGGTCGAGGCGTTCCTGTACGAAGAACAGACGCGCCGCGGCGTGTCGATCAAGCATTGGGACGAGTTCAACGACGTCGCCGATCACTGCACGGTCTGCCACAAGTGCGCCACGCCGTGCCCGGTGAAGATCGACTTCGGCGATGTCACGATGAACATGCGCAACCTGCTGCGCAAGATGGGCAAGAAGAAGTTCAACGCGGGCAACGCGGCGGGCATGTTCTTCCTGAACGCGACCAATCCGCAGACCATCAACCTCGCTCGCACCGCGATGATGGGCGTCGGCTACAAGGCGCAGCGCCTCGGCAACGACCTGCTGAAGAAGATCGTCAAGAAGCAGACGGCGCATCCGCCCGCCACCACGGGCAAGCCGCCCGTCGTCGAGCAGGTGATCCACTTCGTCAACAAGAAGATGCCGGGCAATCTGCCGAAGAAAACGGCGCGTGCGCTGCTCGACATCGAGGACAACAAGATCGTCCCGATCATCCGCAATCCGAAGTCGACGACCGTCGATTCGGAAGCGGTGTTCTACTTCCCGGGCTGCGGCTCCGAACGGCTGTTTTCGCAGGTCGGTCTCGCCACGCAGGCGATGCTGTGGGAAGCGGGCGTGCAGACGGTGCTGCCGCCGGGCTATCTGTGCTGCGGTTATCCGCAGCGCGGCTCGGGCCAGTACGACAAGGCCGAGCAGATCGTGACCGACAATCGCGTGCTGTTCCATCGCGTTGCCAACACGCTGAACTATCTCGACATCAAGACGGTGGTGGTGTCGTGCGGCACGTGTTACGACCAGCTCGCCGGGTATGAATTCGACAAGATCTTCCCCGGCTGCCGCATCATCGACATCCACGAGTTCCTGCTGGAGAAAGGCATCAAGCTCGACGGCGTGACGGGCACGCGTTACATGTACCACGACCCGTGCCACACGCCGATCAAGACGATGGACCCCGTCAAGCTCGTCAACGAACTGATGGGCACCGAGAAGAACGACGGCTACCGCATCGAGAAGAACGACCGCTGCTGCGGCGAGTCGGGCACGCTCGCGGTTACGCGTCCCGACATTTCGACGCAGGTGCGCTTTCGCAAGGAAGAGGAAATCCGCAAGGGCGCGGCGAAGCTGCGCGGCATTCCCGTCGTCGCCGATGCGGGCGCGAACGCGATCAACATGGCGAACGCGGCGGCAGGCGCGGCGGGCGCACCCGCCGGCTCGGTGCTGAAGGCGGGCGACGGCCCGCAGCCGAACGGCGCGAATGGTGCGAACGGCTCGCCGACCGACGTCAAGATCCTGACGAGCTGCCCATCGTGCCTGCAGGGCCTGTCGCGCTACAACGAAGACGCGAACGTCGAAGCGGACTACATCGTGGTCGAAATCGCGCGGCACGTGCTCGGCGAGAACTGGATGGCCGACTACGTGCAGCGCGCGAACAATGGCGGAATCGAGCGCGTGCTGGTCTAATGGCACGATAAGGTACCCGCCCGAGGACGACGATGGACTGTATCTTCTGCCGCGAAGACGGCGGCGACATACTGTGGCAGGACGACACGCTGCGTGTCGTCCTTGCCGACGAACACGACTATCCCGGCTTTTGCCGGGTCATCTGGAACACGCACGTGGCCGAATTTTCCGATCTCGGCGAGCGCGAGCGCGATCACGTGATGCGCGTGGTATACGCCGTCGAGCGCGCGATCCGGCGCATCCTGCAACCCGTCAAGGTGAATCTCGCGAGCCTCGGCAACCAGGTGCCGCACGTGCATTGGCATGTCATTCCGCGCTTTTCCAACGACGCGCATTTCCCGCTGCCCATCTGGGCGCCGCGTCAGCGCACGGTGTCCGAGGCGATGCTGTCGCAGCGCCGTGCGAAGTCCACGTTGCTGCGCGAAGCGGTGCGCGGCGAAATCGAAACCGCTCTCGCCTGAGGTCATCATGAGTGGACTGAAACCCGACACGCCGGTCCCGACCGGCGTCGTCGTTCATGCCGTCTCGCGCGTGCTCGAGCTGCAGTACGCGGACGGCAACAGTTACCGCGTGCCGTTCGAGCTGATGCGCGTGTATTCGCCATCGGCGGAGGTGCGCGGCCATGGTCCGGGGCAGGAGACGCTGCAGACGGGCAAGCGCGACGTGTCGATCGTCGCGCTGGAAGGCGTCGGCAACTACGCGCTGCAACCCACGTTTTCCGACGGCCACAACACGGGCATCTATTCCTGGGATCTGCTCTGGGAACTGGCGACCCGTCAGGACGAACTCTGGGCCGACTATTTCGCGAAACTGAATGCGGCAGGCGTCGACCGGGACGCGCCGATGCCCGCGTCCGGCCCTGCGCACGGCCACAGACACTGATACGATCCGCGGGGCGGCCATCCGCGGGGCGGCCATCCGCGGGGCGGCCGCCCGACGCGGCGAAACAAATTTCACAGAATAAGCGAAAGGACGAAGCGCGATGACCAAAACCCACTTCGGCTATCAGACAGTCGACGAACAGGAAAAAGCGAAGAAAGTGGCCGGCGTGTTCCACTCGGTCGCCTCCAACTATGACCTGATGAACGACCTGATGTCGGGCGGGATGCACCGCGCGTGGAAGGCGTTCACGATCGCGCAGGCGAACGTGCGGCCGGGCTACAAGGTGCTCGACATCGCGGGCGGCACGGGCGACCTGTCGAAAGCCTTCGCGAAGCAGGCGGGCGACACGGGCGAAGTCTGGCACACGGACATCAACGAATCGATGCTGCGCGTGGGCCGCGACCGCCTGATCGACAAAGGCATCATCACGCCGACGCTGCTGTGCGACGCGGAGAAGATCCCGTTCCCGGACAACTACTTCGATGTGGTGACGGTGGCATTCGGCTTGCGCAACATGACGCACAAGGATATGGCGCTGGCCGAAATGCGCCGCGTCCTGAAACCGGCCGGGCGTTTGCTCGTGCTGGAATTCTCGAAGGTGTGGGACCCGCTGAAAAAAGCCTACGATGTGTATTCGTTCAAGGTGCTGCCGTGGCTCGGCGAGCGCTTTGCGAAGGACGCCGACAGCTACCGCTACCTGGCCGAATCGATCCGCATGCATCCGGACCAGGAAACTTTAAAAACGATGATGGAACAAGCTGGCCTCGACGCCGTCAAATATTACAATTTGTCAGCTGGTGTGGTAGCTTTACACGTGGGGACAAAATACTAACGTCCCTAACCTCTCGTTTTTTAAAGGAAATTGCAAAAATGTCCGGTTCGAATCTGTTATCTCGTTGTAATGTTAGAGGTGCGTGGGCGAGGAGAATCGGACTGATCGCGATGGTCGGCCTGATTTCCGTCAGCACACTCGCGTCGTTCGACGCCGAAGCGAAACGCATGGGCGGCGGCCGAAGCGTCGGTCGCCAGCAGTCGAACATTACGCAGCCGCATCAGCAGACGGCGCCGTCGCCGTCGCAATCGCCCGGCGCACCGTCGCAGGCAATGCAGCAGCAGCGTCCCGCCACACCGCCGCCCACGCCCGCCGCGCAGCCTAACCGCTCGCGCTGGCTGGGGCCGATCGCCGGTCTCGCGGCGGGTCTCGGCATCGCGGCGCTGCTGTCGCACTTCGGTCTGGGCGAAGCGTTCGCCGGCATGATGGCGAACATGATCGTGATCGCGCTGATCGCGTTCGTCGCAATCTGGCTGATCCGCAAGTTCCTCGGCCGCAAGCGCGACACGCAGTCGCCCGCCTACGCCGGCAGTGCACCGACGCTGAACGCGGGCGGCACGGGCTACTCGCAGGAGCCGCGCTACACGGCGCCGCCCTCGGGTTCGTACCTCGGGCCGCAAGGCAATCCGCTGACCACGCCTGACGTCGCCGCGACGCCGACCGTTCCGGCGGGCTTCGATTCCGAGTCCTTCCTGCGCAACGCAAAGGTGTACTTCGTGCGCCTGCAGGCCGCCTGGGACGCGGGCAACATGGACGATATCCGCGAATTCACCACGCCTGAAATGTTCGCCGAAGTGCGCGTGGACCTGGCTTCGCGCGGCGCCGAGAAGAACCAGACCGACGTCGTCAAACTGGACGCCGACCTGTTGGGCGTCGAGGATCGCGGCAACGAGTACCTCGCGAGCGTGCGTTTCCACGGCCTGATCCGCGAGACGTCGGGCGGCGCGGCCGAGCCGTTCGAGGAAATCTGGAACCTCAGCAAGCGTACGGGTGAAGGCTGGCTGCTCGCGGGCATCCAGCAGGTCAATCATCATTGATCCCGTAACGGATTAGCCGTTCGGCAGAGGCAGTCCCGAAGCGAACGGACGTTACAATGGGAACCCGCGTCGGCACTCGCCGGCGCGGGTTTTCTCTTTCCACTGCCGATGACCCTTGCCGCCAAGCCCTTCGCTGCTGCCGTCAACCATCTGCTCGCTCGCGAATCGTGGGCGCGCGAACGCCTCACCCCATATGCCGGCAAGACCGCGCGGCTCGCCTGTCCACCCGTCACGCTGATCCTGCTGGTGCAGCCGGACGGTTATCTGAGCGCCGTCGACGAAAGCGAAGCGCAGGTATTCGACGTCACCGTCGCCGTGCCCGCCGACGCCGTGCCTGCGTTTGTGCAAGGCGGCCAGGCGGCCGTGATGAAGCACGTGAAGATCGAAGGCGACGCGGAGTTCGCGACGGCCATCGCGAAGCTGGCCGAACATCTGCGCTGGGAGCCGGAAGAAGATCTGGCCAGGCTGATTGGCGACGGGCCCGCCTGGCGCATCGCGACAGTTGCGCGCACGGTCGGCGATCACGCGCTGCGTACAGGTCGAAATCTGGTCGAATCGGTTGCCGAGTATCTGCTGGACGAAAACCCGCAACTCGTGCGGCGCGCCGCGCTCGACGACTTCAATGCCGAACTGGCGCGCGCCCGCGATGCACTCGCGCGTGTCGAAAAGCGCGTCGAGCGTCTCGAACAGAAGGTCGAAGCCCGAGGCGCAGACGCGCCGGGCGGCGCCGCCACGTCGCGCGGCACGCGCTAGTCACCGGGCTCAACCATGCGTTTTCTGCGTTTCCTCAAGATCTTTTTTACGGTCATCCGCTTCGGCCTCGACGAGATGATGCTGAGCCGCGTCAACGATCGCCGCGTGCGTCTGTTGCTGCGTATCACCACGATCGGCCGCAAGTTCGAACAGCCGCCGGGCGAGCGGCTGCGTCTCGCGCTCGAAAGCCTGGGGCCGATCTTCGTCAAGTTCGGCCAGGTGCTGTCAACGCGCCGCGACCTGCTGCGCCCCGACATCGCCGTCGAACTCGCGAAGCTGCAAGACCAGGTGCCGCCGTTCGACTCGGCCGTCGCTATTGCCATCATCGAAAAATCGCTGGGCGCGCCCGTCGATACCATCTTCAACGATTTCGAGCGCGTGCCCGTAGCGAGCGCGTCGATCGCGCAGGTCCATTTCGCGACGCTGAAAACCGGTCAGCACGCCGGAAAACAGGTCGCCGTGAAGGTGCTGCGGCCGAACATGCTGCCCGTGATCGATTCCGACCTCGCGCTGCTGCGCGACATTGCCGTGTGGGCCGAGCGCCTGTGGGCCGACGGCAAGCGCCTGAAGCCGCGTGAAGTGGTCGCTGAATTCGACAAGTATCTGCACGACGAACTCGACCTGATGCGCGAGGCGGCAAACGGCAGCCAGCTGCGACGCAACTTCGCCGGCCTCGATCTGCTGCTGGTGCCCGAAATGTACTGGGAGTACTGCACGGCCAATGTGCTCGTCATGGAGCGGATGGTCGGCGTTCCCATCAGTCAGGTCGACACGCTGCGCGCGGCCGGCGTCGATATTCCGAAGCTCGCGCGCGAGGGTGTCGAAATCTTCTTCACGCAGGTGTTCCGCGATGGGTTTTTCCATGCGGACATGCACCCGGGCAACATCCAGGTGAGTCTCGATCCGGCGCATTTCGGGCGTTATATCGCGCTGGATTTCGGGATCATCGGCGCGTTGTCAGATTTCGATAAGAACTATCTGGCGCAGAATTTTCTCGCGTTCTTCAAGCGCGACTACCACCGCGTCGCGACGCTTCATCTGGAGTCGGGCTGGGTGCCCGCCACGACGCGTGTCGAAGAACTCGAAAGCGCGATCCGCGCGGTCTGCGAGCCGTATTTCGATCGCGCGCTCAAGGACATTTCGCTCGGCCAGGTGCTGATGCGGCTGTTCTCGACGTCGCGCCGCTTCAACGTCGAAATCCAGCCACAACTGGTGCTGCTGCAAAAGACGATGCTGAACGTGGAGGGCCTCGGCCGTTCGCTCGATCCGGAGCTCGACCTGTGGAAGACGGCCAAACCGTATCTGGAGCGCTGGATGAATGAGCAGATCGGCGCGAAAGGCTGGTATGAACGGCTCAAGATTGAAGCGCCGCAGTGGAGCAAGACGCTGCCGCAGTTGCCGCGCCTCATCCATCACGCGCTGGCGCAACGTCACGACGTGCAGCAGCGCGGCATCAACGACGAAACCATCCGTCAGATCCTGCTCGAGCAGAAGCGCACCAACCGGCTGTTGCAGGGGCTGCTGATGTTCGGCGTGGCCGTGGGCGTTGGCGCGGTGCTGGCTCGCGCGTGGCTGGCCATTGCATACGGCGGTTACTGAACGCGTGGAAAAAGGCATGCCGATGAGCGACTCCAAGCCAACTGTTCCTCCCGCCGTACCCGACTTCGAGACGCGCGATCCGAACGCGCCCGGCTTCTGGGACGAGCGCTTCGAGCGCGGTTTCACGCCGTGGGACCAGGCGGGCGTGCCGTCCGCGTTCAAGTCGTTCGTCGAACGGCATACGCCGATGCCCGTCCTGATTCCCGGCTGCGGTAGCGCGCATGAGGCATGGTGGCTCGCGGAAAAAGGGTGGTTGGTTCGCGCGATCGACTTTGCGCCGAAGGCGGTCGAAACGGCGCGCGCCCAGTTGGGAGCGCATGCCGGCGTGGTGGAAGAGGCTGATTTCTTCACGTACCGGCCACCGTTCGAGCCCGGCTGGATCTACGAGCGCGCGTTTCTGTGCGCGCTGCCGCCTGAGCGGCGCGACGACTATGCGGCGCACATGGCGGCCTTGCTGCCCGGCGGCACGTTGCTGGCAGGCTTCTTTTTCGTCGGCGCGACGCCGAAAGGTCCGCCGTTCGGTATCGAGCGCGCCGATCTCGATGCGCTGCTGCTGCCTCATTTCCAACTGCTCGAAGATGAGCCCGTTACCGATTCGATTCCCGTCTTCGCCGGGCGTGAGCGCTGGCTGACGTGGCGTCGCCGCGGTGCAGCAAGGACTTGATCTCGGGCGTCTGCGCCCTTATCTAACTGGGTGACGGCTGCGCCGGCCGTTTCCCCCGAATTTCGGGGCGAGCCATCGTTTGCGGCTATAATTCAAGGCTTTGCAAGCGTTCAAAGAGATTTCTGTAGGGACAAGGTCATGCCGATCTACGCTTATCGTTGCGAGTCATGCGGCTTCGCGAAGGACGTGCTCCAGAAAATGAGCGACGCACCGCTGACGCAATGCCCAGAGTGCAATGCCGATACATTTCGCAAGCAGGTCACAGCTGCCGGCTTCCAGCTGAAGGGCTCGGGCTGGTACGTCACGGATTTCCGCGGCGGGAGTTCGGGCGGTGCTTCCGGCAACAACGGCGCGGGTGCCGCAGCCGGCAAGACGGATAGCAAGCCCGAAACGGCCTCGTCCGACAGTGCTGCCTCTTCGAGCCAACCCGCGAGCGCCCCGGCGAGCGCGCCCGCTGCCGCGCCCACCGCGGCGGCGGCGCCCGCCAGCAGTTCGGGCAGCTAGCGGTTTCGCCACTTGCAAAGTGACGTAGACGCCGCGCAAGGGGTTCGCGCGGATTTCTGGCGGTACACATGACGACGAAAAAAACGACGCTCAAATCGGTGTTTCTGACGGGCCTGCTGGTGCTGGTGCCGCTTGCCATCACGCTGTGGGTGCTGGGTCTGATCATCGGCACGATGGATCAGACCCTGCTGCTGCTACCTTCCGCGTGGCAGCCGGAGCGCCTGTTCGGCTTCCGTCTGCCCGGCCTCGGCGCCGTGCTGACACTCGCGTTCATTTTTGTCGTCGGGCTATTGACGCAGAACTTCGTTGGGCAGAAGCTGGTCGGCTGGTGGGAACTGATCGTCGCGCGCATTCCCGTCGTCGGTCCCATCTATACCAGCATCAAGCAGGTGTCCGACACGCTGCTGTCGTCGAGCGGCAATGCGTTCCGCAAGGCGCTGCTGATCGAGTATCCGCGCAAAGGCTCCTACACCATCGGGTTTCTGACGGGCATTCCCGGCGGCGACGTCGTCAACCACCTGAAGGAAGACCACGTCAGCGTCTATGTGCCGACCACGCCGAACCCGACGTCCGGCTTCTTCCTGATGGTGCCGAAAAGCGAAGTGATCGAGCTCGACATGACCGTCGACGCCGCACTCAAGTACATCGTCTCGATGGGCGTTGTTGCTCCGCCCACGAATCAGCCGGCGCCGGAGCGCCGCACGCCCGTCGAGCCACCGCTGTAATGCCGGCGCGCGCCGCCCGCCACGCCGTGCGGCGCGCGCCGATCAACCAATGCAAAACGAAAGACAAACATCATGTCGATGAGATCTGAATACTGCGGTCTGGTGACCGAACACCTGCTGGGTCAAACCGTCTCGCTGTGCGGGTGGGTGAGCCGGCGCCGCGACCACGGCGGCGTTATCTTCATCGACCTGCGCGACCGCGAAGGCCTCGTTCAGGTCGTCTGCGACCCGGACCGCGCCGAGATGTTCAAGACGGCCGAAGGCGTGCGCAACGAGTTCTGCGTGCAGGTCAAGGGCGTCGTGCGCAACCGTCCGGAAGGCACGACCAATGCCGGCCTGAAGAGCGGCAAGATCGAAGTGCTGTGCCACGAACTGAACGTGCTGAACGCGTCGGTGACGCCGCCGTTCCAGCTCGACGACGACAACCTGTCGGAGACCACGCGCCTCACGCATCGCGTGCTCGACCTGCGCCGTCCGCAGATGCAGCACAACCTGCGCCTGCGTTACCGCGTCGCGATGGAAGTGCGCAAGTACCTCGACTCGCGCGGCTTCATCGACATCGAAACGCCGATGCTGACCAAGAGCACGCCCGAAGGCGCGCGCGATTACCTCGTGCCGTCGCGTGTGAACGCCGGCCAGTTCTTCGCGTTGCCGCAGTCGCCGCAGCTTTTCAAGCAGTTGCTGATGGTCGCGAACTTCGACCGTTACTACCAGATCACCAAGTGCTTCCGCGACGAAGACCTGCGCGCCGACCGTCAGCCGGAATTCACGCAGATCGACTGCGAAACGTCGTTCCTGGGCGAGCAGGAGATCCGCGATCTGTTCGAAGACATGACGCGTCACGTGTTCAAGGAAACGATCGGCGTCGAGCTGGACGCGAAGTTCGCCGTGATGCCGTATTCGGAAGCCATGAGCCGTTTCGGTTCGGACAAGCCGGACCTGCGCGTGAAGCTCGAATTCACGGAACTGACGGACGCGATGAAGGACGTCGACTTCAAGGTGTTCAGCACGCCCGCGAACACGAAGGACGGCCGTGTCGCGGCGCTGCGCGTGCCGAAGGGCGCCGAACTGTCGCGCGGCGATATCGACAGCTACACCGAATTCGTGCGCATCTACGGCGCGAAGGGTCTCGCGTGGATCAAGGTCAACGAAGTGGCGAAGGGCCGTGACGGCCTGCAAAGCCCGATCGTGAAGAACCTGCACGACGCGTCGATCGCCGCGATCATCGAGCGCACGGGCGCGCAAGACGGCGACATCATTTTCTTCGCGGCGGATCGCGCGAAGGTCGTCAACGACAGTCTGGGCGCGCTGCGTCTGAAGATCGGCCATTCGGAGTTCGGTAAGGCGAACGGTCTGGTCGAAACGGGCTGGAAGCCGTTGTGGGTCGTCGACTTTCCGATGTTCGAGTACGACGAAGAGGAAAACCGTTACGTCGCCGCGCACCACCCGTTCACGAGCCCGAAGGACGAGCACCTGGAATATCTCGAAACGGACCCGGGCCGCTGCCTCGCCAAGGCGTACGACATCGTGCTGAACGGCTGGGAAATCGGCGGCGGTTCCGTGCGTATCTTCCAGGAAGACGTGCAGAGCAAGGTGTTCCGCGCGCTGAAGATCGGTGCGGAAGAAGCGCGCCTGAAGTTCGGCTTCCTGCTGGACGCCCTTCAGTACGGCGCGCCGCCGCACGGCGGTATCGCGTTCGGTCTGGACCGCATCGTCACGATGATGGCGGGCGCCGACTCGATCCGCGACGTGATCGCGTTCCCGAAGACGCAACGCGCGCAAGACCTGCTCACGCAGGCGCCGAGCGAAGTCGACGAGCGTCAGTTGAAGGAACTGCACATCCGTTTGCGCCAGCCCGAGCAGAAGGCGTCAATGTGACGGCAAGGGCTTCGATCCGCGCAGTGCGTCGTTAAAACAACGGCGCGTGCGCGAAACAACCCACGAAGAAGGCGCGTCACGCGCCTTTTTCGCTTTTTGCGTTACAGTCGCTGTAAGCTCTGCCGTCCGACATACACCGCGCCGTCGAATCAGCAAAACCGCGCCCGTTTTATCACCATGCCGAAACCGCCGAAGATCCCGGAATCCGTTCTCGTCGTCATCCACACGCCCGAACTCGACGTGCTGCTTATCGAACGAGCCGACCGCGAGGCCTTCTGGCAATCGGTGACGGGCTCGAAGGAACGGATCGACGAGCCGCTCACCGAGACGGCGATCCGCGAAGTGGCGGAAGAGACGGGCATCGTGGTCGGCAGCGAGATGGTGCCGCGCGAAGCCCTTTGCGACTGGCAACATCACATCGAGTTCGAAATTTTCCCGACCTGGCGCCATCGTTACGCGGAAGGTGTCACGCATAACACCGAGCACTGGTTCAGCCTGCAGGTGCCGCGGCGTCTCGAAGTGACGCTCGCGCCGCTCGAGCACACGTCGCATCTGTGGCTGCCGTGGCAGGAAGCCGCCGAGCGCTGCTTCTCGTGGTCCAACCGCGATGCGATCCTGCAACTGCCGCAGCGCGTGCAGGAGCGCTGCCGATGAGCGGCGGCCGCGGCCGCCATTTCGCCCGACTGGCGCAGCATCTGCCCGGTCGGCGCTACGGGTCCACATACCGCTTCTGTTCGGGCAACGCGGTGCGCCTGTTCACGTCGGGCGCAGCGTACTTTGCGGCGCTGATCGAGCGCATCGACGCAGCCAAAACCGATGTCGCGCTCGAAACCTATATCTTTTGCGACGACGCCGCGGGCCGTTCCGTCTCGGACGCCCTGATTCGCGCCGCGTCGCGCGGCGTGCGCGTGCGCGTGATCACCGACGGCATCGGCACCCAGCGCCTGCCCCTGTTCGCCGACTGGCAAGCGGTGGGCATCGAGCATCGCATCTACAACCCGCATCTGTTCGGCCGGTTCGGGTTCTCGCGCACGCACCGCAAGCTCGCCTGCGTCGACGACGCCTACGCGTATTGCGGCGGTATCAATATCGTCGACGACTACGACCAGAACGGCACGCGTCTGCCGTTTCCTCGCTGGGATTTCGCCGTCGAACTGAACGGTCCGGTGGTGGCCGACGTGCGCGACGCGTTCGATGTGCAGTGGGAGCGCATCCGCATCGGCCATCGGCCGGCGCTGACGCGGCCCGCCGTCGGCGGCGCGACGCCGCAGGCCGCGACCACGCGTTTCGTGCGCGTGCGCCGCGGCGCCCGCGCGGGCGACATGCGCGCGCTGGCCGAGCCGTGCGTCGCGTTCGTTGCGCGCGACAACTTCGTCAACCGTCGCACGATCGAGAAGGCGTATCTGACGGCGATCGGCCAGGCGCGCTCCGAAGTGCTGCTCGCCAATCCTTACTTCATGCCCGGGCGCAAGCTGCGGCGCGCGCTGATCTACGCGGCGGAGCGCGGCATCGACGTGCGGCTGGTGATCGGCAGGAAGGAGTTCGCGATGCTCGACTACGCGGTGCCGTTTCTGTACCGGACGCTGCTGAAGGCGGGTGTGAAGATTTCCGAGTACGAAAAGACGATGCTGCACGGCAAGGTCGCTGTCGTCGATTCGAACTGGGGCACCGTGGGCTCGTCGAATCTCGACGCGCTCAGCCTGATGCTGAACAACGAAGCCAATGTCGTGCTGGTGCTGCATCCCGAAATCGACCAGTTGCGCCAGGGCATTCTGAACGCGTTCAACGAGTCGCGCCGTATCGACGAAAAGCACTACGAGGCGCGACCCGCCGGCGAGCGCCTGCTGAACTGGATTGCGTACAACACCTACCGGATCGCCATGAAGCTGCTGACGGTCGGCGGCTACGATTAAAAAGCAGACCAGGCGTTTAAAACAGCCACCGGCAATCCGAGACAACCCCAACGCACTTTCTGGCGAATGATTCTAAAAAATCCGCATCGTCCGATAGACGAATGACGGAAAATCGGAGCGTGGTTAGAAACCCGTTTCTAATAAAGTCCTTGTTTCGCGGACGGTCGGCCACAATAATGGTACGACCGTTCGATTTTCCTTCAGTCACAAATCAGACGGTACACAGCTATGCGAAAAGGCGAACAAACGCGAGCCGCGATTCTCGATGCAGCACTTGATCTGGCAAGCCGCGACGGACTGGAAGGTCTGACCATCGGCCTGCTTGCCGAGCGCATGCAGATGAGCAAAAGCGGAGTGTTCGCGCATTTCGGGTCGCGCGAAGACCTGCAAGTCGAGGTGGTGCGCGAATATCACCGTCGTTTTGAAGACGAGGTGTTTTTCCCGAGTCTGCGCGAGCCGCGCGGCTTGCCACGCTTGCGCGCGATGATCTCGCGCTGGATCGAGAAGCGCATCCAGGAAGTCACGACGGGGTGCATCTACATCAGCGGCGCGGTCGAGTACGACGATCGCGCGGACAGCGCGGTGCGCGAGCAGCTGGTCGCGAGCGTCACGATGTGGCGCGCGGCGCTCACGCGAGCCATTTCGCAGGCGATGGAAGAAGGGCATCTGCGAGCGGAAACCGATCCGCAACTGATGCTCTTCGAACTGTATAGCTTCACGCTCGGCCTGCATCATGACGCACGTTTCCTGCATCTGCCCGATGCCGTGCGCCTCACGTGGGCCGCGCTGGAAAAATTGATCGTTTCGTATCAAAGCGAGAGCGCCAGCAGCTAGCCAGACCGGCAAAAAAACTGGCAGCGGCGCTCGAGCGAACACCTTTGGATTGATTGGAGAGACTCATGGGACAGTACGCCGCGCCGCTGCGCGACATGCAATTCGTGTTGCACGAGCTGCTGAACGTCGAAGCCGAGATCAAACAGATGCCGAAGCACGCCGATCTCGATGCCGAGACGATCAATCAGGTGCTGGAGGAAGCCGGCAAGTTCTGCTCGGAAGTGCTGTTCCCGCTGAACCAGAGCGGCGACCAGGAAGGCTGCAAATACGAAGGCGACGGCGTCGTCACCACACCGAAGGGCTTCAAGGAAGCGTATCGGCAGTATGTCGAGGCAGGCTGGCCCGCGCTCGGCTGCGATCCCGAGTACGGCGGCCAGGGTCTGCCCGCGTTCGTCAACAACGCGCTGTACGAGATGATGAACTCGGCGAACCAGGCGTGGACGATGTATCCCGGCCTGTCGCATGGTGCATACGAATGCCTGCACGCGCATGGCACGCCGCAACTGCAGCAGGCGTATCTGCCGAAGCTCGTGTCGGGTCAATGGACGGGCACGATGTGCCTGACCGAGCCGCACTGCGGCACCGACCTCGGCATCCTGCGCACGAAGGCCGAGCCGAACGGCGACGGCTCGTACGCGATCAGCGGCACCAAAATTTTCATCTCCAGCGGTGAGCACGATCTCGCCGAAAACATCGTTCACCTCGTGCTCGCGCGTCTGCCGGATGCGCCGCAGGGCACCAAGGGCATTTCGCTGTTCGTCGTGCCGAAGTTCATCCCCGATGCGAATGGCAATCCCGGCGAGCGCAACGGCGTGAAGTGCGGCTCGATCGAACACAAGATGGGCATTCACGGCAACGCGACCTGCGTGATGAACCTCGACGGCGCAAAGGGCTGGCTCGTCGGCGAGCCGAACAAGGGCCTCAACGCGATGTTCGTGATGATGAACGCCGCGCGTCTGGGCGTCGGCATGCAGGGTCTGGGGCTGACGGAGGTCGCGTATCAGAATTCGCTGGCGTACGCGAAAGAGCGTCTGCAGATGCGCTCGCTGACGGGCCCGAAGGCGCCTGAGAAGGCGGCCGACCCCATCATCGTGCATCCCGACGTACGCCGCATGCTGCTCACGCAGAAGGCGTATGCCGAAGGCGCGCGCGCGTTCACGTACTGGGCCGCGCTGCATATCGACAAGGAGCTGTCGCACGCGGACGAATCCGTGCGCAAGGAAGCCGCCGATCTCGTCGCGCTGCTCACGCCCATCATCAAGGCGTTCCTGACGGACAACGCGTTCGAAGGCACCAACATGGCGATGCAGATTTACGGCGGCCATGGCTTCATCGCCGAGTGGGGCATGGAGCAGTACGTGCGCGACGCGCGCATCAACATGATCTACGAAGGCACGAACTCGATTCAGTCGCTCGATCTGCTGGGCCGCAAGGTGCTCGGCGACATGGGCGCGAAGCTGAAGAAGTTCGGCAAGCTCGTCACGGATTTCGTCGAGGAAGAAGGCATCAAGCCGGAGATGCAGGAGTTCGTGAATCCCCTCGCGGACATCGGCGACAAGGTGCAGAAGCTGACGATGGAAATCGGCATGAAGGCCATGCAGAACCCGGACGAAGTCGGCGCCGCCGCCGTGCCGTATCTGCGCACGGTCGGGCACCTCGTGTTCTCGTACTTCTGGGCCCGCATGGCGCGTATCGCGCTCGACAACGAAGCGTCGGGCGATCCGTTCTACAAGTCGAAGCTCGCCACCGCGCGCTTCTACTTCGCGAAGCTGCTGCCCGAAACGGCCGCGACGATCCGTGCCGCGCGCGCCGGCTCGAAGACGCTGATGGAAATCGACGAGGCGCTGTTCTAAGCGCCAATGCAACGCAGGCGGCGCATCGTTTTGCAAGCCATGCGCCGCCGTCCCACTCTCTCGCACACGCCGCGCGCGCACAGCCTGCGCGCGGCAACTCGCGACACCGCAAAACGCCCCGGAGGAACGACGTGAGCAATCTGATCATTCGCAAGGTCGCCGTGCTCGGCGCCGGCGTGATGGGCGCGCAGATCGCTGCGCACCTGATCAACGCCAAGGTGCCTGTGCTTCTTTTTGATCTGCCGGCCAGGGAAGGCCCGAAGAACGCCATTGCGCTGAAGGCCATCGAAAACCTCAAGAAGCTGTCGCCCGCGCCGTTCGGCGTGAAGGACGACGCGCAATACATTCAGCCCGCCAACTACGATGACGACATCGAAAAGCTCGCCGAATGCGACGTGGTGATCGAAGCGATCGCCGAGCGCATGGACTGGAAGCACGACCTGTACAAGAAGGTGTCGCCGCACATCGGCGCGAACGCGATCTTCGCGACGAACACGTCGGGCCTGTCGATCACGGAACTGTCGAAGGGCTTTTCCGACGAGCTGAAGGCGCGCTTTTGCGGTGTGCACTTCTTCAATCCGCCGCGCTACATGCACCTCGTCGAGCTGATTCCGACGGCAACGACGCGCCCGGCAATCCTCGATCAGCTCGAAACGTTCCTGACCAGCGTGGTCGGCAAGGGCGTGGTGCGCGCGAAGGATACGCCGAACTTCATCGCAAACCGCGTCGGCATTTTCTCGATCCTCGCCGTCATCAAGGAAGCCGAGAAGTTCGGCTTGCGCTTCGATGAAGTGGATGACCTGACGGGCAGCCGCCTCGGCCGCGCGAAATCGGCGACGTTTCGCACGGCGGATGTCGTCGGCCTCGACACGATGGCGCACGTCATCAGGACGATGCAGGACAACCTTGCGGGCGATCCGTTCTTCCCGGTCTACGAAACGCCCGCCGTGCTTGCCCAACTCGTGAAGCAGGGCGCGCTCGGCCAGAAGACGGGCGCGGGCTTCTACAAGAAGGAAGGCAAGGCGATCAAGGTGCTCGACGCGAAGACGGGCAGCTATGTCGACGGCGGCGCGAAAGCGGACGAACTGGTCGGCCGCATCCTGAAGCGCCCGCCCGCCGAGCGTCTGAAGCTGCTGCGCGAATCGCAGCATCCGCAGGCGCAATTCCTGTGGGCGATCTTCCGCGACGTGTTCCATTACATCGGCGTGCATCTGGAGTCGATCGCCGACAACGCGCGCGATGTCGATCTCGCGATCCGCTGGGGCTTCGGCTGGAACGAAGGTCCGTTCGAAGGCTGGCAGACGGCGGGGTGGCGGCAGATCGCCGAGTGGGTGCAGGAAGACATCGCGGCGGGCAAGGCGCTGTCGAATGCACCGCTGCCCGCGTGGGTGCTCGAAGGCGCCGTCGCCGAAAAGGGCGGCGTGCACACGAACGAAGGCTCGTGGTCGCCGGCGGAAAAGCGCTTCGTGCCGCGCTCGTCGCTGTCCGTCTACGACAAGCAGGTGTTCCGCGCGCCGCTCGCAGGCGAAACGGGCGCCGATCCGAAGACCTACGGCAAGACCGTGTTCGAAACGGATGCCGTGCGTGCGTGGGTCGACGATCGTGCTGGCGAGAACGACGTCCTGATCGTGTCGTTCAAGAGCAAGATGAACACGATCGGGCCGTCGGTGATCGACGGTCTGACGCAGGCCATCGAAACGGCCGAGAAGGACTACAAGGCCGTCGTGATCTGGCAGCCCACTTCGCTGAAACTCGGCACGCCAGGCGGCCCGTTCTCGGCGGGCGCGAATCTCGAAGAAGCGATGCCCGCGTTCATGATGGGCGGCGCGAAGGGCATCGAGCCGTTCGTGAAGAAGTTCCAGCAAGGGATGCTGCGCGTGAAGTACGCGAACGTGCCCGTGGTCGCGGCCGTGTCGGGCATCGCGCTGGGCGGCGGGTGCGAGCTGCTGCTGCATAGCGCGAAGCGCGTGGCGCATATCGAGAGCTACATCGGTCTGGTTGAAGTCGGTGTCGGGTTGGTGCCGGCGGGCGGCGGTCTGAAGGAAGCGGCACTGCGCGCAGCCGAAGCCGCGACGCAGGTCGGCGCGACCAACGATCTGCTGAAGTTCCTGCAGAAGTCGTTCGAAAACGCCGCGATGGCGAAGGTCTCGGCCTCGGCGCTCGACGCCCGCGCGATGGGCTATCTGAAGCCGTCGGACACGATCGTCTTCAACGTGTTCGAACTGCTCGAGACAGCGAAGAAGGAAGCACGCGCGCTGGCGGCTGCGGGCTATCGTCCGCCGCTGCGCGTGACACAGGTGCCCGTCGCCGGACGCTCGGCGATTTCGACGATCAAGGCATCGCTCGTCAATATGCGCGATGGCCGCTTCATCAGCGAGCACGATTACCTGATCGCGAGCCGCATCGCGGAAGCGGTGTGCGGCGGCGATGTCGAAGCGGGCAGTCTCGTCGATGAGGAATGGCTGCTGGCGCTGGAGCGTCGCGCGTTCGTCGAACTGCTCGGCACGCAGAAAACGCAGGAACGGATCATGGGCATGCTGCAAACGGGCAAGCCGGTGCGCAACTGACGATTGATCAGAAAGGACTTCAAATGAGCAAGCAATTGCAGGACGCATACATCGTCGCCGCGAGCCGCACGCCGATCGGCAAGGCGCCGCGCGGCATGTTCAGGAACACGCGCCCGGACGAACTGCTGGTGCACGCGATCAAATCGGCTGTCGCGGAGGTGCCGGGGCTGGATACGTCGCTGATCGAAGACGCCATCATCGGCTGCGCGATTCCCGAAGCGGAGCAGGGTCTGAACGTCGCGCGCATGGGCGCGCTGCTCGCCGGTTTGCCGAGCAGCGTCGGCGGCGTGACGGTGAACCGCTTTTGCGCATCGGGCGTGACGGCGCTGGCGATGGCGGCGGACCGCATTCGCGTCGGCGAATCGGACGTGATGATCGCGGGCGGCTGCGAATCGATGAGCATGGTGCCGATGATGGGCAACAAGCCGTCGCTGTCGCCGCACATCTTCGATCGCAATGAAGATGTGGGCATCGCCTACGGTATGGGTTTGACGGCGGAGAAAGTCGCGGAGCGCTGGAAGGTGAGCCGCGAGCAGCAGGACCTGTTCTCGGTCGAATCGCACCGCAAGGCGATTGCCGCGCAGGAAGCGGGCGAATTCAACGACGAAATCGCCGCGTACACGATCACGGAGCGTTTCCCTGATCTCGCGACGGGCGAAGTGAAGGTCAAGACGCGCGAAGTGCGGCTGGACGAAGGCCCGCGCGCCGATACGTCGATCGAAGGTCTCGCGAAGTTGCGCACCGTGTTCGCGAACAAGGGTTCGGTGACGGCGGGTAACAGCTCGCAGACGTCGGACGGCGCGGGCGCGTTGATCGTGGTGTCGGAAAAGATCCTGAAGCAGTTCAACCTGACGCCGCTGGCGCGTTTCGTGAGCTTCGCCGTGCGCGGCGTGCCGCCGGAGATCATGGGCATCGGTCCGAAGGAAGCGATTCCGGCCGCGCTGAAGGCAGCGGGGCTGAAGCAGGACGACATCGACTGGATCGAACTCAACGAGGCGTTCGCGGCGCAATCGCTGGCTGTGATCAATGATCTGGGGCTGGATGTATCGAAGGTGAATCCGATGGGTGGCGCGATCGCGCTCGGTCATCCGCTCGGCGCGACGGGCGCGATTCGCGCTGCTACCGTGGTGCATGGTCTGCGTCGCCGGAATTTGAAGTACGGGATGGTGACCATGTGTGTGGGGACGGGCATGGGTGCCGCTGGGATTCTGGAGCGGTGTTGATCGCGTTGGGGGTTTTGCTTGCGGGCCGCTGAGCTTTTTTGCGGCGGTTCGCGTTGGGCTTTTGTTCGCAATTCCGCGAGGTGGGGTTTGCTGCACAGGCCGTTTTTTTGCTGGCGGTGTTTTGCTGCGCATGCTGGAGTTGTGTGCTCGCCCTTTTCGCTGGCATCCGCGAAGGCGTTACGCGGATGCCAGCGAAAAAACGGCCTGCGCAGCAAACACGGCATCGCGGATGCCAGCAAAAGGGCCAACGCAAACGCAGCAAACACGGCATCGCGGATGCCAGCAAAAAGGCAAGATCGCGCACCGCGAAGGCAAAGACGAAACAAAGGAGACGCACCATGGACATCGAGATCACCCGCACGCAAGACGTGCTCACCATCGCCTTCAACCGCCCCGACAGGAAGAACGCGATCACGGCCGCGATGTACCAGACGATGGCCGACGCGCTGGTCGAAGCGCAAAACGACGCCTCGGTGCGAGCCATCCTGATCCGCGGCAGCGCAGGCATCTTCAGCGCTGGCAACGATCTCGAAGACTTCATGAAGCAGCCGCCCGTCGGCGAAAACGCACCCGTGTTCCAGTTCCTGCGCGCGATCAGTTCGGCGGACAAGCCGCTGGTGGCGTCGGTGGCGGGCGCGGCCGTCGGCATCGGCACGACGCTGCTGCTGCACTGCGACCTCGTCTACGCCGCCGATAACGCCATCTTTTCGCTGCCGTTCTCGCAATTGGGGTTGTGCCCGGAAGCGGCGTCGTCGCTGCTGCTGCCGCGCGTGGCCGGCTATCAGGCGGCGGCGGAAAAGCTGCTGCTCGGCGAATCGTTCGATGCAAAAGAAGCACAGCGCATGGGCTTCGTGAACCGGCTGCTGCCCGCCGCCGAAGTCGACGCGTTCGCGCTGCAGCAGGCGCAGAAGCTGGCCGCGTTGCCGGCGTCCTCGCTGCGTGTGACGAAGCAGTTGATGAAGCGCGCCGCGCAGCACGAGCTGCAAACGCAGATGACCGACGAAGCCGTGCATTTCGCCAAAATGCTGCTCGCGCCGGAAGCGAAGGAAGCGTTCAAGGCATTCTTCGAGAAGCGCAAGCCGGACTTCCGTCAGTTCAGCTGAGACAGACGAGCCCGCCGCGGCGGGCCCCGGGACGGCGCCCTCAGTCAGACGGTGCCGTAATCGACGTAGCTCGATTCGCGGCAGAAGCTCACGAGCCGCACGCCCGCTTCTCGCGCAATCGTGATCGCGAGCGAAGAGGGCGCGGAAATCGTCGCGACCATTGGAATGTCGACGCGCGCGGCCTTGCGCACCAATTCGTAGCTTGCGCGGCTCGACAGGAACACGAAGCCTTCTTTGGTATCCACACGGTCGAGCACGAGGCGGCCGATCAGCTTGTCGAGCGCGTTGTGGCGCCCCACGTCCTCGAACGCGTAGCGGATCGCGCCCGTCGCGTCGCACCACGCGGCCGCGTGCAGGCCGCCCGTCATCTTCGTGAGCGCCTGGTGCGCGGGCAGTTCCTTCGCCGCGCGCGCAATGGCGTCGGGTGCGAGCCGCTGTAGAAAGCCCGTGTCCTCGACGCGCTCGGGCGCGAGGTCGAGCAGATCGATGCTCTCGATTCCGCACACGCCGCAGCCGGTGCGCCCCGACAGCGCGCGGCGCTTTTCCTTCAGCGCGACGAACGCCTGTTGCACGACGGTCAACTGCACTTGCGCGTGCGGCAATTCGCCGTCGCGGAATTCGACCTCGATGTCCTGAATGTGCGCGCCGCGTTCGACGATCCCTTCCGAAATCGCGAAGCCGACCGCAAACTCTTCCAGCTCGCGCGGCGTGCACATCATCACCGCGTGCGAAATGCCGTTGAAGACGAGCGCGACGGGCCATTCCTGGCCCACATGATCGGCGACGCTTTCGACCTTGCCGCCCCGGTGCCGCTGTACCGCCTGCTCGACGATGCCCGGCTGTTCGCCCGTTTCCAGTTCGTTCACCTGCTCACTCCTGTGCATCCTTCGCGCCGGCAGCACGTCCGTCGCGGCGCGAATAAGGTTCTAAAATACCTCAGACCGGCATCGCGCGTTGGCCGCCAAATAAGAGGAATCTGCCATGGGACTCAATGATGCGCCCCTGCTGTTCAACTTCGAGATCGAATCGTCGGAGAATCTGAAATTTATACCGATGGTCGTCCGATTCAATCTGGATCGCTTCGGTCTGCGGATTTCGCTCGCGCAATGGCAAATGCTGCCGCACGAAGACCGCGCCTTGCTGGCACGCTTCCCCGTCGAGGACGACACGGCGATCGAGCCGAACTTCGATCATGCCCTCTTCGAGATGATGCGGACCCACGCGAACGTCGAGCCCGAATGGTTCACACCCGAGGATAACCCGGCATGGCGGGACGTTGCAGCCGTGCCGGAAACCGTCCTGCACCAGGCGCAGCTCGCGAACCTCAACCCGCCGGGCGCTGAGCAGTGGGCGCGGCTCAACCCGTTTCAGCGGTACGTGCTCGCCAAACTGGCGCGCAAGCGGGAAAGCAACCACGATTTCGTGCCGGCAATGAAGGAATTCGGCCTCGCCGGCTAAGTCCGGCGCAAGATTTTTCGCGTTTGCCCTCAATCTCTTCCGAACGCTGCCGTTATCCACAGGTTAGCGCGTAAAGCGCTGCGCGCGGCCTGGCCTCATTCGTCCGTGTTGCCCGTGGGTGCCGCCATGAGCGGCATACCGCCCGCAGGATCGAACGTCGTTCGGAACCTATGATTTCTTTTCTATCGAAGCGCCTGCTGATCAATCTGGCTGTGGTCGTCGCGGCTGTCGGCGCGAACGCCTTCGTCGCCTGGACGCAGATTTGCGGACAGCGCGACGCCGACGCGCGCACCGTCCGCTCGACAGCCATTCGCCAGAATCTCGAAGCCTGGCGCGCGACACTCGAGGACGGCCTCGCCGTGCTCGGGCGCTACGAGTCGGCGGGAGAGCCGGCGCGCGCGGATGCCGCGCCGCGCATGGCCGCGCAACTGGCGAAGCTCGAAAAGGCGCTGCGCGAACAGCTCGCGAGCCAGCCGCAGATCGGCGCCTCGCTGGCGCAGATCACGTCCGACGGCGACCGGCTGCAGCAGGACATCGCCATTGCGCTCGCGAGAACCACGGCGCCCGAGCAGGACGGCTCGCGCGTCTGGGCGGCCCAGACCTACACGCGTCTGGGCATGGAAGTCGACCGGCTCGAAGCGCGCACCGAAAAGCTGCGCGAACAGGAAGACCTCGCGCTGAAGGCCATGCTCGAACGGTCCACGCGCGATTCGCAGTACGCGATGTTGTTCCTGATCGTGACGATGCTCACGGGCAGCGCGCTGCTGATTTACACGTTCGGCGCGCGCGAAAACGTTGCGCGCGAGAAGCTGCGCATCGCGCGGGCGCTGCATCGTAACGACGAGCGCTTTCGCGGCCTGTTCGAGCAGCATCCCGTGCCGATGTACATCTTCGACCGCGAAACGCTGCGCTTCATGGCCGTCAACGCGGCCGCGATCCAGCAATACGGTTACTCGGAGAGCGAGTTTCTGGCGATGACGGTGCGTGCGATTCGTCCGCACGCAGAAGTCGGGCGTCTCGAAACGCACCTGCTCCGTAGCGACGCGACGCCGGGCGGTCCGCGCACGATGGCGGGCATCTGGCATCACAAGCGCAAGGACGGCACGCAGATCAGCGCCGACATTTCCTATCACGCGATGACGTTCATGGGCCGTCCGGCGCTCTTCGTGCTCGCCGACGACGTCACCGAGCAGATCAACGCCGAAGCCGAGGCGCAGCGTTCGAACCAGATGCTCGAAACGGTGATCGACAACATCCCGCAGCGCATTTTCTGGAAGGACAAGGAGCTGCGTTATCTCGGCTGCAACATGGCCTTCGCGCGCGATGCGGGCCTGGCTTACCCGGAGCAGGTGATCGGCAAACGCGACGAGGACATGCCGTGGCGCGCGTTCGCCGAAGAACTGCATCGGCACGATCGCGAGGTGATGCACTCGGGTGTGCCGAAGATGAACTTCGAAGTGGATATGGTGATCGACGGCGTGCATCGCACGACGGTGACGAGCAAGCTGCCGTTCACCGACGGCGACGGCCGCGTGATCGGCGTGCTCGGCTCGTACACCGACATCACCGAGCGCAAGCGCGCGGATCTCGCGCTGCGTCTGCAAAGCCGCGCGCTCGACGCGAGCGTGAACGCGATCCTGATTACGGGGCCGTCGAAGGACGGCAATCTGATCGAGTATGTGAATCCGGCATTCAAGCGCATCACGGGCTACGATCCGCAGGAAGTGATCGGCCAGGACTGCCGCCTGTTGCAGCGCGACGACCGCGATCAGGAAGGCATCGCGGCGATCCGTCAGGCGCTCGCCGCGAACCGCGAAGTGAGCGCGGTGCTGCGCAACTATCGCAAGGACGGCGCGCTGTTCTGGAACCAGCTGTATATCGCGCCCGTGCCCGACGCCGACGGTCAGACCACGCATCACATCGCCGTCATCAACGACGTGACGGCGCTGATCCGCTATCAGGAGCAGCTCGAATATCAGGCGAACTACGACAGCCTCACGCGCCTGCCCAACCGCAATCTGCTGCGCGACCGTCTGCAGCACGCGCTGATGATTTCGCAGCGCAATCACAAGGGCGTCGCCGTCGTGTTCATCGATCTCGACGGCTTCAAGAACGTCAACGACAGCCTCGGGCACAGCGTCGGCGACCGGCTGCTGTCGGTGGTCGCGGACCGGCTGTCGCGTTGCGCGCGCGCAAGCGATACGGTGGCGCGTCACGGCGGCGACGAGTTCGTGATCGTGATGACGGATACCGTCGACGAGCAGTCGCTGATCGCGTGGATGGAGCGCGTGCGCGCGTCGATTTCGGAACCGGTGTGGCTCGACGGCACCGAGTTGTACGTGGGTTGCAGCATGGGCGCGAGCCTCTTCCCGCAGGACGGCGACGACGCCGAAACGCTGATGAAGAAGGCCGATCTCGCGATGTATCGCGCGAAGGACATGGGCCGCAACACGTTCCAGTTCTATCAGCCGGAGATGAACGTATCGGCTGGCGCGCGCCTGAACCTGGAGCGGCGCCTGCGCCGCGCGCTGCGCGACAACGAGTTCCTGCTGCACTATCAGCCGCAGGTCGATATCGAAACGGGCCAGGTGGTCGGCATGGAAGCGCTCGTGCGCTGGCGCGACCCGGAAGTGGGACTGATTCCGCCTTCGCAGTTCATTCCCGTCGCCGAGGAAAGCGGGCTGATCGGGCCGCTATCGGAATGGGTGCTGCGCGAAGCGTGCCGCCAGAACAAGGCGTGGCAGGACGAAGGGCTGCCGCCTGCGCGCGTGTCGGTGAACCTGTCGGCGCGGCAGTTCCAGCAGCGCGACATCGCCAAGCTCGTGATGCAGGTGCTCGAAGAGACGGGGCTCGATCCGCAATACCTCGAGCTCGAACTGACCGAGAGCACCATCATGCGCAACGCGGAAGAGGCCGTGTCGATGCTCAACGAGCTGCACGCGCTCGGCATCGGTCTGGCCATCGACGACTTCGGCACAGGCTATTCGAGCCTCAGTTACCTGAAGCGCTTCCCGGTGGACCGGCTGAAGATCGACAGGTCGTTCGTGTCGGATATCGGCGAATCGTCGGACGACGAGACGATCACGTCGGCGATCATCGCGCTCGCGCACTCGCTGAATCTGCAGGTGATCGCGGAAGGCGTGGAGACGTCGACGCAGCTGGACTTCCTGAAGGAGCGCGCGTGCGACGAAATGCAGGGTTACTTCTTCGCGAAGCCGATGCCGCACGATGCGATTCCCGGCATGCTGCAGCGGAATGTGGAAAACGCGGCGGAGAACGCAGTGGCGGCCGACGCCTGAGATGCTGATGACGATGCGCCCCGCGCCGGCGCGTCGTCATTCACGGTACGTTCATTCGAGTTCCGGCAACGCGCGCGGGCGGCGATCGCTGTCCGTCGCGACATAGGTGAGGGTCGCTTCCGTCACCTTCACCGTTTCTTCCGCGAGGCTCATGCGCTGCGCGTAGACCTCGACGGCGACCGTCACCGACGTGTTGCCCGTCTTCACGATATCGGCATAAAAGCTCAGCAGATCGCCGACGAACACCGGCTGCTTGAACACGAACGAATTGACCGCGATCGTCGCGACGCGGCCGTTCGCGCGGCGGCTCGCCGGAATCGAGCCGGCGATATCGACCTGCGCCATGATCCAGCCGCCGAACACGTCGCCGTGCATGTTCGCATCGGAAGGTTGCGGGACGACGCGCAGCGCGCAAGGCTTTTGTGGAAGGTGGAGAGTCTGGGTCATCGGGGCATCCATGAGAATCAGTTGAGCCGACCATCGCGGCTCTCAAGAAAGCGGCACGACCGGAAAGACTCCGACAGTCAGCGCGGCGAAAGCAGCGCCAGCCGGCTTCTGCGACAATATTTGGCAGATCAGGAATTGTACGGGAAAGCGCACGCTCGCACTTATTGCTAGTGCGCCGCGTTCGGTGCGGCTTGAGAATGTCTGAAGCCGTTCTCATTCTGGCTGCCGCCCGTCACAATCCGTACGAGTCACGCGTCAAGCGTGCAGGTTTTCCCACCCTACAATCATGCGCCGCACTTCCGCTTCGACCGAACTGTCGCCGATCTCGAACCAGCCGCGCAACGACTGGCAAACGATCGTTTCACTGCTGCCTTATCTCGCAACCTACAAGTGGCGCGTCGTGTTCGCGCTCAGTTGCCTGATCGGCGCTAAGATCGCCAATCTGGGCGTGCCCATCGTGATGAAACGGATCGTCGACAGCCTCGCGTCCGTCCAGCATCTGACGGCGCTCGGCCGCGCGGAGCAGGCGCCCGCCATCGTGCTGCTCGGCGGCGTGGGGCTGCTGGTGGTCGCGTATGCCGCTGTGCGGCTGTCCACGTCGCTCTTCACCGAGCTGCGCGAAATCCTCTTTGCGAAGGTGACGGAAAGCGCAGTGCGCCAGCTCGCGCTGAAGGTATTCCGCCATCTGCATTCGCTGTCGCTGCGTTTTCATCTGGAGCGGCAGACGGGCGGCATGTCGCGCGACATCGAACGCGGCACGCGCGGCATCACGCAGCTGATTTCGTACTCGCTGTACAGCATCCTGCCGACGCTCGTCGAAGTCGGACTCGTGCTCGGCTTTTTCGTCGTGAAATACGAGGCGTATTACGCGATCGTCACGTTCGTCGCGCTGGCTGCGTACATCACGTTCACCGTGAAAGTGACGGAATGGCGCACGCATTTTCGCCGCACGATGAACGAACTTGACTCGAAGGCGAACTCGCGCGCGATCGATTCGCTGCTGAACTACGAGACGGTCAAGTACTTCAACAACGAAGAGTGGGAAGCCACGCGCTACGACGACAACCTGAAGCGTTATCGCGCGGCGGCGATCAAGTCGCAGAACTCGCTGTCGGCGCTGAACTTCGGGCAGCAGGCGATCATCGGCACGGGGCTCGTGTTCATTCTGTGGCGCGCGACGCAGGGCGTGATGGCGGGGCGCCTGACGCTCGGCGATCTCGTGCTGATCAACACCTTCATGCTTCAGCTTTATATTCCGCTGAATTTTCTGGGCGTCGTGTATCGCGAACTGAAGCAGAGTCTCACGGATATGGATCGGATGTTCACGCTGCTCGGCGCGCCGCGCGAAGTGCCCGATTCGCCCGATGCGAAGCCGCTCGCGGTGCACGGCGCGCAGGTCGGCTTCGAGCATGTGAACTTCGCGTACGAAGCCTCGCGGCCGATTCTGCATGACGTCAGCTTCACGATTGCCGCAGGGACGACGACGGCCGTCGTCGGTCATAGCGGTTCGGGCAAGTCGACGCTCGCGCGGCTGCTGTTCCGCTTCTACGATCTGGAGCGCGCGACGGGCGGCGCGATCCGCATCGACGGGCAGGATATCCGCGACGTCACGCAAGATTCGCTGCGCGCGTCGATCGGCATCGTGCCGCAGGACACCGTGCTCTTCAACGACACGATCTACTACAACATCGCCTATGGCCGCCCATCGGCGACACGCGACGAGGTGATCGCGGCGGCGCGCGCGGCGCACATTCACGAGTTCATCGAAAGCCTGCCGATGGGTTACGACACGCCCGTCGGAGAGCGCGGGCTGAAGCTGTCGGGCGGGGAGAAGCAGCGCGTCGCGATCGCCCGGACAGTGCTGAAGAATCCGCCCATTCTGCTATTCGACGAAGCGACGTCGGCGCTCGACTCGCGTTCCGAGCGGGCGATCCAGCATGAACTCGATCAGATTGCGCGCGAACGGACGACGTTGATCATCGCGCATCGGCTGTCGACGGTCGTGCATGCACAGCAGATCATCGTGATGGACAAGGGGCGCATCGTCGAGCGCGGCACGTTTGCCGAGCTGATTCAGGCGGGCGGCTTGTTTGCGCAGATGTGGGCGTTGCAGCAGGAGCGTGCCGCGCATGCCGAGGAAGCCGCCGTCGAAGAGCACGGCGACGGCGCCGTGCGTTAATGGACCTGAGCGCGCGGCCAGGCGCATGGCCTAAGCGCTTGATTTAAGCGCGCCTCGCCGTCAGCAACCGGTCGAGCGCTTCGAGCTGCGCGGGCGTCCCGACATTTTCCCAAGGGCCCTCGTACAGCTCGCCCGTCGCGCGTTTGGCCGCAATCGCCTCGCGATAGTAAGGCGTGAGCGCCCGCCGCGTGCCCGGCGCGAGATCGCGAAACATCCGCGTGTCATATAGCCCGATGCTGCCGAACGTATGACGCGGCGCGCCGTCGAGCGCGAGCAGGCCGTCGCCCGTGAGCACGAAATCGCCGTTCGGATGAAACGGCGGATTGGGCACCATCACGAGATGCATTCCCGGCTGATCGGCTTGAGCGAGGCGCGCGGCAGGCGCGCGCAGCGCCGAATAGTCGAAATCCGCATACACGTCGCCCGCGACGGCCGCGAACACTTCCGGCCTGCCCGCGTCTTCGAGCAGCGGCAGCGCGTGCGCAATGCCGCCTGCCGTTTCCAGCGCTTCGTGCTCGGCCGAATAACGCAGTTCGACGCCATAGCGCGAACCATCGCCGAGCGCCTCTTCGATCCGCGCGCCAAGCCACGCGTGATTGATGACGATGGTCGCGAAGCCCGCGTGCGCGAGCCGCTCGATCTGCCATTCGATCAGCGCCTTGCCCGCCACCTTCAACAGCGGCTTCGGACACGTGTCCGTCAGCGGGCGCATCCGGTCACCGCGGCCCGCGGCGAAAATCATCGCTTTGTTCAAGTTCGTCACCCGTCAGAACGTGTAGCCGACATCGACGGCACGGCCTTCGAGGTCATCGAGCAGTTTCGCGAACGGCGCGAGCGGGCGGTAGCGTTCGGCGACCTTGCGCGCATAGCCCATGAATCGCGGCAGGTCCGCCATGTAATGCGGCTTGCTGTCGCGATAATTGATCCGGCAGAACAGGCCGAGCACCTTGATGTGCCGCTGCAGGCCCATCCATTCGAGCTGGCGATAGTACTCGCCGAAATCGGCATCGACGGGCAGGCCCGCCTTTTTCGCGCGTTCCCAGTAGTACGCGAAGCAGTCCAGCTCGAACTCTTCGTCCCAGCTGATGAACGCGTCGCGCAACAGCGATGCCACGTCGTACGTGATCGGGCCGTAGACGGCGTCCTGAAAGTCGAGCACGCCCGGATTCGGGCTCTCGATCATCAGGTTGCGCGGCATGAAATCGCGAAGCATGAATACTTGCGGCTGCGCGCGCGCGCTCGCGATCAGCAGCGCAAACGTGCGGTCCAGCACGCCGCGCGTCGTCTCGACCTCGCGTCCCAGATGCCGGCCAATGAACCATTCGGGCATCAGTTCCATTTCGCGACGCAGGAAGGCTTCGTCGAAGGGCGGGAGCACGTCTTCGCGCGACGCGAGCTGCCAGCGGATCAGCGCGTCGAGGGCGTCGCGCATCAGCCGCTTCGCGTCGGCGGCGCTGCCGTCCTTCAGTGCCGACAGATACGACTGCGTGCCGAGATCGGTGACGAGCATGAAGCCCGCGTCCAGATCGACTTCGAGCACGCGCGGCACGTGCACGCCCGCGTCGGCCAGCAAGCCCGCCACCTGCACGAACTCGCGGCATTTTTCGGGCGGCGGGGCGTCGACGGCGATGAGCGTCGCGGCGTTATCCGCGCCGCCCGCGCCAGGCGCCGCGGAATGGCCCGCAAGACGGAAATAGCGGCGGAAACTCGCATCGGCGGAAGCGGGCTGGAGCGTGGCCAGATCGAGGCCATAGCGGTCCGCGTGAGTGCGCAGCCAGGCGCTGAGCAGATCGAGGCGGGCGTCCGCCGTCGATGAAGCGGCTGTAAGGGAAGAAGCGGGGGAAAGCGTCATGAATTGCGGGTGACAAAATCGGGGTGGGCAACGTCTTGCCATATAATACCCCACGACTTTTTTGACGCGACTCGCGTCAGTTCTCGCGCATCTCGCTGGATCGCCCGCCTTACCGCTGCATGAATCGTCAAAAGTTGTGCATTCGATGCCCGATTGCACAGGCGGCAACTCGTGACTGATAAACGGGCGGATGAACTGACAGCAGGGCCGATACGCCAACCGATACATGCCGCCTAAAAAGCTTTTCCCGACCACTCCCTCGTCTGACGGCCTGCCGCGCCGAAGGCGGCTCGCCGCGGCGCTGGTCGCCGTGCCGGGTCTGCTGCCCGCGCTTTCGCATGCGCAGCTGGCGGGGGAGGCGGCGCAGGCGCAGCCCATCGACGCGCCATGGGGCCTGCGGCTCGCCCCGCAACTCGAAGAACATTCGGCGCCCAACGGCCAGAGTCCCGCCACCTTCGTGCTCGGCGACTCCACCACGGGCACGGCCGACCAGGACATGGCCGCCAAAGGCTCCGCCGAAGTCCGTCGCGGCTATTCGGCGCTCAAGGCCGACGCGCTCCATTACGATCAGGATACGGACATGGCCGATGCGTACGGCAATGTCCATCTGTCGGGCAACGGCAGTGTGTTCACGGGGCCCGAAGCGCATCTGAAGGTCGAGTCGAGCGAAGGCTACATGAGCGCGCCGAAGTATCACTTCAACGCGACGGGCGGCTCGGGCAGCGCGTCGCGCGTCGACATACTCGACAACGAGCGCTCGGTGTTCACGAGCGGCACGTACACGGCGTGCCAGTGCGCGGAAGACCCCGCGTGGTACATCAAGGGCAGCGAGTTCGATTTCGACACGGGCGCCGACGACGGCGTCGCGCACAACGGCGTGCTGTTCTTCCAGGGCGTGCCCGTGTTCGCGAGCCCGTGGCTGTCGTTTCCGCTGTCGGGCGCGCGGCGCAGCGGCCTGTTGCCGCCTACCGCGTCGCTCAGTTCGACCAACGGTTTCGAGCTGTCGCTGCCGTACTATTTCAACATCGCGCCCAATCGCGATCTGACCGTGACGCCGCGCATTCTGTCCAAGCGCGGCGTGCAGTGGCAAGGCAACTTCCGTTATCTGTCGCCCACGTACAGCGGCTCGATCACAGGCGAATTCCTGCCCGACGACAAGATCACGCATACGAACCGCTATGCGCTGTATATCCAGCATAGCCAGAACTTCGGCTCGGGTTTCGGCGGGTACATCTACTACAACAAGGTCTCGGACAACACCTATCCGGAAGACCTGTCGTCGTCGACGAACCAGTTCCTGAACGGCACGCAGCTGCTCTACCAGCAGGAAGCCGGCCTCACGTACAACAACGGCCCGTGGTCCGTGCTCGCGCGCGAGCAGCACTGGCAGACGCTGTCGCCGTCCACCGCGCCGTACGGACGCGAGCCGCAGTTGAACGTGAAGTACGCGAAGTACAACGTGGGCGGCTTCGACTTCGGCGCCGAAGCCGACTACTCGCGCTTTCGCATCACGACGGGCGATTCGACGGAAGGCGATCGCGTCGTCTTCAATCCTTACATCGCGTATTCGGTGGTCGGGCCGGGCTACTTCGTCACGCCGAAGGTGCAGTGGCACTTCGCGTCGTACGACCTGAGCAACATCGGCACGGGCGCGCCGGCGAACCAGCCGAAGAATTTCACCGAGTCGATTCCGACCTTCTCGTTCGATACGGGACTGATCTTCGACCGCTCCGTGCGCGTGTTCGGCCAGGACTATATCCAGACGCTGGAGCCGCGTCTGTACTACGTCTACACGCCGTATCACAACCAGAGCTTCGCGCCGCTGTTCGATACGGCCGAATCGGACTTCGGTCTTGCCGAAATCTTCACGCCGAACACCTTCGTCGGTAACGACCGCATCGCCGATGCGAACCGTCTGACGGCCGCGCTCACCACACGCTTTCTGAACCCGTCGACGGGCGACGAGCGCGCGCGCTTCGTGATCGCGCAGCAGTACTATTTCCGCGACCAGCGCGTCACGCTGGACCAGACGCCGCAGTCGTCGGAACAGGCTACGCACTCGGACCTGATTCTGGGCGCGTCGTTGAAGCTCGGGGCCGGTTTCGCGTCGGAAACAGCGTTCCAATATAATGCGGACAACAACCAGCTGGTCAAAACCAGCGTCGGCTTCGGCTACAGCCCGGAAGCGGGCAAGGTCATCAACGTCGGCTACCGCTACACGCGCGCCAACACGACACTCGACGACCAGCCGATCAACCAGTTGCTGATCTCCGGGCAATGGCCGCTGATGCATCGGGTCTACGGCGTTGGGCGCATCAACTACGACCTGAAGGGCCATCGCGCCGTCGACGCCCTGCTCGGCTTGCAGTACGACGCGGATTGCTGGACGCTCGGCGTCGGCTTCCAGCGCTATGCCAACGGGGTGAACACGACGGGCAGCCAGACCTCCGGCACGCGCGTGCTCGCGCAGCTGACTTTCAAGGGACTGTCGAGCGTCGACAACGGACTGATGTCGGCGTTCCGCGCCAGTGTGGCGGGCTACACGCCGCTTCCGCCGCCGCCGCCGCCCGAATCGCAGTTCAACAATTACGAATGACCGGTCGCTACCACGTCGTTCGCAACAGATAAGACGGGCCGAGCGTGCCCGACATTATTGGAGTATCTGTGGCAATCATGAAAAAGCTTCGCCTGGCAACGTTCGCGACCGGCCTCGCTGCGGCCGCTTCCATTCTGTTGGCGGCGCCCGTGCACGCGCAGGCGCTGAACGGCAACACCAGTGCGCAAACGGTCGATACGATCGCGGCTGTCGTCAATAACGGCGTCATCACGCAGCGCGAGCTGGATATGCGCGTCAACCTGATCACGAAGCGGCTGAATCAGCAGCACGCGCCGATTCCGCCGGAAGACCAGCTGCGCCAGCAGGTGCTCAACCAGATGGTGCTGGAGCGCATCCAGCTGCAAAAGGCGCGCGAGGACGGCATCAGCGTCGACGACGCGACCGTGCAGCGCACGCTCGAGCGTCTCGCGCAAGCCAACAACATGCCGCTCGACATGTACCGCGCGCGCATCGAGGCACAAGGCGTGCCCTGGTCGACTTTCACGGGCGACGCGAAGACGGAGCTGATCCTGTCGCGTCTGCGCGAGAAGGAAGTGGACAGCAAGGTCACGGTGTCGGACGCGGAAGTCGCGAACTACATCGCCAGCCAGCGCGGACCGACGGCCGGCCTCACAAGCGATCTGCGTATCGAGCACATCTTCCTGAAGGCGCCGCTCAACGCGTCGCAGACGGATATCGAGGCAGCGCAGGCGAAGGCGAATTCGCTGCTGCAGGAAGCGATGAACGGCGGCAATTTCGAGAAACTCGCGAAGGCGAACTCGCAGGCGCCTGATGCATCGAAGGGCGGCGACATGGGCTTCCAGAGCCCGACGAAGCTCCCCGCCGAGTTCGTGACGGCCGCTTCGACGCTGCGTCCGGGTCAGGTCAACCCAAGCGTGATCCGCACCAGCGACGGCTTCGAAATCGTGCGTCTCGTCGACCGCCGCTCGGGCCAGGGCGCGGCTTCCGCCGACTCGACGAAGCTCGTGCAGACGCACGTGCGCCACATCCTGCTGCGCGTCGGCGACGGCATGTCGGAGCCGCAGGCGCGTCAGAAGCTGCTCGAAATCCGCCGCGACATCGAAACGGGCCAAGGCGACTTCGACAAGTTCGCGCGCACCTATTCGCAGGACGGCTCGGCGTCGCAGGGCGGCGATCTCGGCTGGATCAGCCCGGGCGAAACGGTGCCTGAATTCGAGCGCGCGATGAACGCGCTGCAGGACAACCAGATCAGCCAGCCGGTGCGAAGCGAATACGGCTACCATTTGATCCAGGTGCTCGGCCGGCGCGAAGCCGAAGGCTCGGTGTCGCAGCAGATGGACCTGGCGCGCCAGGCAATCGGCCAGCGCAAGGCGGAACAGGCGTATGCCGACTGGTTGCGTGAACTGCGCGACACCGCGTATGTCGACTACAAGGTCGGCCCGCTCACAGGCACCTCGCCGGACGCCTCCACGCAATAACTTCTGGAATCTTCATGACCGCTGCCCAGCCCTCGAACGCACCGCTGAACATCGCGATCACCACGGGCGAGCCGGCTGGCGTCGGTCCTGAACTGACCGCGCAGGCGCTCGCGGCAGCGGGCGCGCACTGGCCCGATGCGCACTTCACGGTGCTCGGCGACAGCGATCTGATGGCCGCCCGCGCGCAGGCCGTCGGCATTGACTGGGCGGCGCAGCAGGGCCGCCGCATCGCCACCCAGCATCACGCTCTCGCAGCGCCCGCACAAGCCGGCAAGCTCGACGCGAAGAACGGTCCCTACGTGCTCGGCCTGCTCGATGCCGCCATCGACGGCGCGCTCGCCGGCACGTTCGACGCCATCGTCACGGCGCCGCTGCAAAAGAGCACGATCAACGATGCCGGCGTTCCGTTCACCGGCCACACCGAATATCTGGCGGAGCGCACGCATACGCCGCGTGTCGTCATGATGCTGGCCGGCACGGGCGCAAGGCCGCTGCGCGTCGCGCTCGCGACCACGCATCTGCCGCTGAAGGATGTGTCGGCGGCATTGACGGTCGACGGTCTGGTCGACACGCTGCGCATCATCGATCACGACCTGCGCCATCATTTCGGGCTGCCCGCGCCGCGCATTCTCGTCACCGGCCTGAACCCGCATGCGGGCGAAAACGGCTATCTGGGCCGCGAGGAAATCGATGTGATCTCGCCCGCACTCGCGCTCGTCAACGGGCAGGGCATCGACGCGCGCGGCCCGTATCCCGCCGACACGCTGTTTCAGCCGCGATACCTGAACGAAGCCGATTGCGTGCTGGCCATGTTCCACGATCAGGGCTTGCCCGTTCTGAAGTACGCCACGTTCGGCGAAGGCATCAACGTGACGTTGGGCTTGCCGATCATCCGCACGTCCGTCGATCACGGCACGGCGCTCGATCTCGCCGGCACGGGCCGCGCCGACGCGGGCAGCCTGATCGCCGCGATCGACACGGCCGTTTCGATGGCGCGCAACCGCCGCGCCACCTGATCTTTTTGTAGCTTTTTTCGATGTCCAACAGTTCAAGCAGACAGCACCAGGGCCATTTCGCGCGCAAGCGCTTCGGACAGAATTTTCTGGTCGACCTGGGCATTATCGATTCGATTGTCGACGTGATCCGTCCGCAACGCGGCGAGCGCATGGTCGAAATCGGGCCGGGACTCGGCGCGCTCACGGAGCCGCTGATCGGGCGGCTCGCGACGCCCGAGGCGCCGCTTCACGCCGTTGAACTGGACCGCGATCTGATCGGCCGTCTGAAGAAGAAGTTTGGCGATCTGCTCGAGCTGCACGAAGGCGACGCGCTCGCGTTCGACTTCGGCGCGCTGGCAGCGGAGGGCGACAAGCCGACGCTGCGCATCGTCGGCAATCTGCCGTACAACATTTCGAGCCCGCTGCTGTTTCACCTGGCGAGCTTCGCCGATCGTGTGATCGATCAGCATTTCATGCTGCAGAACGAAGTGGTCGAGCGGATGGTCGCGGAACCCGGCAGCAAGGCGTTCAGCCGGCTGTCGGTGATGCTGCAGTACCGCTACGTGATCGACAAACTGCTCGACGTGCCGCCGGAATCGTTCCAGCCGCCGCCGAAAGTCGATTCCGCCATCGTGCGGATGATTCCGTACGCGCCCCACGAACTGCCCGCCGTCAATGAAGCGACGCTCGGTGAAGTCGTCACGGCCGCGTTCTCGCAGCGCCGGAAGATGCTGCGAAATACGTTATCGTCGTTTCGCGATACCGTCGATTTCGACGCGCTCGGCTTCGATCTGCAACGACGCGCCGAAGATGTGCCCGTCAGCGAATATGTCGCCGTCGCTCAGGCTGTCACAGCCGCATCGCCCGAGTGAGATAAACGACCGGAAAATCGCAACGTGTACCGTTGCGTTCGCATGAATCGTTGTAGACAGCCCGCAACACGCGGGCTTTCTTTTTATCTTTCCCTTCCTTCATACAGATTAATCTTACGCTTGCCTCGCGCTTGCCGATCTTTCGTGCGGGCCGCCGCACGCATCGATGCAGGATTGATCAGGAGACGGTATGACGAAGGTGAGCAACGGGCTTAAGGTCTGCGCGTATGCGGCGCTTGCGCACACGCTGGCGAACGCGACGGTGCACGCGCAATCGAGCGTCACGTTGTACGGCATCGCCGACGAAAGCATTCGCTATATGACGCATGTGAACAAGAACGGCGATTGGAGCGTGGGCCTCGGCAACGGCGGCATGTCCGAAAGCCGCTGGGGATTGCGCGGTGTCGAAAATCTGGGCGGCGGCTGGTCTACCTTCTTCAAACTGGAAAACCGGATCTACATCAACAGCGGGCAGAGCGACCCGACGCTGCCGTTTTTCAACGAAGCGCAGATCGGCGTGCAATCGTCGTCCTATGGCAAGCTGATTTTCGGACGGATGCCGAACGTGCTGATCGAAGGCATCACGATTGGCGGCTACGGCAGCAACCCGTGGATTCCATACGACTTCAGCTTCCAGCCCGAGGTGACGATGTCGGGCGGCATCTGGACCAGCAATCAGGTGCAGTATCAGGCGCGTGCACATGACGTG
>BBSL01000027.1 GCA_001319865.1 Burkholderia sp. E7m39 | reverse complement strand
TACGTCGTATGGCTCGCAGTACGGCGCCGCCGTGGCCTATGCGCCAGGCGGTGGACCCATCAATGCGGGCGGCGCGTACGAGGAGTCGCGCGATTCCGTCAACGGCAGCGCGGCGAAGGCATGGACGTTCGGCGCGTCGTACACGTGGCAAAAGACGCGTTTCGCGCTTGGCTATATCGTCAATCAGAACGATCCGGGCTTCTCGAACTTTGCGAACGGACCGTTCACGGCGCCCGTGCTCGCGGCCCTCAAGTACACGGATTTTTCACGGCGGCGCATGATACTGGGCGGCATCACGCAACAGATAGGCCCCTTCTGGCATTTCGCCGCGAACGTGTGGCGGACCTTGCAGGACGGCAAGACGCCTGCGCAGGACGGTTCGGCGTGGCAGTATCAGCTCGTCGCGGATTACAGCCTGTCAAAGCGCACCGACGTCTATGTCGAAGGCGATTATTCGCTGTATCGCGGCGATCTGATCGGCGCACAATTGCAGGGTGTCAACGGTGTCGGCCTCGCGCAAAAGGGTTCGCAGATCGGCCTGATGACGGGGCTGCGGCATAGGTTCTGAGCACACGGCGGCTGCACGAACGGCACGCCGCCGCGCGCACGCTCAGCGCTCGCGCGGCTTTTTCGGTACATTTACGTCCTCGCTATCATCAAGCAACAAGGGAGTACACGATGCGCCTTCTTCACACCATGCTTCGAGTCGGCAATCTCGACCGCTCGATCAAGTTCTACACAGAGCTGCTCGGCATGAAAGTGCTGCGCCGCAATGACTATCCGGAAGGAAAGTTCACGCTGGCGTTCGTCGGTTACGAAGACGAGAAAGACGGCACGGTGATCGAGCTGACCCACAACTGGGACACCGAGTCGTACGACATGGGCAATGCGTTCGGCCACCTCGCGGTCGAAGTCGATGACGCTTATGCGGCGTGCGCGAAGATCAAGGAGCAGGGCGGCACGGTGGTGCGCGAAGCCGGCCCGATGAAGCACGGCTCGACGGTGATCGCGTTCGTCACCGATCCGGACGGCTACAAGATCGAGTTCATCCAGAAGAAGTCGTGATGTAAAAACGAAAGCGCCGGACGAAAGGTCCGGCGCTTTTTGCATCGCGAAGCCGCTTTAAAGCGTAGGCAGCAACTCGGGCGGATGATGCTTGAGCGTCTGTCGTGCCTCGCGAAATTCAGGAAATATCGACTCGACCGTCTGCCAGAAACGCGGACTATGGTTCATCTCGCGCAGATGCGCGAGTTCATGCGCGACCACATAGTCGATGATCGACAGCGGGAAGTGGATCAGCCGCCAGTTCAGGCGGATTTTTCCATCGCTCGAACAACTGCCCCAGCGCGTCGCCGCCGACGACAGCGCATACGCGCGATACGTCACCCCGAGCCTCTGCGCATACACGGCGAGACGCTCGCCGAAAATCCGCTTCGCTTCGCTTTGCAGCCAGCCTTGCACGCGATCCTTGATCTGCTGCGGATCGGCATGTGCAGGCAGCGGCAGCGCGAGCATGTTCTGCGCGGCGTCGTACGTCAGCAGCCCATTGGCGGCCGCGAGCGTCACGTGCACGGTTTGTCCGAGGTAGGGCAGCTCCGCGCCATTTTTCCAGTCGACCCGCGGCATCACGCGCTGCTCCGTGCGCGTTTGCCATTCGGTGAGTTTCGTGAAAATCCAGCGCTGCTTTTCGGCGATCGCGGTTTCGATATCGGCGAGCGTCACCCAGCGCGGCGCGGTGATCGTCAGGCCCGTGCTGTCGATGGCGAACCCGATCGAGCGACGCGACGAGCGTCTGAGCGCGTAATACAGCGTGCGCGCGCCGAGCGTGACGCTGCGCAGTTTGGAACCATCGGGAGCAAGAGGAGCCGCAGGCTTGGGCTGCGGCGGCGCGTCGGACTTGCCCGGCTCGTCGAAGAGCGGCAGATCGAGTTGCCGGCTATCGAGCGCCGCAGCAGGCTGCGGCTTGGAAGACTTCTGCATCGGACTCACTTCGCGCTGATACGCCGCAACGCGCAAAGTTGCGCGTGACAACGTGGCGCGTCAGATACGGGCGGCGGCGGGCGTGGCCTGCTCGACGCCATAAGCGGCTGGATCGATGCGACGCATCTCGGCTTCGATCCACGTTTCGACGCGCGTGTTCACTTCGTCGGGCGTGAGCCCGGTGGTGTCGATCGGCTTGCCGATCGACACTGTGACTATACCCGGATATTTCATAAACGAGTTGCGTGGCCACACACGTCCTGCATTGTGCGCGATGGGGACGACAACCGCGCCCGTCGCGACTGCGAAGCGCGCGCCGCCCGTTTTGTATTTGCCCTGTTTGCCCGTGGGCGTGCGCGTGCCTTCCGGAAACATGATGACCCACGCGCCTTCGGACATGCGCCGCGCGCCCTGCCGCGTCACCGACGCAAACGCGTTCTTGCCTTCCTTGCGGTCGATGTGAATCATCTTCAGCAGGCCGAGCGCCCAGCCGAAGAACGGTACGTACAGCAGTTCCCGCTTGAACACATAGCACAACGGGCGCGGCATCAGCGCGGGAAACGCGAGCGTCTCCCACGCGGACTGATGCTTTGAGAGCAACACGGCGGGACCGTTCGGCAGATTGTCCATGCCGCGAATTTGGTAGCGAATGCCGTTGAGCACGCGCACGACGGCGAGCGTCACGCGGCACCAGCCGACGGCCATCCAGTAGCGGTTGTCGGCGCGCATGAACGGAAACGCGAAAAAGCACGCGGTCGCATACGGAATCGTGAAGACCGCGAAAAAGATCAGCAGCAGCAGCGAGCGGATGAAGCGCATCGGTGTGGTCTTTTCAATATGGACGCGTCAAGTGGGCGTCATTCTTGTTCTTCGGCGAGAAAGTCGAGCGCGAACGCACGCAAGTCGTCATGCACGCGCGTGCCCTCGGGCAGGCCGCCTGCTGCCAGCGTCTTCTTGCCCTTGCCTGTCAGCACCAGATGCGGGATGAAACCGAGCGCGGCGCCCGCCTGCAGATCGCGCAGCGAATCGCCGACGCACGGCGTATCCTCCGGCTCGATCTCGAAGCGCTCCGCGATCATCTTCAGCATGCCGGGTTTCGGCTTGCGGCATTCGCAGTGATCGTCGGCCGTGTGCGGGCAGAAGAACACGGCGTCGATGCGTGCGCCAACCGCCGCCGCCGCGCGATGCATCTTCAGATGCATCGCATTGAGCGCGTCCATGTCGAACAGCCCCCGGCCGATGCCCGACTGGTTCGTCGCGATCGCGACGCGATAGCCGGCCTGATTGAGCCGCGCGATCGCTTCGAGGCTGCCGGGCAGCGCGACCCACTCGTCGGGCGATTTGATGAACGCCTCCGAGTCGACGTTGATCACACCGTCCCGGTCGAGTACCACCAGTTTCTTTGCAGTCGGCATGATGCGGGACTCAGGCGGCGAGACGCGAAATATCCGCGACGCAGTTCATCTGCTGATGCAGCGCGCCGAGCAACGCCAGGCGGTTTGCACGCAGCGCCGGATCTTCGGCGTTGACCATCACGTCGTTGAAGAACGTATCGACGGGTTCGCGCAGCGCCGCGAGGGCCGACAACGCGCCCGTGTACTGACGCTCGGCCAGTTGCGACTGCACGCGCGGCGCAACCTGCTCGAGTTGCGCATGCAGCGCCTTTTCCGCCGATTCGACCAGCAGCGTGACCTGCACGCCGTTCGTATTCGCGCTGTCGGACTTCTTCAGGATGTTCGAAATGCGCTTGTTCGCCGCCGCCAGCGATGCCGCTTCCGCGAGCGCCGCGAATTCGCGCACGGCATCCAGACGCGCGACGATGTCGTCGAAGCGCGTCGGGTTCAACGCGAGCACGGCATCGACTTCACCCGCCGAATAGCCGCGTTCGCGCAGCATGCCGCGCAGACGATCGATACAAAATTCGTAGATGGCTTGCGTCGAGTCGGTGACGTTCGGCACGTTCGCGAACTGCGCGTACGTGACGCGCAGCAGTTCGATCAGATCGATCGGCAACTGCTTTTCGACCAGAATGCGCAGCACGCCGAGCGCGTGACGGCGCAGCGCGAACGGATCTTTTTCGCCTGTGGGCTGCAGGCCGATGCCCCAGATGCCGACCAGCGTTTCGAGCTTGTCGGCGAGCGCGACGACCGTCCCCGTTGCAGTGGACGGCAACGCGTCGCCGGAAAAGCGCGGCTGATAGTGCTCCGAGCACGCCAGCGCAACGTCTTCCGGCTCGCCGTCGTGGCGCGCGTAGTACGTGCCCATTGTGCCTTGCAGCTCGGGGAATTCGCCGACCATGTCTGTCAGCAGGTCGGCCTTGGCGAGATGCGCGCCGCGCTTCGCGAGCGCGACGTCCGCGCCGATCATGCGCGCGATTTCACCCGCCAGCGACTCGACGCGCTCGACGCGTTGCAGCGCCGACCCCAGCTTGTTGTGATAGACGACGTTCGCGAGTTGCGGCACGCGATCCGCGAGCGGCTTCTTCTTGTCGTGCTCGAAGAAGAACTTCGCGTCGGCAAGACGCGGGCGCACGACGCGCTCATTGCCTTCGACGATCTCGCCGGGCGTCTTCGTCTCGATGTTCGACACGATCAGGAAGCGCGAGCGCAGCTTGCCGTTGGCGTCGGTGAGCGCGAAGTACTTCTGGTTCGTCTGCATCGTGAGGATCAGGCATTCCTGCGGCACTTGCAGGAATTCGTCCTCGAACTTGCACGCGTAGACGACGGGCCATTCGACCAGCGACGTCACTTCGTCGAGCAGAGATTCGGGCATCACGACTTGATCGCCGTCCGCGTGCGCGAGCAGATGCGTGCGGATCGTTTCCTTGCGATCGGCGAAGTTCGGCACGACCTTGCCCTTGTGCATCAGCGTTTCCGCATAGTGATTCGCGTGCTGGATCTGCACGAAGCCTTCGGACAGGAAGCGATGGCCGAGCGTGGTGTCGTCGGCGTCGATGCCGAATGCCGTGACGGGCACGACCTCATGGTCGTGCAGCACCGTCAGCCGATGCACCGGGCGCACGAACTGCACGTTCGAGCCGTCCGGGCGCTGGTACGTCATCACCTTCGGAATGGGCAGCTTGGCGAGCGTTTCGTCGAGCGCCGTCTGCAGCCCTTCGGCGAGCGTCGCGCCGGGCGCCGCGTAGCGCAGGAAGAACGCTTCCGCCTTGCCGTCGTTCGCGCGTTCGAGATCGTTCACCGAGAAATCGGGGAAGCCGAGCGCGGCCAGTTTCTTGGCGAGCGGCGGCGTGGGCTGACCGTTCGCATCGAGCGCGACGGACACGGGCAGCACTTTTTCGCGCACGTGTTTTTCGGGCGCGACGTTGCGCACGTTCTTGATCGTCACGGCGAGGCGGCGCGGCGTCGCGTAACGCTCGAACTGCAATTCGCCTTCGATCAGGTCGCGTGCAGCGAGGCGTTGCGCGATGCCTTCGGCGAACGCATCGCCCAGGCGCGCGAGCGCCTTCGGCGGCAGTTCTTCCGTCAGCAGTTCGACGAGCAGGGTGGCTTGATGGGATTGCGTCATGTCTTCTTGGTCTCGTCAGTCCTGGTCGATCTTGCGTTCGACCTTCAACGGCGGCGCCCACGCGGGCATCGCGGCGTCCTGTTCGTCGGTGGTGAGGCCGGGCACGCCGTGCACGGGATTGCCGAGCATCGGGAAGCCGAGCTTTTCGCGCGAGTCGTAATACGCCTGCGCGACGAGGCGCGACAGCGCGCGAATTCGGCCGATATACGCCGCGCGCTCCGTCACGGAGATCGCGCCGCGCGCGTCGAGCAGATTGAACGTGTGCGCGGCTTTCAGCACGAGTTCATAAGCGGGCAGCGCGAGCGGCACTTCGATCATGCGCTTCGCTTCGCTCTCGTAGCTGTTGAAGAACGTGAACAGCAGATCGGTGTTCGCGTATTCGAAGTTGTACGTGGACTGCTCGACTTCGTTCTGGTGGTAGACGTCGCCATACGTGAGGCGGCGCATTTCCGGGCCGTTCGGGCCTTGTTCTTCCCACTCGGTCCAGATCAGGTCGTAGACGTTCTCGACCTTTTGCAGATACATCGCGAGGCGTTCCAGACCGTAGGTGATTTCGCCGAGCACCGGCTTGCAGTCGAGGCCGCCCACCTGCTGGAAGTACGTGAACTGCGTGACTTCCATGCCGTTCAACCACACTTCCCAGCCGAGGCCCCACGCGCCCAGCGTCGGATTTTCCCAGTCGTCCTCGACGAAGCGCACATCGTTCTGCTTCAGGTCGAAGCCGAGCGCTTCGAGCGAGCCGAGGTACAGGTCGAGGATGTTTTCCGGCGCCGGCTTCAGCACGACCTGGTACTGGTAGTAGTGCTGCAGACGGTTCGGGTTCTCGCCGTAACGGCCGTCTTTCGGACGGCGCGACGGCTGCACGTACGCGGCGCGCCACGGCTCGGGGCCGATTGCGCGCAGGAACGTATGAACGTGGGACGTGCCCGCGCCGACTTCCATGTCGATCGGCTGGAGCAGCGCGCAACCCTGCTTGTCCCAATAGGATTGCAGCGTCAGGATGATTTGCTGAAACGTGAGCATGAAGTGCCTTGAAGGGTGCCTTTCAGGCAGGACGCGGATGCCGTGCGGCTCGCGCGGCACGCGGACCAGGCTGGCCGTTCGCCCCGCAGCCGGCCGGTTGCGCGGCCCAGTGCTGTTAAACCTTGAATTTTACCGGATTGCCGCAGGCTTGAGACTTTCTGGGGCCTGGTGGATCGGCGGGGGCGCGTCGTCGTGGGGTTTGCGGTGCGCCGCCCGTCTGAGCTCGATGTCAGGCGCTGCCGTCGGTGTTGCCGTTGTGGTTGCCGCCGTTCTTGCGGATGCGGCCCGGCCCGAACGCGAATCCGAAGGCGAGGAACAGCAGCGAAATGGCGAGCACCGTGTTGTTGCCGCTCGTCACGTAAGGCGTGTTGCCCGTGTGCCTTGAATCGTGGTGTCGATCGAGCCGACCGTGAAGGCGGGCAGGCGCGCGATCACGTTGCCGTGCGCATCGATGGCGGCCGTCGCGCCCGTGTTCGTCGCGCGCAGCATCGGGCGGCCCGTTTCGAGCGAGCGCATGCGCGCGATCTGCAGGTGCTGGTCGAGCGCGATCGTGTTGCCGAACCAGGCGAGGTTCGTCGAATTGACGAGCACGCCCGCCGGCAGGTCGCTCTCGCGCACCGTGCGCGCGATTTCCTCGCCGAAGATGTCCTCGTAGCAGATGTCGACGGCCACCGGCTGGTCGCGCACGACGAACGGCTTCTGCACGGCCGGGCCGCGCGCGAAATCGCCGAGCGGAATATTCATCAGGTTCACGAACCAGCGGAAGCCCCACGGCACGAACTCGCCGAACGGCACGAGGTGATGCTTGTCGTAGCGATACACGCCCATCTCATTCGGCGTGATGCCGAACAGGCTGTTGGTGTAATCGACCACGCGGCCATCCGGCGTGATCGTTCCGCCGACTGCGCCGAACAGGATCGACGAATGCGTCGAGTCGGCGAACTGCCGCACGGCAAGTGCGAACGATTCGGGGATCGTCTGCGCGAGCACGGGAATCGCGGTTTCCGGCGTGACGATCAGATCGGCGGGCTTTTCCGTGATCATCCGCTGATATTGGTCGATGGCCGCTTTCACGCCCGATGCTTCGAACTTCATGTCCTGCTTCACGTTGCCTTGCAACAGGCGCACGGTCAGCGACGCGTTCGCGGGCGCCGTCCACGACACGAGCGGCAGCAACAGCCCCGCGGCGATCAGCGCGACAGCCAGCACGGTGGGCGTAACGACGCGCGCGGTGCGCGGCGCGCCGGCTGTTCTGGCACCGGTTGCAGAGTTCGAAGCCGTGCCGCTCGACGCCGCGCGCGAGCGCAGCAGCGCCTGCGCGATCAGCGCGGCCGTCAGCGCCATCGCCCAGCCGACGCCGTATACACCGGCGATCGGCGCGAATCCGGCGAACGGGCCGTCCACTTGCGCGTAACCGCTCGCGAGCCACGGAAAGCCCGTGAAGACCGTGCCACGCAGCCATTCGCCGATCGCCCATGCGCTCGCGAAAGCGAATGCGCCATGCCATGTCGGCGAAAACGGCTGGGTATCGGCGAGCTTGCCGTTGCGCGCATGCCCCGCGCAGAACGACCAGACGCCCGCCGCGAGCCCCGGGTAGACGGCCAGATACAGCGAGAACAGCACGAGCGCCGCGCCCGCCAGCGGCGCGGCCATGCCGCCGTAGAAGTGCATGCTCACATACAGCCACCAGACGCCCGTCACGTAATTGCCGAAGCCGAACGCGAAGCCGGTGAGGGCAGCGCTTTTCCAGCTCGTCGTGCGCGTGAGCCACGCGAAGAAGAACACGAAGATCGCGAGTTCGAGCCAGCCGCCGTGCGGCGTCGGCGCGAACGAGAGCGTGTTGAGCGCGCCGGCGGCGACGGCGACGAGGTAATGCCACCACGGCAACGCGCGGCCGCCGGCTCGCGCCGCGTCGGACGTCACGCCGCGGCGCAGACGGGAAGTGATCGGGTCGGCCATTATTGCGTGGTCGGCTGGACGAAAAAACGGGGAGAAATCAGGTCTGCACGTGCAGGGCGTCGCGTTCGCGCTGTCCCGCGAGCGGATCACGGCGCACGAGCAGCATATGGATCTGGCGCGCGTCGGCGCGCAGCACTTCGAAAATCAGGTCGTCGATCCGCACTTTCTCGCCGCGATGCGGCACGCGTCCGAAATGGTGCGTGACGAGGCCGCCGATGGTATCGACTTCTTCGTCGGAATAATGCGTGCCGAATTCCTCGTTGAACTGCTCGATCTCGGTCAGCGCGCGCACGCGGTAGCGTCCGTCCGGCGATGCGATGATGTTGCCGCTTTCCTCGTCGAAATCGTATTCGTCTTCAATATCGCCGACGATCTGCTCCAGCACGTCCTCGATCGTGATGAGGCCCGCGACGCCGCCGTATTCGTCGACGACGATCGCGATGTGATTGCGGTTCACGCGGAAGTCGTGCAGCAGGACGTTCAGGCGTTTCGATTCGGGGATGAACACGGCGGGCCGCAGCATGCCGCGCACGTCGGCTTCGTCTTCGGCGTAATAGCGCAGCAGGTCTTTGGCGAGCAGCACGCCGATCACGTTGTCGCGATTGCCCTCGTACACCGGATAGCGCGAGTGGCCTTTTTCCAGCATGTACGGGATGAAGTCGTGCGGGGAATCGGCGATGTTGATCGCGTCCATTTGCGCGCGCGGGATCATGATGTCGCGTGCACAGAGCTCGGAAACCTGGAACACGCCTTCGATCATCGACAGCGAATCGGCGTCGATCAGATTGCGCTCATGCGCGTCCTGCAGGATTTCGAGAAGTTCGCCGCGAGAATCGGGCTCAGGCGAGATGAAGTCGGTCAATCGCTCAAGAAGCGAGCGCTTTTCGTGCGGTTTGTCGCTGGAGTGGCGTCGACTGGGATACGAATCGTTCATGGTGGTGCGCCCGGAACGCTGGGCGCGCTGTTGCAGAGCGTTAAGGATACACCACGTGCGTGGCAGGACCTTGTCACGGGGTTTCGCGGCGAAACGCGGTTCGCCGGAACGTGATGGGTTTTATCCTAACTGATATCTGCGCGCTGGGGGGCGTGGTTTTGGTCGTTGGTTTTTTCATTTCTGGTTTTCGCCTGCGGCGGGTAGTTGGTCCTTTTTTTTTGCGCCTTTGCGGCGTGGGCTTTTTTTCGCGGGCATCCGCGGGGTGCTTTTTTCGCTGGCATCCGCGCGGCGGCTTCGCTGGGCGGATTTCTTTCGCTGGCATCCGCGATGCGCCTTCGCGGGGCGGATCTTTTTCGCGGGCATCCGCGATGCGCCTACGCGGCGCGGGCGTTGCCCCTGTGCGGGGCGGCACCTACTTTTCTTTGCAGCGGCAAAGAAAAGTAGGCAAAAGAAAGCCGCTCACACCGCCAGCCTTTGACACTTACCCACGGGCCCCCAACGTCCCCACGCTTCACGCCGCAGCGCCCCCGCAGGTGAGTTGCCAATGCGCCTATCAGCGCCTCACCCGCTTTACACATCCGTACAGCAGACGGCCACGCCATACGGTTTGGGCCGCCTTGCGGCAAACTCTGGGTCGGCCGTCGTGTCGCACGGGACACCATCGGTGTGCGGGGGGTTTCGTCCGTGCGCCAATTTCAACAGCGAGACAACCTACACAGAGTTTGCCGCAATGGACCACCAAACTTCAGACACGGCTGGCCGCTGTACGAACGGGAGAAGGCGGTGCGGCGAATGAAAAAACGTTGGCAACGCACCTGAACGAGAACGTTTCCGCGTGAAGTGTGGGGACGTTGGGGGCCCGTGGGTAGGAACGTGGACTGGCGGTGTGAGCGGCTTTCTTTTGCC
>BBSL01000026.1 GCA_001319865.1 Burkholderia sp. E7m39 | reverse complement strand
AACGCCCGCGCCGCGAAGGCGCATCGCGGATGCCCGCGAAAAAGATCCGCCCCGCGAAGGCGCATCGCGGATGCCAGCGAAAAAGGCCCACGCCGCGAGGGCGCCGCGCGGATGCCAGCGAAAAAGGCCCACGCCGCGAGGGCGCATCGCGGATGCCGCGAAAAAAAGCCCGCGCCGCAAAGGCGCAAAAAAATCACCCGCTACACCGCGCGAGAAGCGCCTCCAACCCCCGATCGGGCATGCCGCTCTCCCGGAGCGCCTCGACCGTGCGGCGCACGTAGTCGAACGTCGTCCCATAGCGTCCCGACGCGCAGCCGAGCACCGTCTTCACCACTTCGTCGGAGAGCTTACCTGTGTATGTGGGCACATCGCGCCGCATCACGAAGGCGAGCGCATCGACGCGCCGTCCGTCCGACAGCACGCACGGCAGCCACGCGGGACGATACGAACCCATCGGCATTTCGCGGCGCCACAGTGCCTCGAGATGCGGCATGGCGCCGTCGGCCGCGAGGCGGAACGCGATGCCGCTGCAAGAGCCGCCCCGATCGAGCGCGAGCACGAGTCCCGGCTGCTCGGGCGTGCCGCGATTGACGCGCGACCACAGGTACAGCCCGCGGTGATATCCGTGCACGCGCGAGCGTTGCGCTTCGACGGTCGGCAGGCCGGGGTTCCAGATCAGCGAACCATAGCCGAACAGCCACAGGTCGGTCACGCCGTCCCATCCGGCGAGCGTCGCACTGAGCGACGCGCGCAGTTCGTCATCCGTCAGCAGGCGCGGTTCGCCCAGCGACGGCGGATAGCCGGGACAAGGCGGAAGCGGAAGCGGAAGCGGAAGTGGCGGCGGCGGGGAAAGAGGTTGGCTCACGTTGATTCGACCGGTTGGCTGACTTCGGGGTCAGAGCCTGCCATCGGCGGCGACTTCAGGCTCTGTCGCTGGATGCTGCCGGGCGCGAGCCTTATTCGTAGGGATCGGGAAAGCCGAGCTTGCCGAGCACGTCGGTTTCGATCGCTTCCATTTCTTCGGCTTCTGCTTCGTCCTCGTGGTCGTAGCCCTGGGCGTGCAGCGTGCCGTGGACGAGCAGATGCGCGTAATGCGCTTCGAGCGGCTTGCCCTGTTCGGTCGCCTCTTTTTCGACGACTGGGCAGCACAGGATCAGATCGCCCGTCACGGGATCGTCTTCCGATTCCGCGTAAGCGAACGTCAGCACATTGGTCGCGTAGTCCTTGCCACGATACGTGCGGTTCAGCGTGCGGCCTTCTTCGGCATCGACGAAACGCACGGTCAGCTCGGCGTCCGCGAACAGCGCGGCTTTGATCCACGCGGCGACGGATGCCTTCGGCAGCAGCGCCTTGTGCTCGGGCCACGCTTTTCCAGCGGGAAATTGCAGGTTCAGCGACAGTTTCGGTGCGCGGCTCATGCTTTGTTGTTCGTCCGTGTCATGTCCGCGTCACTTCGCTGCGTCGGGTGCTTCTGCGGCGGCCGCTTCTTTCTTCGATGCCGCGTCATAAGCCTCGACGATGCGCGCCACCAGCGGATGCCGCACCACGTCCGCGCTGGTGAAGTGCGTGAGCGCGATGCCGCGCACATTCGCGAGCACATGCTGCGCCTCGATCAGCCCGCTCTTGTGGCCGCGCGGCAAGTCGATCTGCGTCGTGTCGCCCGTGACGACGGCCTTCGAGCCGAAGCCAATCCGCGTGAGAAACATCTTCATCTGCTCGGGCGTGGTGTTCTGCGCCTCGTCGAGAATGATGAACGCGTGATTCAGCGTGCGGCCGCGCATGTACGCGAGCGGTGCGATTTCGATCATCTGGCGCTCGAACATCTTCGCGGTCTTGTCGAAACCGAGCAGATCGTAGAGCGCGTCATACAGCGGACGCAGATACGGATCGACTTTCTGCGCGAGATCGCCGGGCAGGAAGCCAAGACGCTCGCCCGCTTCGACGGCCGGGCGCGTCAGCACGATACGCTTGACCTGATCGCGTTCCAGCGCATCGACGGCACACGCGACGGCCAGATACGTCTTGCCCGTGCCCGCCGGACCGATGCCGAACGTGACGTCATGCGAGACGATCTGCTTCAGATACTCGCGCTGCGCCGGCGTGCGGCCGCGCAGGTCGGCGCGGCGCGTGTACAGCTTCGGACCGAGTTCTTCGACATCGTCGTCGCCTTCGTGCGCCGGCTCGTCGAACGGATGATCGGGGTCGCCGCGAAAACGCGGATCGTCCTGTTCCTCGCCGTTGCCGCCGCCGTTGCCATTCTTGCGTCCGGTATTGCCCGGATGACGCGCTTCGACGAGCGCAAGCTGGATGTCGTCGACGGACAGCGGATCACGCGCGTTGTTGTAGAAATTTTCGAGCGCATTGAGCGCGACTTTCGCGCCGCGCCCGCGAATGCTGATGCGGTGACCGCGGCGTTGCAGCGTGACGTCGAGCGCCTGTTCGATCTGCCGCAGGTTTTCGTCGAGCGGCCCGCAGAGGTTGGCAAGCCGCGCGTTGTCGTCGCGCGGCGCGGTGAATTCCAGATGTTGCTGAGTGGTCTTCAAGGCTTGGATTCGGTCCTGTCGGTGTGCTGGAACTCAATGAGTGGCGGGCGCGGAATCGTGAACCATCACGAGTTCGCCGCGCAGCGAGTGCGGATACGCGTGCACGATCTTCACGTCGATCATCTGGCCGATCAGCCGCGCGTGCGACTCCACGGGCGCCGGGAAATTGACGACGCGGTTGTTCTCCGTGCGGCCCGCGAGTTCGTTCGGGTCCTTGCGCGCCGGGCGCTCGACCAGAATGCGCTCGACCTTGCCGACCATCGCGTTGCTGATGCGCTGCACGTTTTCCTCGATGGTCGCCTGCAGATGCTGCAAGCGGCGCAACTTCACTTCGCGCGGCGTGTCGTCGTGCAGGTTCGCGGCGGGCGTGCCGGGACGCGGGCTGTAGATGAACGAGAAGCTCGTGTCGTAGCTCATGTCGTGCACGAGCTGCATCATCTTGTCGAAGTCTTCTTCCGTCTCGCCGGGGAAGCCGACGATCATGTCCGTCGACAGCGACAAATCCGGGCGGATCGCGCGCAGCTTGCGGATCACCGATTTGTATTCGAGCACGGTATAGCCGCGCTTCATCGCCATCAGGATGCGGTCCGAGCCGTGCTGGACGGGCAGATGCAGGTGGCTCACGAGCTTCGGCACTTTCGCGTAGGTGTCGATCAGGCGCTGCGTGAATTCCTTCGGATGCGACGTCGTATAGCGAATCCTCTCGATGCCGGGAATGTCCGCGACGTACTCGATCAGCGTGGCGAAATCGGCGATTTCGGTTGCGCCGAGCGTCATCGCGCCACGGTATGCGTTGACGTTCTGGCCGAGCAGCGTCACTTCGCGCACGCCCTGATCGGCGAGACCGGCGATTTCCGTCAGCACGTCGTCGAGCGGACGCGACACTTCCTCGCCGCGCGTGTACGGCACGACGCAGTAGCTGCAATATTTGCTGCAGCCTTCCATGATCGACACGAACGCGCTCGGGCCATCGACGCGCGCGGGCGGCAGATGATCGAACTTCTCGATTTCCGGAAACGTGATGTCGACCTGCGGACGGCCGCTCGCGCGGCGCTGGTCGATCATCTGCGGCAGACGGTGCAGCGTTTGCGGGCCGAACACGAGGTCTACGTACGGCGCGCGCGAAACGATCGACGCGCCTTCCTGGCTCGCCACGCAGCCGCCCACGCCGATCAGCAGATTCGGGTTTGCCTCCTTCAGTTCGCGCACGCGGCCGAGATCGGAGAAGACTTTCTCCTGCGCTTTTTCGCGCACCGAGCAGGTGTTGAACAGAATGACGTCGGCGTCTTCGGGGTTGTCGGTCTTGACGAGGCCTTCAGCGGCGCCGAGTACGTCGACCATCTTGTCGGAGTCGTACTCGTTCATCTGGCAGCCAAAGGTCTTTACATAAACTTTCTTGGTCATCGGGTGTTCGCCGGTCGCAGTGGTTAACCTGGGGGCGTCAATAAAAGGTGAAGAGACAAAAACGTGCGGCGCCATAGCGCGAAGAAGCGGGGCCAATGCGGGGCGGCCGATGCGCCCGCGGCACGTTTTTACAGCGTAGTCCAACATTATAGCCCTTTGCGGCGCGGGGCTTTGGCGGCGCGCCGGGCGCTCACCGGGTGCGGGCGGCGGCTATCGGCGGCGGCTATCGGCCGGATTTCCCGCGCGCTTTTGCCCGCGCGCCTTTTCGCGCGCCGTCCGACGGGCCGCCCGACTCGTCGTGTGTGCCGCGCCCGCCGCCGAGCGGCTGCGGCAGACCGAGTTGCGCTTCCAGTTCGCCTGTCGTTGTCGCAAAGCGCTCCGCGAGAAAATCCAGCAGCACGCGCACGCGCGGCGCCATGAAGCGGTTGCGGTGATACATCGCGTGCAGCGGCGCATCGGGATAATGCCAGTCGGGCAGCAGCACGCGCAGCCCGTCGCTTTTCAGGTCCGCTTCGACGTCCCACATCGACTTGATCACGATGCCGTAGCCGCGCAGCGCCCATTCGCGGGCGACGGCGCCGTCGTTCGTTTCGCGCGCCGATTCGAGCGGAATCGTGTACGTGACGGTTTCGTCGCCGCGCGTGAAGCGCCATTCGTTGACGGGCCCCGATGCCGTGCCGAGCACGATGCAGTCGAAGCGCGCCAGATCGAGCGGATCTTTCGGCTCGCCGCGCCGCGCGATGTATTCCGGCGACGCGCACAGCACGCGCGGATTCGGCGCCAGCCAGCGCGCGACGAGCGAGCTGTCCTGCGGAATGCCGAAGCGGATGGCCAGGTCGATGTCTTCCTGCACCAGATTCGACAGCGAGTCCGACAGCGTCAGTGCGAACGTGACGTCGGGATAGAGCGCGTTGAATTCGTCGAGCCAGTGCGTCAGCAGATTGCGGCCGAAATCCGACGTCGCGGAAACGCGCACCTTGCCGCGCACGGCATTCTGGCCTTCCTGCAACGCAGCTTCGGCGTCGTCGAGCGCGCGCAGCGCCTGCTGGCAGCAGCTCAGGTAAAGGCGCCCTTCGTCGGTGAGGCGCAGTTGCCGCGTGGTGCGCTCGAACAGCCTTGCCTTCAGCCCGCCCTCCAGCTTCGCGAGGCGCGCGCTGGCGGCGGCGGGCGTCAAGCCCAGCTTGCGGCCCGCCGCCGACAGGCTGCCCAGCTGCGCCGCTTCGACGAACAGACGGATGTCACCCAGATTGTCGGTCATTGTTCAGCGATATTTGAAAATCCTTCAAATGCTACGCCAATTATCAAAAGGACGCGGCTCGCGCAGAATCCGTCCTGAAAACGCGAATTCCGCGTTTACCCGGAGTCAGCACCATGCATCTCGACCACGCGACGATCGTCACGCCGGATCTCGACGCCGCCCGGCGATTTTTCGTCGATGTCGTCGGACTGGAGGAGGGCGACCGGCCGCCGTTCGGCATCGCCGGCTATTGGCTTTACGCCGGCGGCCGCGCGGCGGATCGCCGTCCCGTGATTCATCTCGTCGCTGCGACGCGGCCGGGTCATGCGGGCCGCGCGAGCCCGCGCATCGACCACATCGCGTTCCGTCTCGACGACGGCGCGCAGTGGGATGCGCTGCTCGCGCGGCTCGACGCGTCGGGCGTGCCGTATCAGACGGCCGTCGTGCCGCTTTCGGGTGAAGTGCAACTGTTTGTCGCGCTCGCGGACACCGTCGTCATCGAGTTCGTGACGACGGCGCGCCATGTCCCGCGCGCGTCCTTCTGAATCGTCGTCTGGAGCCTTTCATGCCCATTCCTTTGCTTGCGCTTGCCATCAGCGCATTCGCCATCGGCACGACCGAGTTCGTCATCATGGGCTTGCTGCCCGACGTGGCGAAGGATCTCGCCGTCTCGCTTCCGTCGGCGGGTTTGCTTGTCAGCGGCTATGCGCTCGGCGTGGCCGTCGGCGCGCCGCTGCTCGCCGTGCTCACCAGCAAGATGCCGCGCAAGCTCGCACTGCAGCTGCTGATGGGCGTGTTCATCGTCGGCAACGTGCTGTGCGCGATTGCCTCCGACTATTCGCTGCTGATGATCGCGCGCGTCGTGACGTCGTTCGCGCACGGCTCGTTCTTCGGCATTGGCGCGGTGGTGGCCGCGTCGCTCGTGCCGCAGGAAAAGCGCGCCAGCGCGATCGCGCTGATGTTCACGGGCCTCACGCTCGCCAACGTGCTCGGCGTGCCGTTCGGCACGTTCATCGGCCAGCAGTTCGGCTGGCGCATGGCGTTCTGGATCGTGGCGGCGTTCGGCGTGCTGTCGCTTGCGGGCGTCACGGCGCTGGTGCCCAACCGTCACGACGCGGGTCCGACGGGTCTCGGCCACGAAGTGCGCGTGCTGAAGGAGCCGCAGGTGTGGCTTGCACTGACGATGACGGTGCTCGGCTTCGGCGGCGTGTTCGTCGTGTTCACGTACATCGCGCCGATTCTCGAACAGGTGAGCGGCTTCGGCCCGCACGGTGTCACGCTGATCCTCGTGCTGTTCGGCGTGGGGCTGACGGTGGGCAACACGATCGGCGGCAAGCTCGCGGACCGTGCGTTGATGCCTTCGCTGATGGGCATTCTGATCGCGCTTGCCGTCGTGATGGCCGTGTTCGCGCACACCAGCCACTCGCAGATCGCGGCTGCCGTCACCGTGTTCATCTGGGGCATCGCAGCGTTCGCGATGGTGCCGCCGCTGCAGATGCGCGTCGTCGAGAAGGCGGAGGCGGCGCCGAATCTCGCGTCGACGCTCAATATCGGCGCGTTCAACGTGGGCAATGCGGGCGGCGCGTGGCTCGGCGGTCTCGCGATCAGCCACGGTTATGGGCTCGATGCGTTGCCCTACGTTGCCGCACTCGTCGCGCTGGCCGCGCTCGCCGTGACGTGGATCGCGGCGCGCATGGATGCGCCCTCTGCCGTGGTGGTGCGGGACGTGCGCGAGCGGGTTTGAGCCGCGATTGCGCGGGTTCGGCGTCACGTCGACGGCCGCACGTGTGATGCGTATCTGACGATGTGCTGCCCACGCTTCGCGCGACCGCACAGCGTGGGCTTTCTGTTTGCGCGCGACGCTTCGGGAAGCGCGCCAGATCGCTTCTTCACTGACAGACGCTGCGCGCTGCTTGCATCGCACGTCAGCGCATAAGCGTCCTCTGCGATCGTGATAACAGTGTGAAGATAACTTCGTTGGGCGCGGGGAAAGCGGGTGCTAGGCTGTCCTCCAACAGTGCTCGCTCCGCGTCGATGCGGGGCTTCAGGAGGTCATCATGCAGTCACCGCTTGCGCTTGTGCGCGATCGCGCGCCCGAAGCAAACGCCGCAGCCCACGCGCACGACGAAGCGCGCTCGCCGGAATTCGACGTGCTCGAGCGGCGCGTCGGCGTGAATCTCGCGCGGCTGCGCGCCGAGCGTCAGTTGTCGCTTGACGCTCTGGCGCGCGCATCGGGCGTTTCCCGCGCGATGCTCGCGCAGATCGAATCGGCGCGCAGCGTGCCGTCGATCAAGGTGCTGTGCAAGGTCGCGGCGGCGCTGAAGGTGTCGGTTGCGGCATTCCTGCGCCAGCACGCCGTGAACGGCTTCGAGCATTTGCCGGCGGACCGTTCGGCGCGCGTCGTGACATCGAATGGGCGTTACTGGACGCGCGCGCTGCATCCGGACGCCGAGCCGTCGACGGCGGAGTTTCACGAGTTGCGCATTGCGCCGCTGCACACGGAGCCGGGCACGCGCCGCGCGCCGGGGACGACGGTGAATCTCGTCGTGAGCGTCGGCACGCTGGAGGTCAGCGTGCACGAGCGCCGTCAGCTGTTAGCGACGGGCGATTCCATCGTGTTCGACGCCGACCAGCCGCACAGCCTGCGCAATCCCGGCGACACGGAAGCGCGCGCGTTTCGCGTGACCGTGAACGCAGAGACGCCGCCGCGCTGGGACGTGCCGCAAGCGTCGCCGCACGATGCGCCGCTTGCGCACGCGCATTCCGACGCATGAAACACGCTGTACGGGCGCGCTGCATGTCGCGCGCGCTTGCTGTATGCTCTGCGAGCCGGATCGATCCGGCAATCAGTACGTCTTCAGGGCGGGGCGAAATTCCCCACCGGCGGTATGCAGATCGCGCTTCCTGGCGCGAGTCTGCGAGCCCGCGAGCGCCTGCGCCGTTGTTGCAGGGTCAGCAGATCTGGTGAGAAGCCAGAGCCGACGGTCACAGTCCGGATGGAAGAAGATGTGCAGATAGTCATCTGACTCTCCTGCTAACGGAACATCGGCGCTTCGGCGTCGGGCTTTCGTTCCATGCAAGATGGCGGCGTTCCGCGCCGTGCATCGCGATGGGCGGCGGATACGCCGTCACGCTCTGCATGGATAGCCGCTTGCGGCTGGTGGGGCGCGTTTGTCTGTTTGCAATGCCCTGAAACGTTTTTCGCCCACACTCTCGCGAGGAGCGTTTCACATGTCCGCTGTTAGCACTTCTGTGACTTCGTCTGCTGCATCGTCGTCTGCCTATGTCTGGCCTGTTTCGTCCGTCGTTGCCGACGATGCGGCCGCCGACCTTCCCCTGCTTGCCACCGAACCCGTTCCGCCGCGCATCGCCGCTGCCCTCGACGCGTTGCGCGCGGGCCGTGCCGTCGTGCTGCAGGACGACCACGACCGCGAGAACGAAGCGGACCTGATCATGTCCGCCGAGCGCATGAGCGTCGAGATGATGGCGCTGTTCATCCGCGAGTGCAGCGGCATCGTGTGCCTGTGCCTGAACGACGACAAGGTGCGCGCGCTCGAACTCCCGCCGATGACCGCGCACAACGAGAGCCGCAATACGACGGCTTTCACGGTGTCGATCGAGGCGCGCGAGGGCGTGTCGACGGGCGTTTCGGCCGCCGATCGCCTGACGACGATTCGCGCGGCGATCGCGGATCACGCGAAGCCTTCGGATATCGTGCGTCCTGGGCACGTTTATCCGCTGCGCGCGATGCCAGGCGGCGTGCTGGCGCGCCGCGGCCACACGGAGGGAACAGTCGATCTGGTGACGCTGGCGGGTCTGAAGCCTGCAGGCGTGTTGTGCGAGCTGATGAACGCCGATGGCACGATGATGCGCGGCGCCGATGTCGAACGGTTCGCGCAGAAGCATGACATGCCGATGCTGACGATCGCCGAACTGGTTGAGTTCAGGCGCGCGCTTTCTGCGGCGCGGGAGGTTTGTGTCGAGGTGTGAGTTTCTTTCCGCTGCGCGGGGCTTTTTGCAGTTTGCTGAGGTTTGCTGCGTTGCTTTTTGCTGCGTTGTTTATTGCGGGGGCATCCGCTTTTTGTCTCTGGTTTATTCGCGTTGCCCCTGTGCGGGGCGGCACCTATTTTTCTTTGCGGCGGCAAAGAAAAGTAGGCAAAAGAAAGCCGCTCACACCGCCAGCCTTTGACATTCGCCCACGGGCTCTCAACGTCCCCACCCTTCGCGCGGCAACGTACTCATCCACGTTCGTTGCCACCGTTCTCTCCATGCGTCTCATCCGCTTCACGCACCCGTAGCAAAGCTAACCGCGTCTGTGGATCGATGTCCTGATGCGGCAAAGTTGTGTAGGTTGTCCCGCCGTTGAGGGCTGCGCACGGACGAAAACCCCCGCGCACCGAGGGTTTCCCGCGTGGCGCGACGGCCGATACAGAGTTTGCCGCACAGGGGCTCAAATCATCCGGCGTGGCTCTTTGTTGTACCGACGTACGACGCGGGTGAGGCGCTGTTTAGCGCGTTGGCAACCTGGACGCGCCGAAGCGAAAGCGAACGAATGACAGGAACGTTGAGAGCCCGTGGGTAACGGGTCAAGCGGCTCGGTGTGAGCCGCTTTCTTTTGCC
>BBSL01000025.1 GCA_001319865.1 Burkholderia sp. E7m39 | reverse complement strand
AACGCCAATAAACCAGAGACAAAAAGCGGATGCCAGCGATGCAAACCCCACAGCGTCGCAGACAAAACACAAAACCATCAAGACTGCACGTCCCCAAACTCCCCACGCAAACCCGCCTCGACGAGCGCGGGCAGTTCATCCATATGCTGCATGATCCGCGTGATGCCCATATTGCGCAGCACGTCGGCATAGCCATCCGGAATATGACTCGCGCCGACAAACGCAATCGTCATCATCCCGGCCGCGCGCGCTGCGTTCAAACCGGCAACGCTGTCTTCGACGACCACGCACCGCGCCGGTTCGACATTCAACTGCTGTGCGGCAAACAGATACACGTCGGGATAAGGCTTCGGACGCGCCACCTGTTCCGCGCTGAACACCCGCGTGCCGAAAATCCCGGCGAGTCCGGCGCGTCGCACGGATGCACTGACGCGCGCCATCCGGCTGTTCGACACCACGGCCGCCGGCAACGGCACGCGCTGCAACGCGTCGCGCACGCCGCCGATCGCCGACAGCGACGACGCAAGCTCCGCCTCGACATTGGCCTCGACGGTCTGCAGGAAATCAGCGGGAAGACGGATGTCGAACGCCGCTTCGACGCTCTCCAGAAAACGTGACGTCTGCTGACCAAACGCTGTCTTGCAGATCTCGTGGAAATCGAGCGTGGGGAAGGTGGCCGCAAGCGTGTCGTGCATCACGCGGTCGGCGATGACTTCGCTGTCGACGAGCACGCCGTCGCAGTCGCAAATGAGATGGTCGATCATGCGGAAAACGAAGGAAGGGCGCGCCCGCAAGCCACTCGAACGCGGGCTGAAAACGACATGATACGTGCTTTGACGCCCGGCGCGGGAGACCGGTCGGGCGTCGCGCGGCGCGGTTAGTGCGCGGAATCACGGCACACGATCACGGCGTGTCCGCCCATGCCTTCGCCGCACGCACGGCGCGCTGCCAGCCGGCGAGGCAAGCGGACGCTTCGTTCGCGGGCATCGCCGGTGAGAAGCGATGCTCGAGCTTCCATTGGCTTTGCAATGCGTCGATGTCTTTCCAGTATCCCGTCGCCAGACCCGCGAGATACGCCGCGCCGAGCGCCGTCGTCTCGCTGACTTTGGGTCGCACGGCATCGACGCCGAGAATGTCGGCCTGGAATTGCATCAGCAGATTGTTCGCGCACGCGCCACCGTCCACGCGCAGTTCGTCGATGTGGATGCCCGAGTCGGCTTCCATCGCCTTCAGCACGTCGACGGATTGATACGCAATCGAATCGAGCGCCGCGCGCGCGATGTGCGCCGACGTCGTGCCGCGCGTCACGCCGAACAGCGTGCCGCGCGCCCGTGCGTTCCAGTGCGGCGCGCCGAGGCCCGCGAAAGCGGGCACCAGATACACGCCGTCGCAATGCTCGATGCTGCGCGCGAGCGTCTCGATCTCCGCCGCGCTGCGAATGATGCCGAGCCCGTCGCGCAGCCATTGCACGACGGCTCCCGCGATGAAGATGCTGCCTTCGAGCGCATAGTTAACCTGATCGCCGATCTGCCAGGCGATCGTCGTGACGAGATTGTTCTTTGATTCGATCGGCTTCGTGCCCGTGTTCATCACGAGAAAGCAGCCGGTGCCGTAGGTGTTCTTCACCATGCCGGAGCGCGTGCACATCTGGCCGAACAGCGCGGCGTGCTGATCGCCCGCGATGCCGGCGAGTGGAATCTTCGACGCGAATACGGTTGTTTTGGTCGGCCCATACACCTCGGACGACGGCCGCACTTCGGGCAGCATGCTGCGCGGAATGTCGAGCGCGTCGAGCAGTTCGTCGTCCCACTGCAGCGTGTGGATGTTGAAGAGCATCGTGCGCGACGCGTTCGTCACGTCAGTGATGTGCAGCCCGTGCTTCGTGAAATTCCACACGAGCCAGCTATCGACGGTGCCGAACGCGAGCTTGCCCTGCTTCGCCTTGTCGCGCGCGCCTTCGACGTTATCCAGAATCCAGCGGATCTTGGTCGCGGAGAAATATGAGTCGATCGGCAAGCCGGTCTTGGCGCGAACCTTTTCCTCGAGGCCTTGCGCTTTCAGCTGGTCGCAGAAGTCGGCCGTGCGCCGGTCCTGCCAGACGATCGCGTTGTAGACGGGATGACCCGTTTCGCGGTCCCAGACGATGGTCGTCTCGCGCTGGTTCGTGATGCCGATCGCCGCGATCGACGTGCCGTTCAATCCGGCGTGCGTGACGGCTTCGGCGGCGACGCCTGCCTGCGTCGCCCAGATTTCCTGCGGGTCATGCTCCACCCAGCCCGGATGCGGATAGATCTGCTGAAATTCCTTCTGCGCAACCGAGACGACATTGCCGTCGCGATCGAACAGCATCGCGCGCGAACTCGTGGTGCCCTGGTCTAGCGCCAGGATGTACTGATCCTGCATCGTCTCATCTCCATGCGTTTTTTTATCGGATCGGCGCGGCGGCGCGCCCGGGTCAGGCGAAAAGAATGTGCTGTCGCCGATTGTTGCATGCGCTGCGGCGGCGCGGGGCAACCGCGGCGCGCCGACGCATGTCGGCGCGCGTGCGCGGAAACGGCTCAGGCGTGCTGCTTCGCGGTGGCGCGCGCGAACCACGCGTCGATGTCGTGCGTGACGCGCTCGAGCGTGCCGGGCTCGACGTGCAGGCCGAGCTTCGAGCGCCGCCATAACACGTCGTGTGCCGTCGTCGCCCATTCGGTTTCGCGCAGATAGCGCAACTCGGCTTCGTAGAGACCGGGCGCGAACGGCTGGCCGAGGCCGTCGAGCGAACGCGCGGCGCCGATCACACGCGACGCGCGCGTGCCATACGCGCGCGCATAGCGGCGCGCGAGACCGGCGGGAAGCCAGCCGTGCTGCTGCGCGAACTGCGACGCGAAGCGCTCGAAATTCGCATGCTCGATATCGCCGCCCGGCAGCGGCGCGCCTGCCGTCCACGCCGGCTTGCCGTGCTGCAACGCTCGCGCGAGTTCATCGACGGCTTCTTCCGCGAGCTTGCGAAACGTCGTGATCTTGCCGCCGAACACCGACAGCAACGGCGCATCGCCTGCGGGCGCGTCGAGTTCGAGCCGATAGTCGCGCGTCACGGCGGACGGGTTGTCGGCGTTCTCGTCCTCCAGCAGCGGACGCACTCCGGAGTAAGTCCAGACCACGTCGCGCGGTGCAATGTGATGCTTGAAGTAGCGGTTGATCGAGTCGCACAGGTACTGCGTTTCGGCGGCGTCGATCGCGACTTTCGACGGATCACCCTGATACTCGAGATCGGTCGTGCCGATCAGCGTGAAGTCGCGCTCATATGGGATCGCGAAAATGATGCGCTTGTCCGGGTTCTGGAAGATGTACGCGTGATCGTGCTCGAACAGCTTGCGCGTGACGATGTGGCTGCCCTTCACGAGGCGCACGCTGTAGTTCGCTTCGCGTCCGCGTGACAGCGGGCCGCGCAGCAGTTCGCCGACCCACGGGCCCGCTGCGTTCGCGACCGACCGGGCGCGCACGGTGAGGGTTGCGCCGTCCGCGCGTTGCAACTGCGCGTGCCACTCGCCGCTTATGCGCGTCGCGCTGATGAGCTTCGTGCGCGTCAGAATAACGGCGCCGTGCTCGCATGCGTCGAGCGCATTCAACACCACGAGGCGCGCGTCGTCGACCCAGCCGTCCGAATAGACGAAGCCGCGTGTGATCGAATCGACGAGCGGCTTGCCGGCGGGGTGTTTGCGCATGTCGATGCCGCGCGAACCCGGCAGCAGTTCGCGGCGCGCGAGGTGATCGTAGAGAAAGAGCCCCGCGCGGATCAGCCATGCGGGCCGCAGATCGGGCATGTGCGGCATCACGAAGCGCAGCGGCCACATGATGTGCGGCGCCGCGCGCAGCAGTGTTTCGCGTTCCTGCAGCGCCTTGCGCACGAGTCCGAACTCGCGGTACTCCAGATAGCGCAGGCCGCCATGTATCAGCTTGGTGCTGGCCGACGACGTGTGCGCGGCCAGGTCGTCCTGTTCGCACAGCAGCACCGACAGGCCGCGGCCCGCCGCGTCGCGCGCGATGCCCGCGCCGTTGATCCCGCCGCCGACGACGAGCAGGTCGTATGTTGAGTCTTGCGTCACCGGGCGTGCCCCTTGACGGAGAAAACAGGGTTGGAAAAGCGGAGTTATACGAAATCGTAATGTTCGTTTTCGAAACTTTAATGAACATATTCGAAAAAGTAAAGTTCGACTCGCGCGTGGTGAGCGCGCGTTTTCGCTCGCCGTCGAGGTGCGGATGGCGACGCCAGGATGACGCGCGGCGGCGGCGAATGGCATCATTTACGGGGCGAGACGATACTTCCGGCGACCGGCCGGAAGGCAGCATCACGAGGTGAATCCCATGCGTGGACTCTGGAAGACGAGCGCGGCAGCGCTGTCGATTGCGGTGGCGCTCACGGCCTGCGTCAGCACGCCGAGCCTGAACGGTACGCTGGGCGCGCCGTCGTTCGCGGATCTGCAGTCAATGTGCGGCGCCCAGCCCGCCGATTACGGCAGCGACGCGCAGTCTGTCTATGTGACGCTGTTCGATGCGTATGTGGCGAACCGGCGCGGCGGGCTGTCGAAGGCGGATTACTGCGCATTCCAGACGTCGATTGCGCAGCGCTACGCCGCGCTGGGCGCGAGCGGCGACCCGGTGGCGCGCAATCGGTGGGTCGAGTTCTTCAACGCGCAGCGCGTGAAGGCACTGAGCTGGCGCGCGGCTGTCGACCCGACGCTCCGAAGCGGCTGAGCGCCGCGCCGTTCAGCGGACGGCGAACACGAAAGTCGCAGAAACATAAAGACGGCCAGGCGGGCGAAGCCGCGTGACCGTCCAGGCGCCCGTGCACTGGCGTGTCCGTTGCGAACACGCCGACGGCCGCAGGAAGACGACTGGCAAACGGGTAGGTTCGATCGTTCGCCGTCAGGAAAAGCGCTTGATAGCCCGCAGAGCCGTGTCACCGGATTCCGTGATCCGCCATTGGTGCAAGCCCGACGCGAGTTTTTCGAGCTCCACGAGCTGCCGTTCGAGCAGCGCGTCGAGTTCTTCGCGTTCCATGTCGACCTGGTTGGGGGCGTCTTTGACGAGCAACAACGTGGCGAATTCATGCGGACTCAGCATCGTTTCTCTCCGTGTCAAGCTACTCGGTTTGCCTTGGCGCCAGCCGACGGCCCTGCCGGTTGGCGGAGGACCCGCTGGGCGGTTGTCCCCGCGGGTCAGGCCTGAAGTTTTGCTCTCATCCCCGCGTGTCCGGCGCATTCCGCCCGGTCTGAAAACCGTTTAAGGACGTTGGGGAACTGGAGTGTAGTCAATGGCAGCCCGAAGTCCAAATCGGCCCCAGTAAATTTTCCCGTTGACAGCAGCGCGCGCGAGCGGCGGTCTGGCAAGAACGCCAGATCCTTGATTTCACTGGAGGTTTTGCGTGCGGTGCAGCATGGCGGAAAACGACAAGCGGGTGTTTCCGCCCGCCTTGCGCCGATGCCGCTCGTCAGTCGGCGATGTAGACCTGGGTGCCCGAGTTGGCCAGCGTCTCCGTCATGTCGGCGGGCGGCGGCGCGTCGGTGAAGAGGGAGTCGATCTGGTTCAGATGCCCCTGGCGCACGAGCGCCGGGCGGCCGAATTTCGAATGATCGGCGGCCAGAAAGACGGTGCGCGAATGCTCCATGATCGCCTCGGCGACGCGCACCTCGCGCGTGTCGAAGTCGCGCAGCGTACCGTCCGTTTCGATGCTCGACGTGCCGATGATCGCGAAGTCCACCTTGAACTGGCGAATGAAGTCGATCGCCAGTTCGCCGACGATGCCCTTGTCCCACGGACGCACGATGCCGCCCGTCACCAGCACCTCGCAGTCGGGATAGCCGCTCATCATGCTCGCGACGTTGAGGTTGTTCGTGATCACACGCAGCCCGCGATGACGGTTCAGCGCGCGCGCGACCTCTTCCGTTGTCGTACCGAGGTTGATGAACAACGAGGCCTGATCGGGAATGTGCGTCGCGACCAGCGTCGCGATGCGACGCTTCTCATCATGGAACATCCTCTGCCGCGCGCTGTATGAGACGTTTTCGGAACTGGTCGGCAGACTGGCGCCGCCGTGGTAACGGCGCAGCAAGTTCATGTCGGCGAGCCAGTTGACGTCGCGCCGGATCGTCTGCGGCGTCACGTCGAAGTGCGCGGCGAGGTCGTCGACCGTGACGAAGCCGTCGCGTTGCACCCACTCCAGCAGTTCCTGTTGACGCGCATTAAGCGTGAGGCGGGGGTCTCGTGTCATGGTGTTGTTGTGGTCGCCGCGCGGGAAGCGGTCGAGGGTTGGCCTGGCCGTATTGTAAGACGTTCGTCGCCGCCGTCGTCGGCCGCTGCGGACGGCGGCATTCTTCGCACGTTTGAAGGTCTGTCGAAAGGCGGGCCCGTGCGGCCCGAACTGGCCCGGGCGACCGAATCGGCCGGCTTCGCGCCGGCTTGCGCATTCGCACGATGATTCTACCGTTGGCGCGGAACTGCGCCGTTTCGGCACGGTCTGTGCTGAGTCATCTGCGAAGTTGCAAAGCAGCGGCTAAGATGAAGTTAAAAATTCAGTGTTGCAAGCCACTGTAGATGCCATGGGCGGCGGTCGACCCGGACGGCATTGGGTTCAGCCCGCGCTCGCGGCGCTACGGTTTTCGGAGCGAACTTTTATGCACAACGAGGCTGGCCACGTGATGCCCTGGCGCATCGAGGATATCGATCTCACCCGCATCGACCGTCAACGCGCGGTCGCCAACGAAGACCTGTTGCTGCTGCTGTGCGCGGCGTCGTTCATCGAGAGCGGCACCGACCTCTACACGAGCAATCTCAGCAAGTTCTTCAATGGCGATCCCGAGGTGTCCGCGTGGCTCAACCATGAATGGGAGCCCGAAGAGATGCAGCACGGCCGCGCGCTGAAGGCGTATATCGCACACGTGTGGCCGGAATTCGATTGGGACACGGCATTCAGCAACTTCTTCGAAGAGTATTCGAAGACCTGCAATGTCGAAGACTTCGAGAAGACGCGCGCGCTGGAGATGGTCGCGCGCTGCGTCGTGGAGACGGGCACGGCCACGCTGTATCGCGCGATCGGCGAATGTTCGGACGAGCCCGTGCTGAAGCAAATCACCGACAACATCCGCACGGACGAAGTCCGTCACTACAAGCACTTTTTCAAGTACTTCAAGAAGTACAACAAGATCGAAGGCAACGGACGTCTCGCCGTGCTCGGCGCGCTGATGCGTCGCGTGATGGAAATCAAGAACGAAGATTCGGAGATCGCGCTGCGTCACGTGTTCGCGATCCGCTATCCGGAGCGCGTCAATGATCCCGCCTACAACCGCGACAAGGCCTCGCGCGTGAACCGGCTCGTGCGTCACAACCTGTCCGCCGACATGTGTGTGAAGATGCTGCTCAAGCCGCTCGATCTGCCGGCGAAGATCCAGCCCGGCGTCCATTACCCGCTCGCGAAGATCACGCAGCACGTGTTCTTCCGCTGAACGCGGCAGATCGTTGAAAGACGGATGGCCCGCTGCGCGCGGGCCATCTGCATTGCGCGCGCGGCATGAGGGGCGCCCGCGCGAACGACAATGGAGGACACGCATATGACATCGTCAACGGGCTCGCAGCGCGCACTTGATCAACAGGTGTTCGACGAGTGGCCCATCGAATTGCGCGCACTGTTCGACGGCGCAGCGCTTGCATCGAAAGTCGGCTTTACGGCCTCGTTGTTGACGACGGATGCTAGCGGCACGCATCTGCGCACGTCGCTGCTCGGCATCGGCGAATTGTATGCGCCTGACTCGCGCACGCTGTGCATCGCGTTATGGCCGCAATCGCGCGCGACGCAGGCGATCGCGCGCAACGGCCGGGCGGCGCTGACGTTCGTATTCGATGACGCTTTCTATCAGATACAACTCGCGCTCACGCGCGTGAACGCCGACGAGGCGGAGCTCGCCTGTTTCGCAGGGGCGATCGAATCCGGCGAATCGCAGCGTGTGCCCTATGCGCGGCTGACGTCGGGGATCACGTTCGAACTGGGAGAGGGGAAGGGCGCGGTGCTCGAGCGCTGGACGCAGCAGGTCGAGTGGCTGAAGAAAGCCGCCGGCGGCGCGGCGGCTGGCAGGTAACGGTAGATGCCCGTTCAGGAACGCGGGCATCCCATTTCAGTGCACTGTGGAACGCGCGTCAGTTGCCGCGTTGACCACCGCGCGATGCGTCCCGGCGCGGCTGGCCGCCACCGAGTAGCGCACCCGGATTGCCGTTGCGCGGCTTGCGCTGCGCATGCGGCGTGTGCGAAGCGCCGTCGTGCGCGGCGGCACGCGGTTTGTCCTGATGACGCGGGTTGTCGTTGCGCGCATGCGCGGGCTTGGGCGCTTGCGGCTTGGCGTGCTGCTTCGGCTTGTCACCTGACGTGCGCGGGCCGCGCGCTGCGCCTTGGTTCGCGTTGGCGGAACCTTCGCGCTTTGGTTGCTCGCGGCCTTGACGCTGGCCTTGTCCGGCAGTTTGCCCCTGGCGCGGCTGACGTCCGCCGCCGCCTTGCCCGCGACGCTGGATCGGCTCGGGCTTCGCATTCGGGTCCGGCTCGAAACCTGCGATCACCTCTTGGGGCACGGCGCGCTTGATGAGCTTCTCGATGTCCTTCAGCAGTTGCAGCTCGTCGACGCACACCAGTGAAATTGCCTCGCCCGTCGCGCCCGCGCGGCCCGTGCGGCCAATGCGGTGCACGTAGTCTTCCGGCACGTTGGGCAGATCGAAGTTGACGACGTGCGGCAACTGGTCGATATCGATGCCGCGCGCGGCGATGTCGGTCGCCACCAGCACCTGCAGCGTGCCGTCCTTGAACTCCGACAACGCGCGCGTGCGTGCCGACTGGCTCTTGTTGCCGTGAATGGCGAGCGCGCTGATGCCGTCCTTCGTCAGCTGTTCGGCGAGACGGTTCGCACCGTGCTTCGTGCGCGTGAACACGAGCACCTGGAACCAGTTGTGACGCTTGATCAGATGCGTGAGCAACTCGCGCTTGCGATCGCGATCGACAGGGTGAATCTTCTGCGCGACCGTCTCAGCCGTCGTGTTGCGGCGCGCGACTTCGATCAGCGCGGGCGAGTCGAGCAGGCTGTCCGCGAGCGACTTGATCTCGTCGGAGAAAGTGGCCGAGAACAGCAGGTTCTGCCGCTTCGGCGGCAGCTTCGCGAGCACGCGCTTGATGTCGTGAATGAAGCCCATGTCGAGCATGCGGTCGGCCTCGTCGAGCACGAGAATTTCCAGATGCGACAGGTCGATGGTCTTCTGCTGCATGTGATCGAGCAGACGCCCAGGCGTGGCGACGACGATATCGACGCCGCGCCGCAGTGCGTCGATCTGCGGATTGATGCCGACGCCGCCGAACATCACCGTGGACTTCAGCTTCAGATACTTGCCGTACGCGCGCACGCTTTCTTCGACCTGCGCGGCGAGTTCGCGCGTGGGCGTGAGGATCAGCGCGCGCACGACGCGCTTGCCGCCCGCTGCGGGCGGCATCGTCAGCAGGCGTTGCAGGATGGGCAGCGTGAAGCCCGCCGTTTTGCCGGTGCCCGTCTGGGCGCCCGCCAGCAGGTCGCCGCCGTTGAGCACGGCGGGAATGGCTTGCTGCTGGATCGGTGTCGGCGATGTGTAGCCGAGTTCGTTGACTGCGCGGACCAGCTGTTCGGACAAGCCGAGGGAATCAAAAGACATAAAAACTCTTTGCAATGCAATTGTGCGAACGGATTGAACGCAGCCATCAGGCGCGTTCGCGGGCGATTCGCATAATTGCTCGCCCGACAGTCACCGTTCGCGGAGAAATCGGCGGCACGCGCAGTGCGTGCCGAATTGCTCGACGCGCTATGCAGACACGTCGACTGGCATTAAGTTGCATCCGCCGCCGCGCGCCTCATGCGACATAACGCGCGACGCTGACGAACTGACACAGACTGCCGGCGAGTACGAACAGGTGCCAGATGCCGTGTCCGTGCCGGATGCGCTCGTCGTTGATGAAGAAATAGATGCCCGCGCTATAGATGAGCCCGCCTGCGAGCAGCCAGGCCGTGCCCGCGGCCGGCAACGCAGTGACCAGCGGGCGGACGGCAACGAGCGCGAGCCATCCCATCAGCACATAGAGCACCATCGATACGCTGCGGGTGCGTCGCCCGAGCGTCAGTTCCTGCATGATACCGAGCGCGGCCAGAGCCCAGCTCACGCCGAACAGCGACCAACCCCACGGACCACGCAGCGTGACCAGCGTGAACGGCGTGTAGCTACCCGCGATCAGCAGATAAATCGCAGAGTGATCGCACTTCTGCAAGATCGCCTTCAGACGCGGACCACTCACGCTGTGGTACAGCGTCGAGATGCCGTACAGCGCACAGAGCATGGCGCCGTAGACGCTGAAGCTCACCACCTTGTACGCATCGCCGTCGAGCGCGCCCATCGTCACGAGCGTCGCCAGCCCCGCCACCGACAGTACGGCGCCGACGAGGTGAGTGATGCTGTTCAGACGCTCTCCGACATGCACGCTACTCTCTCCTACATGATGCCCACATCATCCGACATGCGACACGGGACTCACGGTCCGATATGTCGACTGTCCGATACGCCGGCGATGAGACTTTTCGACTACGGTTCTGCAAAAAGCGAAGGGCGCGGCCGCGATAACCGCAGGCCGCGCCCCTAACGACCAGACGACGCTCAGTCGAGCGGCGCCGAACGCAGATCGGACACTTGTTGCGGCGATACAGCCGAACCGTGGTTGCCCCACGACTGACGGATGTACGTCACGACGGCGGCCACTTCCTGATTCGACAGCGCCTGCGCGAACGGCGGCATGCCAAACGGCTTCGGATTGCCGCCCGTGCTCGGCGGATAGCCGCCATTCAGCACCATGCGAATCGGGTTGACGGCCGACGGCATCTGGATCGACGGGTTGTTCGCCAGCGGCGGATACGCCGGCGGCCGGCCCAGACCGTTTGCCTCATGGCACTTCGCGCAGTTGTCAGCGTAGATCTTCTGACCTTGCTTCAAGAGTTCGCTGCCGAACTGTTGCGACGTTTCCAGTTGCAGATGCTCAGGCGCCTCGTCCTTTTGCGGAATCGTCTTCAGGTACGTCGACATCGCGTGGATGTCTTCGTCCGTCATGTACTGCAGGCTGTTGTGAACCACTTCGGCCATCGGACCGAACACCGCGCCCCGCTGCGACACGCCCGTCTTCAGCAGATCGGAGATGTCCTTGATGTCCCAGTCGCCGAGGCCGGCTTCCTTATTCGACGTCAACGAAGGCGCATACCAGTTCTGCAGCGGAATCAGACCGCCCGCGAATGCCGCCGAGTTGACTGGGCCGCCCATCGCGTTGATCGACGTGTGGCACATGCCGCAGTGGCCGAGGCCTTCGATCAGATACGCGCCACGGTTCCATTCTACCGATTTGGTGGGATCGGGTTTGTACTCGCCTTCACGGAAGAACAGCGTACGCCAGCCGATCAGCAGATTGCGGTTGTTGAACGGGAACTTCAGCTCGTGCGGACGGCTCGGTACGGCGACGGGCGGAATCGAGCGCAGGTAGGCGTAGATCGCATCCGCGTCGGCGCGCGTAACTTTTGTGTAGCTCGTGAACGGGAAGCCCGGATAGAGCAGGCTGCCGTCTTTCGAGCGGCCCGTGTGCATCGCGCGATAGAAGTCGTCCTGCGTCCACTTGCCGATGCCGTACTGGTCGTCAGGCGTGATGTTCGGCGTGAACATCGTGCCGAACGGCGTCAGCATGGGCAGGCCGCCGGCGAATTCCTTGCCGCCGCGCACCGTATGGCAGGCGATACAGTCGCCGGCGCGGGCGAGGTATTCGCCCTTCTTGATCAGATCCGCCTGATCGGCTGGCGTGGCGGCGACGGCCGTGCCGTTGTGCAGGTAGTCGCTGCCCGACCACAGGACGGGAACGAGCGCGGCGGCCGCAACCAGGACGACAGCCGAAAGCGCGAACAAAGACTTGCGTTTCATTGTTTGTCTCTCCCGGTGCCTTATTGCGGTTCGCTGCCGCAGGCAAGCGGAGTCTTCAACGATTTGGCGGGCGCCGGCACAGGGTTCTGCGGCGCTTGCTGAGTGGAGAGCCACGCGGCGACTGCGTTCACGTCGGCGTCCGTCAGACGCGTGGCGATCGTGTGCATGCAGTCAGGCTCGATGGCATGGCGCGAACCCGAACGCCACGCGCCCAGCTGCGCGCTGATGTAGTCCATATGCAGGCCGACCAGACCGGGGATGGCCGGCTCCATGCCCGTCAGCAGCTTGCCGTGGCATGCCGCGCAAGCAGGGATCTGCCGCGACGCGTCGCCGTTCAGCACGATTTCCTTGCCGCGCGCAAGCGTTGCGTCGGACACCGTGGGCTTCGACGGCGTCGGATACGGCGGACGCTGCTGCGAGAAGTAAGTCGCGATGTCGTGAAGGTAGTCGTCCGAGAGATACGTGACGAGGTAGTTCATCGGCGGATAACGGCGGCGGCCTTCACGGAAGTTCTTCAACTGGTTGAAGAGATACTCGGCCGGCTTGCCCGCGAGACGCGGAAAGTAGTCGTTGTCGGTGCCCTGGCCTTTCGATCCGTGGCACGCCGTGCAGCCTTGCACGCGCGCTTCCATCGTGTCCGGAGCCTGGGGCTGAGTTTGCGCTTTCGCAGCGCTCAATACGCCTGCGCACCCGATCAACACCAGGGCGAGCAACGGGCGGAAAATGCGTCTTGAAGACACGCGTGACTCCATCATTATCGGGGACTGGCCGAACTTCGAACGGATCGGTGTGTGCAGCGCGATAAAGCTGCAGACGCTGCGCGGCGACGCAGCATTCTATCATCGCTGGCTAATGGTGACTATTTGCCACACGCGACGAAAATCCCACGTGACGCGCCTCGACGACACCGCAGATGCGACAAGTTGACGCAATCGTCGGTCATCTTGCCGGCAACGGCTCAGGGCTGCAACCGAGGGTCGGCCTGGCGGTAGCGCTTCCAACTATTTTAAGATTGCGCATTTTGCGCGGACGTCGACTGTCGCTTCGTTGCATCGCCCCTGTTCCTGTTTTGAGCCGGTTCGTGTAGGGCTTCGCACCCGCCATGCCCGCCCCCATGCTTTGCGGTCAATGAACCGAGTCATTGAACTCAGTGATTGAACTGAGCGGGCGCAGGCATATCGAAGCGTACTATCCCGACCGTCCCTGTACGTTTGATCGTTTCACTTTCAGCCAGCCTATGACTTTCTCCCTGCTTTCCCGTTTGCCGCTTCGCTGGCTCGCGGCATCTGGCGTGTCGCTCGCCGTCGCGTCGAACGCCTTGGCCCATGCCAATCCCACCTTGCGCGAGCCCGCCCCCAACGCCGAAGTCGCCGCGCCTGCCAGCGTGACGATCCGGTTCAGCGAGCCGCTCGAACCGGCGTTCAGCAAGATCGCGCTCGTCGGTGCCGATGGCAAGCCGGCCGCGTCCACGGCTTCCACCGTCGATGCCGCGGACCACTACACCATGCATCTCGCGCTGTCGCCGCTCGCGCCGGGGCGCTACACCGTGCAATGGGCGGCCGTCGCCGAAGATGGACACCGCACGAAAGGCAGCTACGCCTTTACCGTCAAATGAGGATCGACGGATTGTGGATCGGGCAGGTCTCGATGGCCGCGCTCATGAACGTTGCGTTTGCGTTTGCCGTCGGCGCGGCGCTGCTCGGGGCGTGGCTCGCCAACGACGCCCAGTCGAGCATCGCGCCCGCGCGTCCCGCGTGGTTGCGCGCGCAGCGGTCGATGCAGGTTTCCGCGCTCGTGCTGGTGCTGGCCGATCTTGGCTGGCTGCTTTATCAGGCGGCCGAAATGGCGGGCGTGCGTTTGCCCGAAGCATTCGGCGTCGTGCCGACGATGTTGTCGCAGACGCACGTCGGCTTTGGCTGGAGCATCGCTTTCGCGGGCGCGCTGATGTTGCTGATCGTTTCGTTCGCAGGACAGACCAATGTATTGCGCAACGCGCTGCTGTGGCTCGCCGTGATCGCGATTGCGGGCGGCAAGGCGTCGCTCGGGCACGCGGCCGACGCGGGCGTGGCATCGGCGGCCATCGGCATGCATACGCTGCACGTACTCACGACGGCCGTCTGGGGCGGGCTCGTGCTCGCGGCCGGGTTGTCGGTGCTGCCCGCGCTGGGTGCGTCCGTCGCGCGCGGCGTGCTGATCCGCACGGCGACGCAGTTGTCGAACGTATCGCTCGTTGCCGTCGCGCTCGTCATGCTCACGGGCGTGTTCAACGCGGCGCGAGGCTCGGGCAATTCATTCGCGACGATCGAAACGAGCACCTGGGGGCATGTGCTGCTGCTCAAGCTTGCGCTTGTCGCACTCGCGCTCGTGCTTGGGGGGCTGAACCGTTTCGCGGCGCTTCCCAGATTGCGCCGCACGGCATCGACGATGGATGCGCACACGTTCGCGAACCTGCTGTATCTCGAGGCACTCGCGATGCTCGGTATCTTCGCTGCCGCGGCCGTCCTGTCGCATAGCGTGCCGGGGTATGCGGCGCTCGGCTAGACGCGCGAGGCTCTGTGGCGACGCGCTCGGCGAGCACGCAACAAAGTGCCGCATACGGCCGAGTGCGTGGCGCGCTATCGTCGGCTTGGCCGGCTTGCGGCGCTTCTCGACAACGTGCCGCGTGGCCGATACGCGCCGCTGACGTAACGTCGTTGCCGAAACCACGGAGCGCCAGCGGATCATCCAATGACAAGCGCCGCCCGCAGGCGGCGCTTGTGTCTCAATCGCGCTAACGCAGGCTGCGGCTTACCACTCGGCGACGCTGCCGTCCGCGTGACGCCAGACCGGGTTGCGCCAGCGGTGGCCGATCTTCGCCATCTCGCGCACCTTGTCTTCGTTCACGTCGATGCCGAGACCCGGACCTTGCGGAATCGACACGAAACCGTCTTCGTACTTGAAGACCTCCGGATTCCTGATGTAGTCGAGCAGGTCGTTGCCCTGGTTGTAGTGGATGCCGAGGCTCTGTTCCTGGATGAACGCGTTGTAGCTGACAGCGTCGATCTGCAGACACGTGGCGAGCGCGATGGGGCCGAGCGGGCAGTGCAGCGCGAGCGCGACGTCGTAGGCTTCCGCCATCGACGCGATCTTGCGGCACTCCGTGATGCCGCCCGCGTGCGACGCATCCGGCTGGATGATGTCGACGTATCCGCCCGCGAGAATGTGCTTGAAGTCCCAGCGCGAGTACAGACGCTCGCCGAGCGCAATAGGCGTGCTCGTCTGGTTGACGATGTCGCGCAGCGCTTCGACGTTTTCCGACAGCACGGGCTCTTCGATGAACATCAGCTTGAACGGATCGAGTTCCTTCGCGAGCACCTTCGCCATCGGCTTGTGCACGCGGCCGTGGAAGTCCACGCCGATGCCGACGTTCGGGCCGACCGCTTCACGCACGGCCGCGACGTTGTTGATGACGCCTTGCACCTTGTCGAAGGTGTCGATGATCTGCAGTTCTTCCGAACCGTTCATCTTCACCGCCTTGAAGCCGCGCTCGACCACCGCGCGCGCATTGTTCGCGACGTCGCTCGGACGGTCGCCGCCGATCCACGAATAGACCTTGATACGGTCGCGCACCTGACCGCCGAGCAGCGTGTGCACGGGCACGCCGTGGAATTTGCCCTTGATGTCCCACAGCGCCTGATCGACGCCCGCAATCGCGCTCATCGAAATCGGGCCGCCGCGATAAAAGCCCGCGCGGTACATGACCTGCCAGTGGTCTTCGATGTTGCGCGGGTCTTTGCCGAGCAGATAGTCGGACAGTTCGTCGACGGCGGCGGCGACCGTGTGCGCGCGGCCTTCGACAACCGGCTCGCCCCAGCCGACGATGCCTTCGTCGGTCTCGATCTTCACGAAACACCAGCGCGGCGGAACGATGAATGTCTCGATTTTGGTGATCTTCATGGGACGTCTCCTTTGCGTGCAAAAAGCCGATTGCGGTTTGAGCGCCGCGCCGAGCCGTTCGTCCCGATATCGGGACGCGGGCGGTGCGCCGGTTGAGGAGCCACATGCTACAACAAAACCGACTATAAATACTATTAATAGTATTATTCGGGCGAGGGTTTCATGCCGGCGACATTAGGGGGCGAGGGCGTGATCGCCGATAATCGCCCAGTTCCAAACGCATCAGGAGAATCGACATTCAGCGAGATCTGCACGGCCGCGTCGCGTATCTGCTCGGCACCGCCATCCTGCGCGGCGATTACGCGCCCGAATCCGTTCTGCCGCGCGAAGCGGAGTTGATGGAGACCTTTGGTGTCAGCCGCACCGTGCTGCGCGAGGCGCTGCGCACGCTGACGTCGAAAGGGCTGATCGAATCGCGGCCGCGCGTCGGTACGCGCGTGCGTCCGAAGCCCGCGTGGAATCTGCTGGACGCCGATCTGCTCGACTGGTATTCGCGGGTCGCGCCCGCGATGGATTTCGCGCTGAAGCTGCAGGAAATGCGCGAGATGATCGAGCCCTACGCCGCCGCGCTCGCGGCCGCTTCGCATGGCGACGCGACGTTCGCCGCGCTCGACGCCGCGCATGCCGCGATGGTGGCGGCCCGCAATGTCGACGAATGGGTGCGCGCCGATCTGCAGTTTCACCTCGGCGTGCTGACCGCCTGCAGCAATGAATTGCTGATTCCGCTCGGCACGTTGATCGAGCGGACGCTGGAAGCGCAGTTGCGGCTGAACGCAAGACGCGCGGATGTGTTCAACGCGTCGCTTGGCGAGCACACGGCCGTGTTCGAGGCGATTCGCGATCGCGACGCGCCCCGCGCGCGCCACGCGATGGAGACGCTGCTGGGCGTGACGCGCGGGCGCATCGAAGGCTGAATGCGTTGGCGGGCTAGTCCATCGCCGCGTGCGCGACCGATTCGTCGGGCGCTTTACGCGACGGGCGAATCAGCAGCACGAGCGGTATCACGGCCAGGGTCGCGACGAACATCAGCTTGAAGTCGTTCAGATACGCAATCATCGCGGCCTGCTGCGTAATCGACAGATCGAGCACGGCCATGTTCATCCGCGAACCGGCGGCGAGCATCGGCTGAACCATCGGATTGAACGCCGTCACGTTCGCGGCGAGATCCGAGTGCGAGACCTGCGTGTTGCGCGTGAGCAGCGTCTGCACGATCGAAATGCCGATACTGCTGCCGATGTTGCGCATCAGGCTGTACGTGGCCGTGCCATCGGCGCGCAGCGCGGGTGTGAGCGTCGAGAACGTCAGCGCGCTCAGCGGCACGAACACGAGACCGAGCCCGAAGCCCTGGATCACGCCCGGCCAGACGATGTCCGAGGCCGACAGCACGATCGTGTACTGCATCATCTGCCACAGCGCGAACGCCGACACGATAAAGCCCGCGAGCAGCATCAGGCGCGCATCGACGTGCCTGAGCAGCCGTCCCGCGAACAGCATCGCGATCATCGTGCCCGCGCCGCTCGGCGCCGTGACGAGGCCCGTCGTCGCGACGGGATAGTTCATCAGGTTCTGCAGCATCGGCGGCAGCAAGGCGCGCGTCGCGTACATCACCGCGCCGATGATGAAGATGAAGAACGTGCCCGTCGCGAAGTTGCGGTCCTTCAGCAGTTCGTACTTGAAGAACGACGTCTTGCCGACCGTCGCCGTATGCGCGATGAAAAACGCGAAGCTGATCGACGCGATCAGCGCCTCGATCACGATTTCATGCGAGCCGAACCAGTCGAGCTGTTCGCCGCGGTCGAGCATCGCCTGAAACGCGCCGATGGCGAGACCGAGCGTCGCGAAGCCGAACGCGTCGAACTTCGCGTCGTGCTTCGGCTCGCGCGTCGGCAGGAAGGTCAGCACGCCGAACAGCGCGAACGCGCCAATCGGCACGTTGATGAAGAATACCCAGCGCCAGTTGTAGCTGTCCGTGAGCCAGCCGCCGAGCGTCGGGCCGAGGATCGGGCCGACCATCACGCCCATGCCCCATACGGCCATCGCCTGACCCTGCTTTTCGCGCGGATTGATGTCGAGCAGGATCGACTGAGACAGCGGCACCAGCGACGCGCCGAAGATGCCCTGCAACAGCCGCGACGCGACGATCTGCGTGAGCGTCTCGGACAGCCCGCACAGCGCCGACGCGAGCGTGAAGCCGCCGATCGCGAACATCAGCAGGCGCTTGACGCTCAGGCGGTCGGACAGCCAGCCCGTGAGCGGAGTGGCGATCGCGGCGGCCACGATGTACGACGTCAGCACCCACGTGATCTCATCCTGCGACGCCGACAGGCTGCCCTGCATATGCGGCAGCGCGACGTTCGCGATGGTGCTGTCGAGCGTCTGCATCAACGTCGCGAGCATGATCGCGATGGTGATCATCGGACGGTTCAGTTCGACGGCGGCGGGCTTGGCTGACGGCAAATCGGAGGCCATGACGCGAGGTCTTGAAAAATAATAAGCATGCTTATTGTATAACCGGTCGCGTTTCACGGATACGCTGAATTTGCCGGCTGGTTTACGCTGCGCCTTGCGGCCCGACGACGGGCGTCCTCTTCGTATAATCGTGCGATGAAAACCCATTTTGACGAGCGCTTCGGCTTTCTTATTTCGGACGTCGGCAGGCTGGTCGGCAAGCGGTTCGACGATCTTGCGCGGCTGTCGATCGATCTCACTCGCGCGCAATGTCGCGCGCTCGCGTATCTGTCGTTCTACGGCGACATCAACCAGGCGCGGCTCGCGGATCTGCTCGAAGTCGCGCCGATTTCAGCGGGTCGGTTGCTGGACCGGATGGAAGAGGGCGGCTGGATCGAGCGAATCGGCAATCCGCGCGACAGGCGCGAGAAGCAGATCCGTTTGACGGAGAAGGCCGAGCGGTCGCTGGATGCCGCGAAGAAGGTTGGCGACCACGTCGCCGCCGAAGGGTTGGACGGACTGAGCGACGAGGAGACGAAGCAGCTGATAGCGCTGCTGCAGAAGGTGCGGGCGAATCTGACGCGGATCGTGGAGCGGTGAGTTTGCGGCTGCGCCGCCTGCGGGCTGGTCGGCGTTCGTGTTGGGTCGCCCACCGCCCCAGCGTGCTTGTCACGCCATGTCAGACGACTGCCGGCGGCGCTTCCTTTTGCAACTCGCCAATCCGCAACCGGTTTTCATCGCCCCATGCGCAAAGCGGCTTCAACGCTTGCGCCAAAGAATGACCAAATGGGGTCATTTCGTAATCCACCTTGGGCGGAACCGTCTGGTAGTCGCGGCGAGTGATGACGCCGTCGTCCGCAAGCTCGCGCAATTGCTGAATCAGGACTTTCTCGCTGATGCCCGTCACGAGCCGCTTCAGTTCGCCAAATCGACGGGGGCCATGGTTCAGATGAAACAAAACGAGCGGTTTCCACTTTCCGCCGATAACCGTCAACGCGACCTCTAACCCGCAGCTGTCCGAACGCAGTTCCATCCAAAAACCTCATACTTACCTTTAGGTAGGTACTATCTTATCAGAATGTGCCGTTCCATAATGCGACCTCGAAACGTAATTGGAGTGTCGAGATGGGTAGGCTTACAGGTAAGGTTGCATTGGTCACTGGCGCGAACAGCGGTATCGGTCTCGCGATCGCAAAGCGCTTCGCCGCGGAGGGCGCGCGTGTTTTCATGACTGGCCGTCGTCAGGAAGAACTGGACAAGGCAGTGGCTGAGGTCGGCGGTAACGCGCGGGGCGTCCAGGGGGACATATCGAATCTCGCAGACCTCGACCGCCTCTACGCCATCATCCGCGAAGAAGCGGGTGTCATCGATGTCCTGGTTGCGAACGCTGGCGGTGGCGAGTTTGCCGCGCTCGGCAATATCACCGAAGAGCATTTCGACAGGACGTTCGCGATTAACGTAAAAGGGACGCTCTTCACCGTACAGAAGGCCTTGCCGCTGCTCAAGGATGGCGCATCGATCGTTCTGACGGGCTCGACGGCAGCCGTCACGGGCATCCCCGCATTTAGCGTCTACAGCGCAAGCAAGGCGGCCATCCGTAACTTCGCACGCGGCTGGATTCTGGACCTTGCGCCGCGCAAGATTCGCGTGAACGTACTGGCGCCTGGGTCGACGTCGACGCCGGGTTGGCATAACCTGGCACCGTCGAATGACGTGCACGATGGGATGGTGAGCGCGGTACAAGCGACCACACCGCTCGGTCGTCTGGGTGATCCTGACGAGACCGCCAGTGCTGCACTATTCCTCGCCTCCGATGAAAGCAGTTTCGTCAACGGAAGCGAACTGTTTGTCGACGGCGGTTCGGCGCAGATTTAACTTGCAGCGGGGTTGTCGTCCGAATCTTTGGACGCGCGTGCCAGACGTCAATGCAAAAAGCCATCGGTTCCTGACGCTTTCGAGCAAGGGCCGATGGAGTATCCCCAGACTCACGAAACAAAACGGCGTGAAGCTGGCTTCATCTTTTTGGATTAATTCGCGTCGACGGTGTTTGCCGTTTGCCGCGTCGTGACTTTCGCCGGCACTCATATCAGGAAAATTGGGTCTGCCGGCTCTCGGTGTGGCGGGTGCGGGCATCGTGCAAGTCGTCTGCAACATTTGGCGCGCTTGTCGCCGAAATTGCATACATGCGTTCGGTGCGAGTCACTCTGCAACTGCGTCGATACTCTCTGAATCGCGCCCATTTCCGTGCGATTCTGGCTGTCGGATTTCTGTCCACCACGAACGCGCTGGGGCGCTTAACAGCGATGGGAGCATCGCTCGACGATTTGAAACTGGGTTCTCGGGCAACCAAAAATACAGGCGACGATAGGTTCGTCGCGTCCTGTTTTGCTTTAGAGGTCCAGACGGAATAATAGGGAGTCGCGGTCAGGGTAGTCATACACGATAGGTGCTTCGGACTTATCTATCTGGCGGAAGCCCTTCTTGCGATAGAACGCGTGTGACCGGCTAGCAACGGATGGCGTATCCAGGATGATGGTCTTCACGCCTTTCTGGTCTGCGAATGCGAGCAGCTTGTCAAATAAGCCGGCCGCGACGCCGGCCCCGCGATAGCCATCCTCGACAAAGAATTTCTTAAGGACAGCGACGGCCTCAGTCTCGCGTTGAAGCCCAATGGAGCCAATAACGTCGGCCGACTCGTCGACTGCGACCCAAAATCCGCCGCCAGTCTTCAGGTAATTTGATTCGATAGCGAGAAGGTCGGGTTGCTGCTCGATCGATATGTTGAGACCCGCTTCGATGTTTTGTATGGTCAGAATCAGGTCGATGACCCCATCCTTGAATTCGGGGCGGTAATCGACGATGTTCCACTTATTGTCTTGCTTGAAAGCTGACACAGTGTGACTCCATAGTTGTCGCTGTTGCGAGGTATGTATGTCGTTCATCTACCTCGGGCGTGGGCGCAGTCTATAGAAACGGCCGCCGCGTCTATAGAACGTCCTTGCGTTGCAATTGCAAATTGTTTGCGGCTTCGCCGAAGCCGTGTAGTGGCAATCCAGTGGCAACGCCACCGCTTTTTCTTAGGCTCCGATTTCTCGAATGCGCTCGACAATGGCAGGCAACAAACGGCGAAGTGCGACCGAATTCGCGCGATATGGACGTGTCGATAGAATCGGGGCGATTGAAGCATTGCATGCGAGATTTGAAGACCATCGGTTCGCCGTCCACGCGCACAACACCTGGTTGATAGGAGCCGTTGTCGCGGGAGCGAAAGATATCTCGGCTGAAAAGGGAAGCCAACGCGTCTTCGCAGAGAACCAGGTCTACTGCATGCCTCCGGACAGTCCGCATGCCGGGAAGGCAGTCGGTGAAATGTGCGAATACGTCATGCTCTATGTTCCCGACGAAGCGTGGCGGCAGCAGTGTGAAGCCTTCGACGTGGACATTCATCAACTTACGCGAGACTTGCCGGACGACGCGCAACAGGTGCGAATGACACAGGCGTTCGTGGACCAGATAATCGTGTCACCGGAGACGCTCGATGTGTGGTCGGGAGAGTGGCCGCTCTTCTGCGAGTCACTGCTGAGTAAGTATCGCGGTACACCTCGCTCGAAAGCTCCATTGACGTCGCGTCGCCATACAGACCCAGGTCTTCACCGTGCGTACGAATTCATGCACGAGTTCTGGAATCGAAACGTATCGCTTGACGACCTGTCACGCGTGTCTTCGATGTCGGCATCGGACGTATGTCGTCGCTTCGCGTCAGCCTATGGTTTGACGCCGCACAGATATCAGTTGGTGCTTCGCGTCACAAAGGGGAAATCGCGCCTGCTCGCAGGTAGCGATATTGCCGATGTAGCCGCGGAGAGTGGCTTTGCTGACCAGAGCCATTTCGGGCGTCACTTCAAGTCAATCTTTGGTGTGACCCCGGGAGCTGTCGCGAGGGCTCGTCAGTAGGCCGTGCCCCATCGAGCAACGCGAAATCAGGATCTCTTCGGTTCCCACCGGTAACTGTTCATCTGCGGGTTCAACTCCGTCTCTCTGCGAGGTTGTTCGCAAAGCTACATAGCGTCGCAAGGCTGACGCCCTGCACGACATCAAGGCCATTCTGGTCGTTGAAGCCCGCCTGTTTGAAGGCCGTAAGAGCAAAATCCGAAACCGCACCTCGCGACGCAATGATTTCTCGCGTAAGTGAAGCCAAGGCATTCAACCGATCATCCGTTATCTGCTCACCATCGATGCGATCTACGGCCCGAAATGCTTATCGCGGATGCGGCTCGAGCCATTCAGGCGACGCTCCACCGTCCTAACTCCATTCTCGTTTCAAGAACATTCAATTCGCGCTAGAGCCGCTTCTCATATTTGCTCTCGCCGATAGACTGAGGCATATGAATCCGGACGCAACCGGAATGGAAAATCCGTCGAGACGGGCTATCAACCTCTACATCGAACAGTACTATGAACATCACTGTGCATCACCTCGAGAACTCGCGTTCGCAACGCATCCTGTGGCTCCTGGAGGAATTGCGACTGCCGTATCGCGTGGTTCGCTATGCGCGTGACCCGATTTCAGGTCTCGCTCCCGACGCTGTGCGTGACATCCATCCGCTTGGAAAGCTACCGGTGATTCAGGACGGTAGTTTGACAATCGCAGAGTCTGGGCTGATTTTCGAGCATCTGTTGAATCAATCTGATGTGAAGATTGGGCGACCCACCGATTCGGAAAGTAGTCGTCGGTATCAGCATTTCATGCACTATGCGGAAGGCTCTCTCATGCCACCGCTTTTCGCGCTATTGGTGTTGCGGCGAATGGGCGAAGCAGGACAGTCTGCAGCGGCGGATTTGAGGAGATCGTTCGCCGGACATCTCGCCTGGATGGACGCCGAGCTGGCGACACGCCCATGGTTCGCGGGCGAAAAGTTCACTTCTGTCGACATCATGATGAGCTTCCCGTTGGAAGCCGCTCGTCAACGTGGTGGACTCGACGAGAGGTTCGTCAATCTCAACGCATTTCTGCGTTGCATCCACTCGCGCCCCGCCTATCGCGCCGCGGTTGAGACGGGTGGACCCTACGCCTTGGCATGATGACTATCGGCGTCGGGTGAACCGTCAAAAGCGAGATGACCGAGAAATACCGGTAGGTCTGTGATGGGTGGCTTTGCAGGAATGTCGAAGAACATTTCGCAGACCGACCCGCGGTGATACGAAGCGTGATTCGCGAGATGCATCAACATCGCACCTCGTGACATCGCGAATTCCTGTCCGGGTACATACTTGAACGGAATCACTTCGGCCGGCGACAAGTCAGTCTGCTTGGCTGCCCACGCTTCAAACGTATCGGGCAAAGAGACGGGCGGTTTGCAAGTTAATCATTCGCAGTACCTGGCTTGAGACGTGAGCAACCCCGAAAGCAGACTCCTTTGCAGCGTTACTCGACACGGCACAGGGGGATATATCGCTTCCGCACGGTTCTATTGCACAGAGAAGCGACCGCATTTTTCCTTCGATGCTGATGCGGTGCTTTCTCTGTGACACGCTGCCCGGCTTTCTGGACAAACCACCGCGTGCATCAATTCAAGGAACCGTTGGCGCTGCGACGCTCTTTGGCGAGGTGGTTCCAACCATTACTGGCCGAAATAGATCGGTTGCATACCGTCGTTGTCGAGATGACGCGCAATCTTGCGAGTACCGGCGGAAGACGAACCTGCTGCGGTGATGCCGCCGTAGCTGTTGTTGTCTCCATGCTGGGCAGCGACTCGTGCTTGGGCTGCTTGAATCTCTGTAGGGTAGTTTGCGTCTTCGCCGCGAGATTGGTCGTAGCCGGCTGCCCGGAGTTGCGCGAGTTCGGCGCGAACTTGAGCGCGGGTCAGTGCGGGTGCATCGGTACCTGCGAATACGGGACTGGCGACGGCTCCAGCAATAACGAGCGCTGCAAGGAAGCGGGATTTCATGATTCTCTCCGTGAGAAAAAGTAGCGATGGAGGAAGAATGCATTAATCCAGCTATAGGGTCCAAGACCCATATCCTATATTTTCGATAGGGGAGACCAATAATGCAGTGCGATGTTGCCCGCGTAGCGATGAGATGGGCGAGGCTCGTCCAGCTCGCCATGCGACATCCTGCTTCGCGGCTAGTCGTCGCTCGCCAGCGCGTGCGCGCGATAGCGTGCCATCAGTGTCGGGATGCGGCGCCCGGAGAGCAGTGCAAAGCGTGCCGCGCACTCATGGTGGAACTGCAGGATCGACGAAACTGGCGGGAACCACTCCTCGTCGGGCTGTCCACCTGGAACGAAGCAGGCAAGAACAAGGCAACAGCAAGGCAAACAGCAAGGCAAACAAAAAAGCCGCTGGTCCTTGCGGAACAGCGGCTTTTTCTTGATGCTGGTGGCGAATCAGGGACTCGAACCCCGGACCTGCGGATTATGATTCCGTCGCTCTAACCGACTGAGCTAATTCGCCGAAAGAAGCGAAATTATGGCGATGCCGGCGGGGGCTGTCAACCCCCGTCCGACAACTTTTTTGCGAGGACGCCTGTTACCTACCGCGCGCTCAGTCCTGCGCGTAGATGTTGGAGTCCTTGGTCTCCCGCACGAAAAGCAGACCGATCACGAAGGTTCCGAGTGCGATGATGATCGGATACCACAGCCCCGAATAGATGTTGCCCTTCGCCGCGACGATCGCGAACGCCGTCGCCGGCAGGAAGCCGCCGAACCAGCCATTGCCGATGTGATAGGGCAGCGACATCGACGTGTAGCGGATTCGCGTCGGGAACATCTCGACCAACATTGCCGCGATCGGGCCGTACACCATCGTTACGTAGATCACGAGGATGGTCAGGATCACGACGGTCATCGGCCAGTTGATCTGCGCGGGGTCGGCCTTCGGCGGATAGCCAGCCGCCTTCAGGGAGGTGCTCAGGTTCTTGTCGAACGTCTTGCCCGCTTCCTTCGCGTCGGCGGCTTTGCCGTCATACGTATCGATGGTGGTGTCGCCGACCTTGATCTGCGCCATCGCGCCCGCTGGCGCTGCGACGTTGTCGTAGTTCAGGCCGGCCTTCGACAGCGCGCTCTTCGCGATATCGCACGACGACGTGAACTTCGACGTGCCGACCGGATTGAACTGGAACGAGCAGTCGTCAGGATTCGCGATCACGACGATCGGCGCCTTGGCCGTCGCGGCCTCGAGCGCGGGGTTCGCATAGTGCGTCAGCGCCTTGAACAGCGGGAAGTACGTCAGTGCCGCGATCAGGCAGCCGGCCATGATGATCGGCTTGCGTCCGATACGGTCGGACAGCGAGCCGAAGAACAGGAAGAACGGCGTGCCGATCAACAGCGCAATCGCGATCAGGATGTTCGCGCTCGCTCCGTCGACCTTCAGCGTCTGCGTCAGGAAGAACAGTGCATAGAACTGGCCGGTGTACCAGACAACTGCCTGGCCAGCCGTCACGCCGATCAGAGCCAGGATGACGATCTTAAGATTCTTCCATTGGCCGAATGCTTCCGAGAGCGGCGCCTTCGACGTCTTGCCTTCGGCCTTGATCCGCTCGAACGCCGGCGACTCGTGCAGCTGCATGCGAATCCAGACGGAAATGGCCAGCAGCACCAGCGAGGCGATGAACGGAATCCGCCAGCCCCATGCGCCGAACGCGTCTTCGCCCATGGCCGTGCGCACACCGAGAATCACGAGCAGCGACAGGAACAGGCCGAGCGTCGCCGTGGTCTGAATCCACGCCGTGTAGAAACCGCGGCGATTGGCGGGCGCGTGTTCGGCGACGTAGGTGGCGGCGCCGCCGTACTCGCCGCCAAGCGCGAGACCTTGCAGCAGACGCATCGCGATGAAGATTACAGGCGAAGCCATGCCGATCGCCGCGTAGCCAGGCAGAAAGCCGACGACGCAGGTCGACAGACCCATGATGACGATCGTGATGAGGAACGTGTACTTGCGGCCGACCATGTCGCCGAGTCGCCCGAACACCAGCGCGCCGAACGGGCGCACCGCGAAGCCGGCCGCGAAGCCGAGCAGGGTGAAGATGAAGGCGGCCGTCGGATTGACGCCGGAGAAGAAGCTTTTGCTGATGAAGGCCGCGAGCGAGCCGGCCAGGTAAAAGTCGTACCACTCGAAAACCGTGCCCAACGATGACGCGAAGATTACCCGTTTCTCTTCTTTCGTCATCGGCGCGTGCGAGATTTGCCCGCTTACGGTAGCCATATGTCGTCTCCAGTATTGATATCAGTCGCGGTACGCCTGGTCAGGCGTTGCCGTGTAGCGATTATTGGAGCGGAAACTTACGGCGTTCTGACTCGGAAGGTGCGCGGCTAAGAATGTTGTTTATGGGTGAACGTCGTCCAATTTGCGATCAACGTCTGGCTACGTGAGGTCTACGCCTGCAATTAGTGGTTTCTTCGATTACTGACAAAAATGGCTGAAACTGACGGATTAGGGTAAGTCCCGTGCACGATCGAGCATGCGCAAGCTGACACGCACCAAGGTTCCCGCCAGACGCGGCGAGTTCTGATAGACGTTGTCCTCGATGGTCAGCGTGCCGCCATGCATCGTCGCGATTTCGCGGACGATCGCGAGGCCCAGTCCGCTGCCGTCGCCCTCGCGGCCCAGAATCCGGTAAAAGCGCTCGACCACGCGCTCACGCTCGGCGGCGGGAATGCCCATGCCCGTGTCCTCGACTTCGAGATGCGCCATCCGCGCGGCATTGTCGCGGCGCACGCGCACGGTGATCCGCCCGCCCGGCGGCGTATAGCGGATCGCGTTGTCGATCAGGTTCGACAACATTTCGCGCAGCATGACGGGATTGCCTTCGACTTCGAGCGGCTCGTCGGAACTGTCCGGCCCTTCGTAGCCAAGGTCCATCTGTTTGGCGAGGGCGGGCTGAATCCAGTCGCGCACGGCGCTACGCGCGACATCGCCGATCTCGACGGGCGTGAAGATCTGGCCGGACATACGGTTTTCCGCCCGTGCCAGCGCAAGCAGTTGTGTGACGAGCCGCGCCGCGTGCTCGGAACTCGTGGCGATCTGCTCGAGCGAACGGTGCACTTCCGCCGACGCATCCTGACGTAACGCCAGTTCCGCCTGGGTGCGCAAGCCGGCGAGCGGCGTCTTCATCTGATGCGCGGCATCGGCGATGAAGCGCTTTTGCAGTTCCATGTTCTGTTCGAGGCGCGTCAGCAGATCGTTGAACGACGTGACGAGCGGCTCGATTTCGGGCGGCGCGCGGCGTGCTTCGAGTGGCGACAGGTCGTCGGGGCGCCGTGCGCGGATGTGCGCCTGCAGCGCATGCAGCGGCGCGAGTCCGCGCGACAGCCCGAACCAGACGAGCAAGATCGCCAGAGGCAGAATTACGAACTGCGGCAGGATCACGCCCTTGATGATGTCGTTGGCGAGCGCGCTGCGCTTGTCGAGCGTCTCGGCCACCTGCACCAGCACGGGCTGCGCGCTGGGCGTCTGCGGAAACTCGACCGTGGTGTACGCGACGCGGATGTCGTTGCCGCGCAGCATGTCGTCGCGAAACTCGACGATGCCCGGCTGCGGCCTGTCTTCCTCACGCGGCAGCGGCATGTCGCGCTCGCCCGCCACCAGTTCGCCGCGCGTGCCGAGCACCTGATAGAACACGCTATCTATATTGTCGGCGCGCAGGAAGTCGCGCGTGGAGTCGGGCAGCGTCAGTTCGGCCACCCCGTTCACAGGGTGAATTTGCCGCGCGAGCACGTATGCGTCGGTTTCCAGCGCGCGGTCGAACGGTCCGTTCGCAATCGATTTCGCGACCAGATAAGTAACGGCGAGACTCATGGGCCACAGCAACAGCAGGGGCGCGAGCATCCAGTCGAGGATTTCCCCGAACAGCGAGCGTGGACGCATCTCCGCCGCCGCCTCGGTTTCGTCGGGCGGCGCGAACGGATTCGCATAGCGCGCGTCGCGGACTTCGTCGATATCCGCCGCGTGCGCCGTGGCGCGCGGTGCGCGGACGGACATAAAGCGCCTTTACTTGAAGTAATGACTTGCGGGCATGGCAGCGGACGCGTCGGGCGGCTCCGGTTGCTGGGGCGCCGTTTGCGATGGCACGGCCGCCTTCTCGAGACAGTAGCCCAGCCCGCGCACGGTGATGATGCGCACGCCGCTCGGCTCGATCTTCTTGCGCAGCCGGTGCACGTAGACCTCGATCGCGTTGTTGCTGACCTCTTCGCCCCATTCGCAGAGGTGATCGACGAGCTGTTCTTTCGATACCAGCCGCCCGATCCGCTGCAACAGGACTTCGAGCAATCCTAGCTCACGCGCGGACAGGTCGATAACCTGCTCGTTGGCATAGGCTATTCGACCGACTTGATCAAACGACAGCGAGCCGTGCTTGACGACGGTCGGCCCGCCGCCCGCGCCGCGCCGTGTCAGCGCGCGCACGCGCGCTTCGAGTTCGTTGAGCGCGAAGGGCTTGGCCATGTAGTCGTCGGCGCCGAGGTCGAGACCTTTGACGCGTTCGTCGACGCTGTCGGCGGCCGTCAGGATCAGCACGGGCAGGTTCGAATTGCGCGCGCGCAGACGGCGCAACACTTCGAGGCCCGACATTTTCGGCAGGCCGAGATCCAGAATGAGAAGGTCGAAAGTCTGCATCGACAGCGCGGTATCGGCTTCCGCGCCCGTCTTCACATGGTCGACGGCGTATGCCGATTGGCGGAGTGATCGGACCAGACCGTCCGCGAGTATGCTGTCGTCTTCGGCAATGAGAATTCGCATGATGCGCCCTGCCCGGCCGGCACCGGGGCGCTCCGGCGCACAGCGTCTCCGAAAAATTTTGTCGGTAGTGGTGTTGTCCGTTTGCACATGTGGACGTCCGCATATGCAAACAGGCTTGCCAAAACTACTGTTTTTTTATACAGTGTCTGCGTTTAGCGTGCTGGTCGTTCGGATCGCGTTTGAAACGCGTTCGCAACTACCAGCATACCTGCCTCAGACGCCGTTCATCATAGCAAAGGACGATTCATGGAAGAAAGCAAGAAAGGCTCGGCTGGACTGACTGCGGAAAAGAGCAAGGCACTTGCTGCCGCGCTTGCGCAGATCGAAAAGCAGTTCGGCAAAGGGTCGGTCATGCGGCTCGGCCAGGGTGAGGCAGTCGAAGATATTCAGGTGGTGTCCACCGGTTCGCTGGGCCTCGACATCGCGCTGGGCGTCGGCGGTCTGCCGCGTGGCCGCGTGGTCGAAATCTACGGTCCGGAGTCGTCGGGTAAAACCACGCTGACGCTGCAGGTCGTCGCGGAAATGCAGAAACTCGGCGGCACGGCGGCGTTTATCGACGCGGAACACGCACTCGACATCCAGTACGCGCAAAAGCTCGGCGTGAACGTCAGCGATCTGCTGGTTTCGCAGCCGGACACGGGTGAGCAGGCGCTCGAAATCGCGGACGCGCTGGTGCGTTCGGGTTCGATCGACATGATCGTGATCGACTCGGTCGCGGCGCTTGTGCCGAAGGCTGAAATCGAAGGCGAAATGGGCGATTCGCTGCCGGGTCTGCAGGCGCGTCTGATGTCGCAGGCACTGCGCAAGCTGACGGGCACGATCAAGCGCACGAACTGCCTCGTCATCTTCATCAACCAGATCCGTATGAAGATCGGCGTGATGTTCGGCAACCCGGAAACCACCACGGGCGGTAACGCGCTGAAGTTCTACGCGTCGGTGCGTCTGGACATTCGTCGTATCGGTTCGATCAAGAAGAACGACGAAGTGATCGGCAACGAAACGCGCGTCAAGGTCGTGAAGAACAAGGTGTCGCCTCCGTTCCGCGAAGCGATCTTCGACATCCTGTACGGAGAAGGCATTTCGCGTCAGGGTGAAGTCATCGACCTCGGCGTGCAGGCAAAGATCGTCGACAAGGCGGGCGCCTGGTACAGCTACAACGGCGAACGCATCGGTCAGGGCAAAGACAATGCGCGTGAATTTCTGCGCGAGAATCCCGAGATCGCGCTCGAGATCGAGAACCGTATCCGCGAATCGCTTGGCGTGAACGCGATGCCCGCCGGCGCCGCCGTGAGCGCTGACGAGGAAGTGGGCGAAGAGGAGTGATCGTCGCGTGATGCGCAAGGGCCGCTCTGCATCCTCGCCGACGAGCGCGGAACATGACGGGGACGGCACGCGTGACGACGATGCGTTCGAATCGTCGTCACGTTTCTCGTCTTCCAGCTCGTCGGCGGCACCGTTCTCGCACGCAACAACATCGTCGGACGACTTCGATCCATTCGAATCCTTCGATGCCCATGATCGTGCCGTGGGCCTCGGTCCATCTTCGGGCGGTCAACCCGGCGCCGATAGCGGCGAAGTCACTTACACGCGCTCGCGTCGCCAGCTTGGCGAACGCAATTCGGCGGAAAAAGCGAGCGAGGAAGCACAGCGTCCCAAACGTTCTCTGAAAGGCCGTGCGCTCGGCTATCTTTCCCGTCGCGAGTACAGTCGCGCGGAGTTGGCGCGCAAACTCGGACCTTACGCGGAAGAGGGCGATTCAATCGACTCATTGCTCGACGCGCTCGAAAGCGAAGGCTGGCTGTCCGACTCCCGATTCGCAGAAAGCCTCGTTCACCGTCGTGCGTCGCGAATGGGCGCGGGCCGTATCGTCAGCGAACTCAAGCGCCATTCGGTCGGGCAGGAGCTAGTCGAAGAAGTGAGCGCACAGCTGCGCGAAACCGAACTGGCGCGCGCTCAGGCTGTCTGGCGCAAGAAATTTGGTCAATTGCCGCAAACGCCTGGCGACCGCGCGAAACAGGCGCGTTTTCTCGTGACGCGTGGTTTTTCACAGGCCGTCATCGGGAAAATTCTCAAGGGCATCGACGAAGACTTCCCGCCGGAATAGCGCAGGACGCAAGCGGCGCAAAGACGCTGGCGTCGACCGGACGCGTCTCGCTCAAATGCGCTGCGCAAATCCGCCGTGAACAGCCCCAGGCCCGCCAGATGAGGCGGTGCGGCCGTCGGCCTGTCTCAAATACCCAGTATGCTAAAATTCAACGGTTCTTCAATCCGGCCTTTGTTCTCGCATGCCGCTCTCTCCGCCAGTGTCCAGACAATTGCGCCACCGCCGCGCAATCCGCGCGGACGCATACGAGCGTGAAGATGGCCTGTGGGATATCGAGGCGTGCCTCACCGACGAAAAGCCACGTGACGTAAAGCTTGCGTCGGGTGTCCGGCCGAACGGCCTGCCGATCCATGAACTCTGGCTCCGCATCACGATCGATCGCAAGCTCAATGTCGTCGACGCTGAAGCGTCGTCCGACTGGGTTCCGTATCCCGGTCTGTGTGAAGCCTCCAATCCCGCCTATCGCGCCCTCATCGGGCTCAATCTCTTCCAGAACTTCCGTCGAGACGCCGCCCGTTTGCTGGCCGGCACGGCAGGCTGCACGCATCTCACCGAGCTGTGCGCAGTCCTGCCGACTGCCGCCATCCAGGCGTTTGCCGGCGACGTGTGGAACACGGAGAAAGGCGGGCCAGGAAGCGAGGAGTCCGCGGGTTCATCCAATGGACGAGTGGACGGTTCGACCCAGGGCACACCTGGCAGCAACGGACAAGACACCCAAAACAACGCTTCGAGCGAGCAAGCAAGCCAACACGCAAGCGAGCAATCAAACGACAAACCGCCATTCCAGCTGGGCCGCTGCCATACGCTGCGGTTCGACGGCGAGGCGGTGCGACAGTTTTATCCGCGCTGGTACGGCCGCGCGCCGCGTTCAGCGGATCGCGCGGATACCGAACTCAATGGACAGGCCGTGAAGACGGCGCGTTCCGAGTAAGCGGTCCAGCCGGAAGCGAAGTTCAATCCAACTCTCAGACTGAAGGGAATCACGCATGAAGATTCACGAGTACCAGGGTAAGGAAATCCTGCGGAAATTCGGAGTCGCGGTACCGCGCGGCAAGCCGGTCTTCTCGGTGGACGATGCGGTCAAGGCCGCTGAAGAGCTGGGCGGCCCGGTGTGGGTCGTCAAGGCTCAGATCCACGCGGGTGGCCGTGGCAAGGGTGGCGGCGTGAAGGTCGCGAAATCGCTGGACCAGGTCCGCGAATTCTCGAACCAGATCCTCGGCATGCAGCTCGTGACGCACCAGACAGGCCCGGAAGGCCAGAAGGTGAATCGTCTGCTGATCGAAGAAGGCGCGGACATCAAGAAGGAACTGTATGTCGGTCTGGTGATCGATCGCGTGACGCAAAAGGTCGTCGTGATGGCCTCGAGCGAAGGCGGCATGGACATCGAAGAAGTCGCTGAAAAGACGCCGGAAGCGATCCACAAGGTCGCGGTCGATCCGTCGAAGGGTCTGCTCGATTCCGAAGCCGACGATCTCGCGAAGAAGATCGGCGTGCCCGACGCATCGATCCCGCAAGCGCGCGCGATCCTGCAAGGCCTGTACAAGGCATTCTGGGAAACGGACGCATCGCTGGCCGAAATCAACCCGCTGATCCTGACGGGCGAAGGCAAGGTGATCGCGCTGGACGCCAAGTTCAACTTCGACTCGAACGCACTGTTCCGTCATCCGGAAATCGTCGCGTACCGCGATCTGGACGAAGAAGATCCCGCTGAAGTCGAAGCATCGAAGTTCGACCTCGCGTACATCTCGCTCGACGGCAACATCGGCTGTCTGGTGAACGGCGCCGGTCTGGCCATGGCGACGATGGACACGATCAAGCTGTTCGGCGGCGAACCGGCGAACTTCCTCGACGTCGGCGGCGGTGCGACGACCGAGAAGGTCACGGAAGCGTTCAAGCTGATGCTGAAGAACCCGAACCTGACGGCGATTCTCGTCAACATCTTCGGCGGCATCATGCGTTGCGACGTGATTGCGGAAGGCGTGATTGCGGCTTCGAAGGCGGTCGATCTGCAAGTGCCGCTCGTCGTGCGCATGAAGGGCACGAACGAAGACCTCGGCAAGAAGATGCTGGCCGACTCCGGCCTGCCGATCATCTCGGCAGACAGCATGGAAGAAGCTGCGCAGAAGGTCGTCGCGGCTGCCGCAGGCAAGGCCTGATCGCCCCGGCGCTTATCACCGGATTACGAATGGCGGCGCGCGAGCGTCGCGGGCAAAGCGCTATTTGCCGCGCGAGACGCGTTGAGCGCGCCACCAAACGAACAGAGGTCAATACATGTCGATTCTGATCAACAAAGACACCAAGGTCATCACGCAGGGCATCACCGGCAAGACCGGTCAGTTCCACACGCGCGCATGCCGCGAATACGCAAACGGCCGTGAAGCTTTCGTCGCGGGCGTGAACCCGAAGAAGGCCGGCGAAGACTTCGAAGGCATTCCTATCTACGCGAGCGTCAAGGAAGCGAAGGAAGAAACGGGCGCGACCGTCTCGGTCATCTACGTGCCGCCCGCAGGCGCTGCTGCTGCAATCTGGGAAGCCGTCGAAGCCGATCTCGATCTCGCGATCTGCATCACGGAAGGCATCCCCGTTCGCGACATGATCGAAGTCAAGGACCGCATGCGCCGCGAAGGCCGCAAGACGCTCCTGCTCGGACCGAACTGCCCGGGCACGATCACGCCGGACGAACTGAAGATCGGCATCATGCCGGGTCACATCCACCGCAAGGGCCGTATCGGCGTCGTGTCGCGTTCGGGCACGCTGACGTATGAAGCAGTTGGTCAATTGACGGCGCTGGGCCTCGGCCAGTCGTCGGCAGTCGGTATCGGCGGCGACCCGATCAACGGTCTGAAGCACATCGACGTGATGAAGATGTTCAACGACGATCCCGATACGGACGCCGTGATCATGATCGGTGAAATCGGTGGCCCGGACGAAGCGAACGCTGCGTACTGGATCAAGGACAACATGAAGAAGCCGGTGGTTGGCTTCATCGCTGGCGTGACGGCACCTCCGGGCAAGCGCATGGGCCACGCAGGCGCGCTGATTTCGGGCGGTGCGGATACGGCCGACGCCAAGCTGGAAATCATGGATGCCTGCGGTATCAAGGTCACGAAGAACCCGTCGGAAATGGCCCGCCTGCTGAAGTCGGTGCTGTAAGACGTGTTGCGATAAGTGCAAGAAACGCCGGTTCATGCCGGCGTTTTTTGATACTCTTACGAACGCCTTTCGTAAGACGCGACTTGAAGCGAGGGAGCGAGCAATTGCTTCCTCGCTTTTTTGTTGCCGGTCGCTTTCGCTACCTTCTATTCTGCTTTCCATGCTCGAATTCCTCACTACGCTCCATTGGGGCGCCGTCTTTCAGATCATCGTCATCGACATCCTGCTGGGTGGCGATAACGCTGTCGTGATCGCGCTTGCCTGCCGCAACCTGCCGCCCGAGCAGCGCACCAAGGGCGTGCTGTGGGGAACGCTGGGCGCGATCGTGCTGCGCGTCGCGCTGATTGCGTTCGCTGTCGCGCTGCTCGACGTGCCCCTGCTCAAGTTCGCGGGCGGCCTGCTGCTGCTGTGGATCGGGGTGCGCCTGCTCGCGCCCGCGCCGGACGTGCATGCCAACGTGAAGCCCGCCGACAAACTGGTCACGGCCATCAAGACAATCATCGTCGCCGACGCCGTGATGAGCCTCGACAACGTGATCGCCATCGCTGGCGCCGCCGAGGCCGCCGAGCCGCATCACCGCATTGCGCTCGTCGTGTTCGGGCTGATCGTCAGCATTCCGCTGATTGTCTGGGGCAGCCAGATCGTGCTGAGGCTGCTGGACCGTTACCCGATCGTCGTCACGTTCGGCGGCGCGCTGCTCGGCTGGATAGCGGGCGGCCTCATCGTCAACGATCCTGCCGGCGACCGCTGGCCAGTGCTCGATACGCCTGTTGCCGAGTACGGCATGAGCATTGGCTGCGCGCTGCTAGTCGTGATCCTCGGCTACGCGCTGAAGAGGCGCAATGCAAGCCGCCTCGCGGGCTCCACGCCGCCGGAAACGCATTGACCGCACCTACTTTACCGACGCCTCTGCGCCTGCACCACTAGCCGTTCGGCCGACTGCCGGCGACATTCGCGGCTCGCTACGATCGAAGCGCCTGTCCTGATTCCCGGGGCAGGCGTTTTCGTTTTCGAGGAGTTTGCTGATGATCGCTACTGTTGCCGTTGCCATGTTGTCCACGCGTGCTGCCAAAAGGCGGCGCGCAGGCGTCCCGCGCCGCTGGCCCACCGTGTTGGCCCGTCTCGGGCGTATCTGTGGCTTTACGTTGATCGAACTGATGATCGTGCTGGCGATCGTCGGCGTGATCGCCGCCTATGCCATTCCCGCTTATCAAGACTATCTCGCGCGCAGCCGCGTCGGCGAGGGCATGTCGCTCGCCGCGGCCGCGCAATTGACCGTCGGCGAGAACGCCGGAAGCGGCAACGCCTTCGGCAGCGGCTACGCGTCGCCGCCCGCCACGCGCAACGTGCAGTCAATCCACATCGACGACGACACGGGCCAGATCACCGTCACGTTCACGGCCCGCGTCGCCGACGATGGCGCGAATACGCTCGTGTACGTGCCGTCCGCTCCCGACAACGCCGACACGCCGACCGCGCGTGTGGCGCTCGCGAAGGGCTCGGTGCAGAAGGGGGCCATCACGTGGGAATGCTTCGCGGGCGGCAAGGCGGCTTCGTCACTGCCGGCGCCAGGCGCAGGACCGTTGCCCGTCGACGCGCCGACGCTGCCGTCGAACCTCGCGCCGCCTGAGTGCCGTGCCTGACGCCGGGACGATGCTGCGTGAATGCTCACATGAGCGTGACGCGGCCTGATTCCGGAATGAAACGAACCTGGGTCATATGCCGTGGCAAAAGTTTCCGTGCCACGGCGCGATTTGGGGTTATTTCGGTCCATCCGGCGCACAGCGTAAGGATTTTTTTGTATAGTGCGCCGGTTGCTGACGTCCCCGGTTACTCATGCCCAACCCTTTTGCGCGCCATCTTTCGCTGTTTCTATTGGCGTGTGCGTTGATCCTGCCGTACGCAGTCGTCAACCACACCTATCCGATTCCGACCTTCTACGCCGAGTTCACGGCGCTGTCGCTCTATCTGCTGGTCGGGGCGGGCGTCGCACTGCTGGTGTCGACGGCGCGGCCGCGGGTGCCGTTTGCGTCACCCGTCGTCGCGCTGGTGCCGCTCGGCTTTGGGCTCGTGCTGATCGCGCAGTCCGTCGTGCTGCCCGTCGAGCAGCCGTCGATGAACTGGCTCGGCGCCGGATTCCTGCTGGCGGCATTCATGGCCGTGCACGCGGGTTTCGGCTTCACCCGCGCGAACCTGACGGAAAACGTGCTGACGGTGGCGGCGTTTGCGCTCGTCGTCGGCGGATTGTTTGCGGTGTTCTGCCAGGTGATCCAGTTGTTCCACCTCGAAGTGAAGGTAACGCCGCTCGTCGTGGCCTACAGCGTGGCGGCCGAACGCCGCCCGTTCGGCAATATGGCGCAGGCCAATCACCTCGCAACCTATATCGCGTTCGCGACAGCGGGCGCGATGTACCTCGTGCAGACGCGGCGCATCAACCTGTTCATCTGGCTGCTCGTGTCGGCGATTTTCTCCGGCGGCCTCGCGCTGACGGTGTCGCGCGGTCCGTGGCTGCAGATGGGCGTGATCGTCGTCGCGGGTTTCTGGATGGCGTTCGCCGAGCAGCGCCGCAATGATTCGCGCCGACGCAGCAATCGCGAGTGGCTGATTCCCCTTCTGCTGGTCGCGCTGTTTTTTGCGGTGAACGCGGCCGTGCGCTGGGCGAACTTGCGCTACGACCTGGGTCTTGCCCAGTCGGCGGCCGAACGTATGCAGGACGCGAGCCAGATCGCGCCGCGTCTGGCGCTTTGGAAGTACGGCTGGACGATGTTCCGCACACATCCGCTGCTGGGCGTCGGCTGGGGCGAGTTTCCGCGTTTCCAGTTCGATCTCGTCCGGACGCTGGGCGGTGTCGAGATCGCGAACAATTCGCATGACATCTTCATCGATCTGCTCGCGAAAACGGGGCTGATCGGCCTTGGCATCGTGCTGCTCGGCCTCGCCGCATGGTTCGTGCGTGTGGTGCGCGCGCCGCATACGGCCGCGCGCGTGTTCGGTCTTGCGCTGATCGGCGTGCTGGTGATGCACGCGCTCGTCGAGTATCCGCAGCAGTACATGTTCTTCCTGCTGCCGGCGATGTTCGTGTTCGGTCTGCTCGACACCAAGCCGCTGCGTCTGATTCCGGGCGGCGTGTCGTTTGGCGCGTTCGTCGCAATCGTGTTCGGCGGGCTGGCGGCGCTGTATCCCGTATATCGCGATTACGCGCGTGCCGAGGTGTTGTACTACGGCTCGCGTCCGTTCGATCAGTATCGCGGGGACCCTTCGTTCCTGTTCGGCGCGTGGGGCGAGTACGGCATGGCGACGCTGCTGCCGATGAACGCACAAGACCTGCCGCACAAACTCGCGGCGCATCGTCAGGCGATCGCGCTGTTGCCGGGCGAAACGGTGCTGCGTCGTTACGCCGTGCTACAGGCCTTGAGCGGCGACACCCATGGCGCGTTCGATACCGTCGAGCGTCTGAAAATCTTCGCCGAGGAATTGCACGATTGGCCTTCGCAACTCTCGGCGCTGTACGACCTGTGCGATCAGCAGAAAACGCTGGGCGCGTTCAAGGCTGAGCTGGTGAAAAAGTACGGCACGCCGCCCAAGGGCAGCGAAGACAGCGACGACGATGATGGCGACGACAGCTAACGAGCGCGTTCAAGCGTCGTAAAAACCGCGAGCGGCGCGAAGAATGCGCCGCTCTGCCGTCAGGGAGCGCGCGCCACGAGCGCGCTCCCATCACGGCGCCACCCAATCCCCCGACTTCCCGCCGTGCTTTTCCATCACCTTCACGTCGGTGATGGTCATCCCGCGATCGACCGCCTTGCACATGTCGTAGACGGTCAGGAGCCCCACCTGCACGGCCGTCAACGCTTCCATTTCGACGCCCGTTCTGCCGAGCGTCTCCACCTGCGCGCGGCAATGCACGGCCGAGCCCGCCTCGTCGAGTTCGAAATCCACCGTGACGCGCGTCAGCGCGAGCGGATGGCACAGCGGGATCAGATCGGCGGTGCGCTTCGCGCCCTGGATCGCGGCAATACGCGCAACGCCAATCACGTCGCCTTTCTTTGCGTGACCGTCGCGAATCAGCGCGAACGTATCGGGCAGCATGCGGATCGTGCCGCGCGCGACAGCGACGCGCTTCGTTTGCTCTTTGCCGCCGACGTCCACCATATGCGCCTGGCCGGCTGCGTCGAAATGAGTGAGTTCGGGCATGGTTGACTCCTTCAGAGGGCGCCTATCTTAGCAGTGCGCGCGTCGCCGGGCAGAGGGCGCGGGCGGTCGAACGCTCACCCTGACCCACGACGCGCGTGCATGCGGCCTGGCCGGGCCGCACACTAATCCGTCAGACTGTCGGCCCGTGGGCCAGGCGCCAGGCACGCTTAACCGGTCGACGCGCGCACGCCACTGGGTACAATCGCAAAAGGCACGCCCTTTGTGCACCTTACGCCGCTTTCGATTCCGCCCATCGTCCGCAATGCGTCTGAAACGGTTTATCGCTGCATGGCTGTCCGTCACGCTCGCCGTCCCGCCCGCGATCGTCGCGCAGCCGTCGAACCTGTCGGAGTTGCCGCTCGTTACGGGGCCGCTCGACACGTACGACGGCGCCGCCGTGCCGCCCGACATCGCGCAGGGCGTGTTCGGCATGTATGGCGGCGCGCAGACGCGCTTCTCGGGCAACCCCGGCGGCAACGCGAGCCTGCGCGCGCCGATGTCGACGCAGCAGCTGCCCGATCTCGGCGACGGCTCGGGCGGATCGCTGACGCCTCAGGCCGAGCGCAAGCTCGGCGAGCGCGTGATGCGCGAAGTGCGCCGAGATCCCGACTATCTCGACGACTGGCTCGTACGCGACTACCTGAACGCGATTTCGGCGCGGCTCGCGGCCGCGGCGAGCGCGCAGTTCATCGGCGGCTACCGGCCGGACTTCGATCTGTTCGCGATGCGCGATGCGCAGGTCAACGCGTTTTCGCTGCCGGGCGGCTTCATCGGCGTGAACACTGGCCTCATCGTCGCGACGCAGACGGAATCGGAACTCGCGTCGGTGGTTGGCCACGAAATGGGGCACGTGCTGCAGCGGCACATCGCGCGGATGATCACGGCGGGCGAGCACAGCGGCTATGCGGCGCTCGCGGGCATGCTGCTGGGCGTGCTGGCGGGCGTGCTCGCGCATAGCGGCGATCTGGGCAGTGCCATCGCCGTCGGCGGGCAGGCCTATGCCGTCGACAACCAGTTGCGTTTCTCGCGCGCGGCCGAGCACGAAGCCGACCGCGTCGGCTTTCAGATGCTCGCGGGCGCGGGCTACGACCCGTACGGGATGGTGTCGTTTTTCGAGCGGCTCGACCGCGCGTCGATGAGCGACGCCGGCGTGCCCGCCTACGCGCGCACGCACCCGCTGACGGGCGAGCGTATCGCCGACATGTCCGACCGTGCGCGCCGCTCGCCGTACCGGCAGCCGCGCCAGTCGTCGGAATATGCGTTCGTGCGCGCACGGGCGCGCGTGCTGCAGGACCGCTCGCGCAGCGAATACGCCGACGACATTTCCCGGATGCGCTCGGAGATCGAAGACAAAACCGCGTTGAACGTCGCGGGCAACTGGTACGGCATCGCCTTTGCGCAGATGCTGCTCGACCGCTACGACGACGCGAGCGCCTCGCTCGCCAACGCGCGCGCTGCATTCGACGCCAGCGGGCGTGCGCAAGGCGAGGCGCCGCGCAGCTCGCCAAGCCTCGACGTGCTCGCGGTCGACATCGCGCGACGTGCCGGTCGCAACGGCGACGCCGTGCGTCTCGCGGAAATCGCGCAAAAGCGCTGGCCCCAGTCGCACGCCGCGATCGACATGCGTCTGCAGACGCTGCTCACCGCGCGCCTTTTCACCGAAGCGCAAGCGCAGGCCCAGCGCGAGACGCGCGCTGACCCGCAGCAGCCCGTGTGGTGGCGCTATCTGGCGCAGGCGAGCGTTGGCACGGGCGATGCGCTGACGCAGCATCGCGCGCTGGCGGAGAAGTTCGCGCTGGAAGGTGCGTGGCCGTCGGCGATCCGGCAACTGAAGGAGGCGCGCGACATCAAATCCGTCGGCTACTACGACCTGGCGACGATCGACGCGCGCCTGCACGAGTTCGAGGCGCGCTACAAGGAAGAGCGCGAGGATGAGAAGAACAGCAGCTAGCCGCGCAATCTGACCTAAAACTTAAAACCTGAAACTTAAGAGTTAAGACGACGCGGCAGCACGCGCCGCCGGACTTACGACGAATCCGAAGCGCTTCTCAACCTCGGCCTTGCGTACAGGTTCGAGCGTCAGGCCGGCATCGTCGCGCCAGTAGAACTGGCCGCCTTGACCGTCGGCGGCGAGATCGGCGTGCTCGGAGAACAGGTCGAGATCGTGGTCGTGCAGCAGCGCTACGCGCGCGGGCCGGGCGCCGTCTGAGAAGAGAATGCCGCCGTCGTCGTCGAGGTAGACGGCGGCGGGCTCGAACGCGTTGCCCGCCTGATCCGTCAGCGTGAGGAGGCCGGTCGCGTGGTCGCAGGCGAGCCGCACGACGAACGGCGTGTAGCCGAGCTCGACATACACGCGCTGCGGGCCGTTCTGGAAGAACCATTGGCCCGTCTCGTCGGCTTCGTAGTTGCGGTTGATGAAGCCGAGCAGGGCGGTATGGCGGATCGGCTCGCCGGGCGCACCCGCGGCTTGGGCGGCCTCATCCCGCATGCGCCAGTTGCCGCGCCGGTCGAACAGCAGCCAGCCGGTGCAGTGCGGCACATTCGGCCATTTGGCGAGAGCCTGCTTGACGATGTCATCCATGTCGCGTGAACGGGTCGAAGTAGCCGAAGACCCGGCGCGAAAGCCAGTCGATCCGGCCGGGGAACGGACCCGTCATGAAGCCGACGTGTCCGCCGTGCTCCGGTTGATCGAGTTCCACCATCGATGATACCTCGCTGCGCGACGGCAACACGGCGCACGGCAGGAACGGGTCGTTGCGCGCGTTCAGTACGAGGGTGGGGACGGTGATGTCAGGCAGCAATGGGCGGGTGGTCGAGCGCGTCCAGTAGTCGTCGGCGTTGCGAAAGCCGTGCAGCGGCGCGGTCACCACGTTGTCGAACTCGTACATCGTGCGGCTTGCGAGCACGTCGCGCATGTCGTAGAGGCCGGGGTATTGCGCGAGTTTTTGCTGCGCCTTCAGCTTGAGGGTCTTCAGGAAGCTGCGGGTGTAGATCATGCCGAAGCCCTGCGACAGCGCCCGGCCGCCTGCGTGGACGTCGAGCGGCGCGGAGATCGCGGCGGCCGCCGCGATGATCGACGCGTCCTCGCGACGCTCGCCCAGCCAGCGCAGCAACACGTTGCCGCCCAGCGACACGCCCGCCGCGACAATCGGTCCCGCGTGCCGTTTGCGCAGACGCCGCAGCACCCAGTCGACCTCGTT
>BBSL01000024.1 GCA_001319865.1 Burkholderia sp. E7m39 | reverse complement strand
GCTGTCGGCGAGGTGATAGAAGCGCGGCAGCAGGTTCATCGGACCGCTGCAGCTGCGAAAGTGCGGCACGACGCCGAGCCAGCCGCGGGCATGGGCGGCCGCCATCAGCGAGCGGGCGTAGTGCGAATCCGAACTGCCCTCGAGCCCGTGGAACAGCACGAAGAGCGGCGCGTCGGCGGCCGCGCGCGGGTGGGCGAGGGGATCGGGCGCGAGCCAGTCGAGATCGATGAAGTCGCCATCGGGCGTATCCCAGCGCTCGCGCCGGTAGGCGACGGCGGGACGGCGGCCGAACAGCGCGGGAACGATGGTCTGGATATGGCTGTTGGGCAGCCAGAGCGGCGCGCGGTAGAGCATGTCGACGGTCGCCTCGAGCGACGCTTCCACGGCGGCCCCGACAGCCGCCACCGCCGTTGTCCCGTCAAGGGCCGGTCTGGAGGAAGCGTTGTTGTCGTGCGCCGTGCTCATGCCAACACCGGTATTCGAGTGAAGCCTCGCGCCGAGGCTTCCGCCGCGGCTTCTGTCATGCGGTTCTCGCGGGGCGCTTCAGTGCAGCGCGCCCTGACCATGTCTCATTTTGGCAGCAAATTGCGAGGCGGTTTCGTTCGGCATCGCACTCGCGTGGATATGCGCGATCTTCCATTCGCCGCGCTCGTGGACCATCACGTAAGTCGTGAACACCATCGACGGAATGGCGGCAGGGTCGGCCGGGCGGTGCGCTTCGGCAATCGCGTAGACGACCGTGCCCAGGCTGTCGTAGACGCGTATGTCGAGCGGCTCGATCGACACGGGCTGCGCCTCTATCTGGCTGCTCAGCCCCGCACGGATCGCGTCGAGACCGTGCAGATGCGAGCCGTCTGCGCAGATACAGCTGACAAATTCCTCGTCGATCCACAAGCCCATCAAGCTGTCGATATTGACCTCCGCGACAGCCTGGTAGTAGGCGTTCAGCGTGTCCGCGGCGGCTTCGAAGATGTGGGCAAAACGTGGCATGGCTCGTCAGTCTCTTGCGCGCACGGCGCGCGGTTGCGGGTCAGTGATGTTCAGCAGGCCATCCGCGAGCATGCCCGCGCCGCAAGACGCAAGCATGACGCCGACATGAGCGTGGACGGCTCGCACGCGAGGCCAGACCTGTACAGCGGACGAAGCTGGCTGCGCCTTCGTCCGAAGGCGCGCACGACGATTCTTTGGCAGCGCGCCGGTTCAGCGTTGCGCGAGCAACATTCCGCGCAGATCGTCGAATACCTGCTCGGCGCTGAGTTGCCGCAGGCAATTCAGATGACCCAGTGGACATTCGCGCTGGAAGCACGGACTGCACTCGAGATGCAGCCATTGTACCTTTGCGAGGTCCGACAAGGGCGGCGTGTGGCGCGGATCGGTCGATCCGTACACGGCGACGAGCGGCCGGCGCAGCGCGGCCGCGACGTGCATCAGCCCGGAGTCGTTGGTGACCACGGCGCTCGCCCGCGAAATCAGCGCGCAGGCTTCGCCGAGCGCCGTCTGGCCGCACAGGTTGCGCACGTTCGGCGCGCGGTCGGCGATCGCCTGGGCGATGGGCGCGTCTTTCGGCGAGCCGAGCGCAATGATCTTCGTGTACGGAAACGACTGGCCGACCATTTGCGCGAGCGCCGCGAAGTGTTCGGGCGGCCAGCGCTTGGCGGGGCCGTATTCGGCGCCGGGGCAGAACACCAGCAGCGGCACGCGGGTGTCCAGATTGAAGCGCGTCGACACGCGCGCGGCCTCGTTCGGATCGGCGTCGAGGCGTGGCGGCGGCAGGTCGTCGGGGACTTTTGCGCCCGGCGCGTAGGCGAGGGCCGCGTAGTGCGGGACCATCGGCGGACGCTCGTCCTTACGCGGATTGGCGTGCCGCACGTTCAGCAGGCCGTAGCGGCTCTCGCCCGTATAGCCGATGCGCAGCCGGATGCCCGCCATCCACGGGATCAGCGCGGATTTCAGCGAATTGGGCAGCACGTAGGCGGCGTCGTAGCCGACTTCGCGCAAATCGCTCGCCAGTTGCCAGCGGCGCAGCATCTGCAGCTTGCCGTGTGCGAGATCCGTCGCATAGACATCGCGGATTTCAGGCATCCGTTCGAGCACGGGCGCAACCCAGGTGGGCGCGACGGCATCGATTGCGATGCGCGGATGCAATTTCACGAGGCGCGCAAACAACGGCTGCGCCATCAATGCGTCACCGATCCAGTTCGGTGCGATAACCAACGCGCGACGCATCAGGGTGAGTTTCCGATGTCGAAAATAAAGCGCCGCGTGCCCGAGGCGCGCGGTGCCGGGTTGTCAGGAAAAGGTGAACTGCGGTCAGGCGATATCGGCGCGCGCGGCAGGAAATTCAGCGTGCAGCCAGATTTCCAGCGCGTTTGCAGCCCGACGTCGGGTCGGACGGCGAGCCGGACGGCCAGCCGGTCCGCGCGTTGCGCCGCCGCATGGCCAGCAAAAAGAGCGCGGGTCAGTGACCTCGGATCACTTCGCCGTCTCGCAGCTTGTAGCGCGTGCTGCAGTACGGGCAACGCGCCTCGCCATGCGTCACGTCGATAAAGACGCGCGGATGGTTGCTCCAGCGCGGCATCGACGGGTTCGGGCAATACGCGGGAAGATCTTTCGCCGTCAGTTCGACCAGCGGCATTTCCTTGATTTCGCTCATAGGGACTTTCTCGTTGTGTACAAAAAGCGGGCGCGGTTGGCTCGGATTCGCCTATGCCGCGCCCGCTGGAATCAGATCTTCGTCAGCCAGTGCGCGTACTTCTCGCTCTTGCCATTGACGATGTCGAAGAAGCCCGATTGCAGCTTTTCCGTGATCGGGCCGCGCGTGCCGGAGCCGATTGTGCGGTTGTCGAGCTCGCGGATGGGCGTGACTTCGGCGGCCGTGCCTGTGAAGAAGGCTTCGTCTGCCGTATAGACCTCGTCGCGCGTGATGCGTTTTTCGATCACTTCGATGCCCGCGTCTTTCGCCAACGTGATGACGGTGTCGCGCGTGATGCCGTCGAGGCACGACGACAGGTCCGGCGTGTACAGCTTGCCGTTGTTCACGAGGAAGAAGTTCTCGCCCGAGCCTTCCGACACATAGCCGTCGACGTCGAGCAGCAGCGCTTCGTCGTAGCCGTCGGCGGTGGCTTCCTGGTTGGCCAGAATGGAGTTCACATACCAGCCCGACGCCTTCGCGCGGACCATCGACACGTTCACGTGATGGCGCGTAAACGACGACGTTTTTACGCGAATGCCCTTCTTGATGCCGTCTTCGCCGAGATAGGCGCCCCACGGCCACGCGGCGATCGCGACGTGAATGGTGTTGCCCTTCGCCGACACGCCCAGCTTTTCCGAGCCGACCCAGATGATCGGGCGCAGATAGCACGACTCCAGCTTGTTCTCGCGCACGACTTCGCGCTGCGCGGCGGCGAGCGTTTCGTGGTCGAACGGGACGTCCATCTGGAAGATCTTGGCCGAGTTCAGCAGACGCTTGGTGTGCTCCTTCAGGCGGAAGATCGACGTGCCGCCATCGACCGTCTTGTAGGCGCGCACGCCCTCGAAGACGCCCATGCCGTAGTGCAGCGTATGGGTGAGGACGTGGATCTTGGCGTCGCGCCAGTCGATGAGCTTGCCATCCATCCAGATCTTGCCGTCGCGGTCGGCCATTGACATACGATTCTCCAGGCAGTGCGGGTTCGGATTGCGGCGCCGGTTGACGACGCCCGTTTGTGGTCTGCTGCACGGGGTGCTGCAACGAGGTGCTGCAAGCGTGGCGCGGCGACTACATACAACACCGGGACACGCGGGCGAAAAGCAATATTTTACCGTCATTTGCACAAGCAACGGGCATTCGCGGGCACCCCGGACGCTATAATCCGGCAGTCGCTGAAAACAAAACCGGATGCGCCAGCGGCTGCTTCATGATCTTGGCGCTGACCTCCAGCCATCGTGGCGTCTGTCGCGCCGCGCCGCATTCGCCTCATGCTCGCTCGCTTGTCCGACCTCGATCGCCGTGCCTTCCGTGATGGCGCGCGCGCCTATTCGCCCACCTTGATGGCGATCTTCTCCTGGGGCCTCGTGACGGGCATCGCGATGAGCAAGTCGGTGATGACCGTGCCGCAGTCGCTCGGCATGTCGCTGCTGGTCTACGCCGGTTCGTCGCAACTCGCCGTGCTGCCGCTGATGCTGGCCAAGCTGCCCATCTGGACGATCCTGCTGACGGCCGCGATGGTCAACACGCGCTTCGTGATCTTCAGCGCGGGTCTCGCGCCGCACTTTTCGTATTTGCCGCTGCACCGGCGGCTGCTCGTCGGCTACTTCAACGGGGACGTGATCTATCTGCTGTTTCAGAAAAAAGGCTTCCAGCCCGGCTATGTGCCCGGCAAGGAAGCGTATTTCTGGGGCATGGCCGTCTCGAGCTGGCTGTCGTGGCAGGTGTCGTCGATTGTCGGCATTCTGCTCGCCAGCCTTTTCCCCGATAACTGGGGCTTGTCGCTCGCGGGCACGCTCGCGCTGATTCCCGTGATGGTGTCGGCGATCTCGTCACGCTCCACGCTGGCCGCCGTGAGCGTCGCGGGCATCGTGGCGCTGATCGCATTCGATCTGCCGTATCGCCTCGCGCTGCCGCTCGCCGTCGTCACGGCGATCATCGCGGGCAGTGCCGCCGACGCGCTCGTCGAGCGCGCCGACCTGCGCCGCATCCGCAACAGCACGCAAAGCACGGGAGACACGCGATGAGCACGCTGCAGATCTGGCTCGCCATCATCGGCATGACGGTTGTCACAGCGCTGACACGCGCCCTGTTTCTGATCGGGGGGGAGCGCACGGTGTTGCCGGAGCGCGCGCAACGGATGCTGCGCTACGCGCCCGCCGCGGCGCTCGCGGCCGTCGTGGTGCCGGACGTGGTGGTGACGGACAGCGGCGTGTCCATCGCGCTATCGAATCACGAGTTGTACGGCACGCTCGCGGGCCTCGCCTGGTTTCTGTGGCGGCGCACGATGCTCGGCACGATCGTCGTCGGGATGCTGGTGTTCACGGCGCTGCGGCTGGTTTTTTGACCCGTCGCGAGGATGCTGCGCTGCAACATCCCGCCAAGGCTCGTTCGCGCGGCAAATACTGGGATTCGCTTGAACCCGGTTAGATCGTTCTGTCGATCGGTTAAAATACCTGTCTCCCGGAACATGCGCGAAGCCGCCGGCACCGTTCGCGAGAGGCCGTTCGCGCAGCGTCCGCACCGCCTTCCAATCAACTCGCATACGAATCATGAACAAGGTATTGCGTCTCTCCGATCTGATCGCCGAAGGCAAGCTATCCGGCAAACGCGTGTTCATCCGCGCCGACCTGAACGTTCCGCAGGACGACGCCGGCAACATCACTGAAGACACCCGCATCCGCGCTTCCGTGCCCGCCATCAAGTCGGCGCTCGACGCCGGCGCGGCCGTCATGGTCACGTCGCATCTGGGCCGCCCGACAGAAGGCGACTTCAAGCCTGAAGATTCCCTCGCGCCCGTCGCGAAACGCCTGGCCGAACTGCTCGGCCGCGACGTGCCGCTCGTGCAGAACTGGGTCGAAAACGGCGTGAACGTCGCGCCGGGCCAGGTCGTGCTGCTCGAAAACTGCCGCGTGAACAAGGGCGAGAAGAAAGATTCCGACGAGCTCGCGCAGAAAATGGCGAGGCTCTGCGACATCTACGTGAACGACGCGTTCGGCACCGCGCACCGCGCGGAAGCCACCACGCACGGCATCGCGAAGTACGCGCCCGTCGCATGCGCCGGCCCGCTGCTCGCGGCCGAACTGGAAGCGCTCGGCAAGGCGCTCGGCGCGCCGAAGCGTCCGCTGGTGGCGATCGTCGCGGGTTCGAAGGTGTCGACCAAGCTGACCATTCTCAAGTCGCTGGCCGACAAGGTCGATCAGCTGATCGTCGGCGGCGGCATTGCGAATACGTTCATGCTGGCGGCGGGGCTGAAGATCGGCAAGTCGCTGGCCGAAGCGGATCTCGTCGAAGAAGCCAAGGCGATCATCGACTCGGCCAAGGCGCGCGGCGCATCGGTGCCGATTCCGTCGGACGTGGTGACGGCCAAGGAGTTTTCGCCGACGGCCAAAGCCACCGTCAAGAAAGTCGCCGACGTCGAAGACGACGACCTGATCCTCGACATCGGCCCGGACACGGCGAAGGCGCTCGCCGGCCAGCTGGAGAAGGCAGGCACGATCGTGTGGAACGGCCCCGTCGGCGTGTTCGAATTCGACCAGTTCGGCACCGGCACGAAGACGCTGGCTGAAGCGATCGCGAAGTCGTCGGCTTACTCGATCGCTGGCGGCGGCGATACGCTCGCGGCCATCGCCAAGTACGGCATTCACGACAAGGTCAGCTACATCTCGACGGGCGGCGGCGCCTTCCTCGAGTTCCTCGAGGGCAAGAAGCTGCCCGCCGTCGCAGTGCTGGAATCGCGGGCCTGATAATGGCGACGCGCTCCCCCAACAAGCCTCAAAAGACGCGCAACGCGTCGCGCACGGCAGCGGCAGGGGAGCGCGCAGCGCGCTCCGCGAAAGCGCTGCAACGGGAGGCCGCTGTGCAGGCGGCCTCGCAGATTTCCAGCAACGCGCCAGTGGCACGGACCGCAGCCGTTGCTGAAGACATGAATACCGAACTGGCAGTCGCCGAATCCGCACAACACGCGGGCGCCGCGCAGCAAACAGCTGGTTCAACCGCAACGGTGTCTCTCGCCTCGCACACCGAAGCCGATGCATCCGAACCCGCGGCGCACGACGCGCCGCAGGCAGCAGATATCGCAGCAGTCCCCCACGATTCGACGCCGGGCCTTCAAGGTTCGAAGGGAACGAACGGCGCACCACCCCATGTATCACCCGTCGTTGCGCAGCCTCCGCATCCGACTCCCAACGTTCATCCCAGCGATCTCATCCAGACGAGGAGACTCATGCATCGCGCCACCAAGATTGTCGCAACCATCGGCCCCGCTTCGAGCACGCAGGACATCCTGCTGCAGATGATCCAGGCGGGCGCCGACGTGGTGCGCCTCAACTTCTCGCACGGCACCGCCGACGATCATCGTCAGCGCGCGGACTTCGTGCGCGAAGCGGCCCGGCAGGCAGGCCGCGAAGTCGGCATCATGGCCGATTTGCAAGGCCCGAAAATCCGTGTCGGTAAATTCGAAAACGGCAAGACCACGCTGATTGCCGGCAACACCTTCATCCTCGACGCCGACTGCGAGCTCGGCAACGACGAGCGCGTCGGTCTCGACTACAAAGACCTGCCGCGCGACCTGAAACCCGGCGACACGCTGCTGCTCAACGACGGCCTGATCGTGCTGAACGTGACGCGAGTGATCGGCAACGAGATCCACACCGTCGTGAAGATCGGCGGCGACCTGTCGAACAACAAGGGCATCAACCGCCAGGGCGGCGGCCTGACGGCGCCGGCGCTGACCGCGAAGGACATGGAAGATATCCGCACGGCGATGTCGCTGGGCGCGGATTACGTGGCCGTGTCGTTCCCGAAGAATGCGACCGACATGGAAATGGCCCGCCAGCTCGCGAACATCGCGGGCGCGCCGTACGGCATCAAGCCGAAGATGATCGCGAAGATCGAGCGCGCGGAGGCGATTCCGGCGCTGCAAGGCATTCTCGACGCATCGGACGGCATCATGGTCGCGCGCGGCGACCTCGCCGTCGAAGTCGGCAACGCGGCCGTGCCCGCGCTGCAGAAGCGCATGATCAAGATGGCGCGCGACGCGAACAAGTTCGTCATCACGGCCACGCAGATGATGGAGTCGATGATCCACGCGCCCGTGCCGACGCGCGCGGAAGTGTCGGACGTCGCGAACGCGGTGCTGGACGGCACGGACGCCGTGATGCTGTCGGCGGAATCGGCGGCGGGCAAGTACCCCGTGCAGACCATCGAAACGATGGCCGCCATTTGCGTCGAAGCGGAAAAGTCCGAGCACGTCGAACTGGACAAGGACTTCCTGGACCGCACGTTCACGCGCATCGATCAGTCGATCGCGATGGGCGCGCTTTTCACCGCGTATCACCTCGGCGCGAAGGCGATCGTCGCGCTGACGGAGTCGGGCTCGACGGCGCTATGGATGTCGCGTCACTGGACGCACGTGCCCATCTTCGCGCTGACGCCGCGCACGGGCAGCGAGCGCGCCATGGCGATCTACCGCAACGTCACGTCGCTGCACCTGGATACGAGCAGCGACCGCGACATCGCGCTCGCACAGGCGCTCGAAGTGGTGGTCGGCAAGGGCTATGCGGCGCGCGGCGACATGGTCGTGCTCACCGTCGGCGAGCCGATGGGCCAGGCAGGCGGCACGAATACGCTCAAGATCGTGCGCGTCGGCGAGCCGGTTTGAGCGAAGTTTCGATAAGCGGTTGAGCCGCACCCGACCCGCCCCGCGTCGCCGTCCGGACGGGTCGAACGAAGCATGCACGGCGAGCCGAAACGGCACGTGTCGGAACGGAATCCGTGTCCCCGAAAGAGAGGCGGCGCACACAATGTGGGAGCGTGCGCCCGGGACACGGGCCGCTTCGCGATAAAATTGCACAAAACTGCACAAATAGATGCCGTCGGCACAGATTTCGTTTCAATCTATGGAGTAATCAATGCCTCTCGTATCAATGCGTCAACTGCTGGACCATGCCGCCGAACACGGTTATGGCCTGCCGGCATTCAACGTCAACAACCTGGAGCAGGTGCAGGCGATCATGGCGGCCGCCGATCAGGTCAACGCGCCCGTGATCATGCAGGCTTCGGCTGGCGCGCGTAAGTATTCGGGCGAGCCGTTCCTGCGTCATCTGATCGAAGCGGCTGTCGAGTCGTATCCGCATATCCCTGTCGTGATGCACCAGGACCACGGCCAGTCGCCCGCCGTCTGCATGGCCGCGATCCGCAGCGGTTTCACGAGCGTGATGATGGACGGCTCGCTCGAGGCCGACGGCAAGACGGTGGCGTCGTACGAGTACAACGTCGACGTGTCGCGCAAGGTGGTGGAAGCGGCGCATTCGATCGGCGTGACGGTTGAAGCGGAACTGGGCGTGCTCGGTTCGCTCGAAACGATGAAGGGCGACAAGGAAGACGGCCACGGCGCAGAAGGCACGATGACGCGCGAGCAGCTGCTCACCGACGTCGAGCAGGCCGCCGACTTCGTCAAGCTCACGCAGTGCGATGCGCTGGCCATTGCGATCGGTACGTCGCACGGCGCGTACAAGTTTTCGAAGAAGCCGACGGGCGATATCCTGTCGATCCAGCGCATCCGCGAAATTCACGAGCGCATTCCGAACACGCACCTCGTGATGCACGGTTCGTCGTCGGTGCCGCAGGAACTGCTGGCTGAGATCCGCGAATTCGGCGGCGACATGAAGGAAACCTACGGCGTGCCCGTCGAGGAAATCCAGCAAGGCATCAAGTTCGGCGTGCGCAAGGTCAACATCGACACTGACCTGCGTCTGGCGATCACGGGCGCGATTCGCCGCTACATGGCGGAAAATCCGTCGAAGTTCGATCCGCGCGACTACCTGAAGCCGGCTCGCGAAGCGGCGAAGAAGGTTTGCGTGGACCGTTATCTGGCGTTCGGCTGCGAAGGCCAAGCGTCGAAGATCAAGCCCATCTCGCTGGAAAAGATGGCTGAGAAGTACAAGGCGGGCGAACTCGCGCAACTCGTTCGCTAAGCCGTGAGCGGGCGAAGTGCTTGCCCGCTTGCGTATTGCATGCGCAGCGTCAAAGCTGCGCGGCTGGCCATCTGGCCAGGTTGTCGTCAGATCGCCGTTCCCGCAAGATCCGGGGAACGGCGTTTCCCTTTTGTTCCGGGCGGTTTTTTTGCCCCATTTTTGTGAATCACGACGATGTCTACCCTCTACGAATCCACGCTCCGCTCGCTGCCGCTGCTCGGCCGCGGCAAGGTCCGCGACAACTACGCGGTGGGCAACGACCAGCTGCTGATCGTCACGACGGACCGTCTGTCCGCGTTCGACGTCATCATGGGCGAGCCGATTCCGGACAAGGGTCGCGTGCTGAACCAGATGGCGAACTTCTGGTTCGACAAGTTGAAGCACGTCGTGCCGAATCACCTGACGGGCGTCGCGCCCGAAACGGTCGTCGCACCGGATGAAGTCGAGCAGGTGAAGGGCCGCGCCGTCGTGGTCAAGCGCCTCGAGCCGATTCTGGTCGAAGCGGTGGTGCGCGGTTATCTGGCGGGCAGCGGCTGGAAGGACTATCAGGCGACGGGCGCCGTGTGCGGCGTGCAGTTGCCCGAAGGCCTGCAGAACGCGCAGAAGCTGCCCGAGCCGATTTTCACGCCGGCAGCCAAGGCCGAAATGGGCCACCACGACGAAAACATCACGTATGAAGAGATGGAGCGCCGCATCGGCACCGAGCTGTCGGCGACGATCCGCGACATCTCGATCCGCCTGTACAAGGAAGCCGCCGATTACGCGGCCACGCGCGGCATCATCATCGCGGACACAAAGTTCGAATTCGGTCTGGACGAGCAGGGCCAGCTGTATCTGATGGACGAAGCGCTGACGGCGGATTCGTCGCGCTTCTGGCCAGCGGACCAATACCAGGTCGGCACCAACCCGCCTTCGTTCGACAAGCAGTTCGTGCGCGACTGGCTCGAAACCCAGCCGTGGAAGAAGGAGCCGCCCGCACCAAAGCTGCCGGACGAAGTCGTCACGAAGACGGCGCAAAAGTATCAGGAAGCGCTCGAGCGCCTGACGGGTCAGAAGCTCGCCTGAGCGCCACGCATACGGAACAAGCAAGATGAGTGAAGTTCATACGCACAACGCGCCCGTCGTCGGCGTGTTGATGGGTTCCAGCTCCGACTGGGAAGTGATGAAGAACGCGGTGGCCGTGCTGCAGGAGTTCGGCGTGCCGTACGAAGCGAAAGTCGTCTCGGCGCACCGCATGCCGGACGAAATGTTCGCCTATGCTGAAAGCGCGCGCGAGCGCGGCATCCGCGCGATCATCGCGGGCGCGGGCGGCGCGGCGCATCTGCCCGGCATGCTCGCCGCGAAGACGACGGTGCCCGTGCTCGGCGTACCTGTCGCGAGCAAGTATCTGAAGGGCGTCGATTCGCTCCATTCGATCGTGCAGATGCCCAAGGGCGTGCCCGTCGCGACATTCGCCATCGGCGAAGCAGGCGCGGCGAACGCGGCGCTGTTCGCCGTGTCGATCCTGAGCGGCACGTCGCCGGAATATGCGGAGAAGCTCGCCGCATTCCGCGTGCGCCAGAACCAGGCGGCGCACGCAATGACGCTGCCACCGCTGTAAGCGCTGTTGTTTGGAAAAGCGCACCGAAGCGCCGTACTCGTAGAAGTCCAATGCATCACTCGGCCGACCCCCACATCGGCCGCGACCGACCACCAAGATGAATCCAGACAACACTCCCGTTTCACCGATTCTGCCCGGCGCATGGCTGGGCATGGTCGGTGGCGGCCAGCTCGGCCGCATGTTCTGCTTTGCCGCGCAGGCGATGGGCTATCGCGTCGCCGTGCTCGATCCGGACGAGACCAGTCCGGCGGGCGCGGTCGCGGACCGCCACCTGCGCGCTGCATATGACGACGAAGCGGCGCTCACCGAACTCGCGCGTCTGTGCGCGGCCGTGTCGACCGAGTTCGAGAACGTGCCGGCGGCCAGTCTCGATTTTCTCGCCCGCACGACGTTCGTGAGCCCGGCAGGGCGCTGTGTCGCCGTCGCGCAGGACCGCATCGCGGAGAAGCGGTTCATCGCGTCGTCGGGCGTGCCTGTCGCGCCGCATGTCGTGATCGAGTCTTCGGATGCGCTCGGCGCAATCAATGACGTCGCGCTCGAAGCGGTGCTGCCCGGCATCCTGAAAACGGCACGCATGGGTTATGACGGCAAGGGCCAGGTGCGCGTCGGCAACGCGGCCGAAGTGCGGGCGGCGCACGCGTCGCTGGGCGGCGTGGCTTGCGTCCTCGAAAAGCGTCTGCCGCTGAAGTTCGAAGTGTCGGCGTTGATCGCGCGCGGCGCGAACGGCTGCTCGGCTGTCTATCCGCTCGCGCAGAATACGCATCGCAACGGCGTGCTGTCGCACACCATCGTGCCCGCGCCCGACGCCAGCGCGACGCTTGTCGAGCAGGCGCAACAGGCCGCGCTGCAGATCGCGGACAAGCTCGGCTATGTCGGCGTGCTGTGCGTCGAATTCTTCATTCTCGAAGACGGCTCGCTGGTCGCCAACGAGATGGCGCCGCGTCCGCACAATTCCGGCCATTACACCGTCGACGCGTGCGCGACGAGCCAGTTCGAGCAGCAGGTGCGCGCGATGACGGGCATGCCGCTCGGCGATACGCGCCAGCATTCGCCCGCGGTGATGCTGAACATCCTCGGCGACGTGTGGTTCCCGGTCAACGCGAAGGGCGAAAAGCCCAGCGCGGCCGTTACGCCGCCGTGGCACGAAGTGGCCGCCATGCCGGAAGCGCGTCTGCATCTGTACGGCAAGGAAGACGCGCGTCCTGGCCGCAAGATGGGACACGTCAACTTCACGGCGGCGACGCTCGAGCACGCCCGCACGGCGGCACGCGATTGCGCGCGTCTGTTGCATATCCCGACGAGCTGAGCGGTCGCCTGTATGCCGGATCAAACGAAACCTGCCGACGCGGCGTCGAACCCCGGCGCCGATGAGATCGCGCGCGCAGCGGCGCTGCTCGATGCAGGACAACTCGTCGCCTTTCCTACGGAGACCGTCTACGGGCTCGGCGGCGATGCCGAAAATCCTGAGGCTGTCGCGCGTATTTATGCGGCAAAGGGTCGGCCGGCGAATCATCCTGTAATCGTGCATCTCGCGCCGAACGGCGATCCGAACTATTGGGTCGAGCAGTTGCCGTCCGAGGCGCAACGCCTGATCGACGCATTCTGGCCCGGTCCGCTGACGCTCATTCTGAAGCGCGCGGCGCATATTCCGGCCGCTGTCAGCGGCGGCCAGGATTCGGTTGGGTTGCGCTGTCCGTCGCATCCCGTTGCTCAGACCCTGCTCGAAGCGTTCAGTGCGTTGCGCAATGGGCATGGCGGCGTGGCGGCGCCGTCGGCGAACCGCTTCGGCCATGTGAGCCCGACCACCGCGCAGCATGTGCGCGACGAATTCGGCGACACGATTCACGTGCTCGACGGCGGCTCGTCCGATGTGGGCATCGAATCGACCATCGTCGATCTGTCTCGCGGTTTTCCGGCGCTGCTTCGGCCCGGTCACGTCACGCCGCAAGACATCGCCGATGTGCTCGGCGAGATGCCGCGCCTGCCCGACGGATCGGATGCCAGCGCGCCGCGCGCGTCGGGCACGCTGAAGGCGCACTACGCGCCGCGCACGCCGCTCGCGTTGCTGCCGTTCGACGTGCTCGAGCGGATGCTGGCTGCGCGTGCGCCGGGTGAACGGGTTGCGCTGGTCGCGCGGGCGTCGCGCGCGGGAAGCTGGACGCAGGCGCAAGACGTGCATTTCGTCGCCGCGCCGGAAGATCCGCATGTTTATGCCCGCGATCTATACGGGCTGCTGCGCGCGCTCGATCGCGCGAATGTGTCACGCATCCTGATCGAGAAGCTGCCGGATACGATCGAGTGGATCGCCGTGAACGACCGCCTCGGACGGGCAGCGGCGGCGTTCGAGGCGGACGAAGGCTGACCTCGGTTGACCAGGTCTGGCAGCGGCACGGCTGCAAAGCGCAGCGGCTGCGACATCAGCGTCAACCAGACGCCCCAAAAAAGCCCGGCTCGCGAGAGCCGGGCTTTTTCGTATCAGCCGACGCATGATGCACGGTGTTCTAAACAGCAGCATGACGGGAGAGAAGTCCCCTCATGCTTCGGCGCGGCGTGATCTTACTTCCCGAGCCCCGTCGCCGCGATCTTGCCTTCGACGAAGGTGGCGAAGGCGGCGTGGGCGTGCGTCGTCGGGTGAAGCTGATCGGCGAACACGTACGATTGGTCCGCGCCCGGTGCCACCAGCGTGTTCGGCGCGCAGAACAGCGACGATGCGAACTGCTGGCCGTACTGCGCTGCCGTCATGCCGTTCGTCAGCACGGCGGGATTGGCCGTCGCGTAGGCCGTCGCGTTCTGGGCCATCAGATTGATCGCGCAAGCCGTGCCCGTGGTGTTGCTGAAGCCTTGCGTTGCCGGGTTCGCGAGCAGCGGCGTGAGCCATTCGGACGTCGATATGTAGATCACCTTGCCCGAGAGTCCGGCCGCCGCCAGCATCTGCTGCACCGCGCCGTTGTACGTCGCGACGATGCCCGAGACGATCGAAGGCGCTTGCGCCGATCCCGTTTGCGCGACCAGCTGCGCAGCGAGCGGTGTCTTGCCGATGTCGGGAACGTCCATCACGACCACATGCGTCGCGCCCTTCGCGACAATCGTGCCGATCTGCGCCACGAGCGCCTGTGCCGCCGGGCCGACCGTGTTAAACGCAACCGATTGCACGACCTGGGGCGCCAGAGACGGATTGGCGGCGATCCCCTGTGCGACCAGCCCGAGCATCTTCGTCAGGTTCTGGATGATGTCGTTGGCGCCGCCGTTGATCAGCACCAGCTGATTCGAATTGAAGTTGCCGTGGTCAGTCAGGTACTGCTGCACCTGCTGCGAGACGGGCCACGTCGTCGCCGCCTGGTAGTTGGGCGCGGCACCCGTGTTGACCTCGGCGCCCCCTTGCGCGTAGCCGAAGCCGCCGTTCGCCTTCAGCGGCTGGCCGAAGCCGCCCAGGTAGGCCGGCGTCAGCGTATCGCCGTAGTACTCGGCGATTTTCTGCGTCCACACTTCGCCGGGGTTCGTCGTGAAGCGCCCGCCGCCGAAGCTCGATGTGATCACAGGCGAATACGTGCCGACGTCCGACAGACTGTCCCCGAACGACACCACCTGCAGCTTGACCCCGCCAGCCGGCCCGGTGCTCGCGTTGTTGTTATTGTTGTCACTGCCTCCGCCGCACGCGACGAGCGCCGCGAACGCCGCGCACGCGATCGCAATCCGTGCGAAACGCACGACGCCAGTGTTGCTTGATGCTTGCTTCATAAGCTTCTTATCTCCTCGTTTGTATCTGGCCTTGAGCGGTGTGTCTCGCGAGCCATCTGATGCAGGCGGCGCCGTCTCCTGATGCGGCGCACGCCTGTAAAGCCTTGCGTGGTTGCAGCCGGATCTAGACGGCCGCGTTGTTGTTCGGCTGCGCGCGCGGCGCCGTCTGCATTGCGTCGTCGGCGGCGTGCAGACTCGCGTGATACTGCGCGGCCCACGCGGGCGGCGCGAACAGCGCGCTCAGCCGGTCGCGCCAGCCGCGCACGCGCGCGAAGTCTCGCGCCATCGACGCCCATTCGTAAAACGTCGCCTTCAGCGGGTTGTACGTGTGAAGCGGCTCGATGATGCCGTAGACAGGCGGCTCGTTCGCGTCTTCATCGACGTAGCTGCCGAACAGCCGGTCCCAGATCACGAGCACGCCCGCGTAATTGCGGTCGATATAACGGTCGTTGCGCGCACGATGCACGCGATGGATCGACGGCGTGTTCAGCACATATTCGAGCCAGCCGAGCTTGCCGACGGACTGCGTATGCACGAAGAACTGAAACGCCAGATTGATCAGCACGATGCCGACGATCTGCTTCGGCGGAAAGCCGAGAAACGCGAGCGGTATCCAGAACACCCACATGCCCGCGACGGGATACATCAGGCTCTGGCGAAACGCCGTCGAGAAATTCATCCGCTCCGACGAGTGATGCACGACATGCGCGGCCCACAACCAGCGCACGCGATGGCTGCAGCGATGAAACACGTAGTAGAGCAGATCCTGCGCGACGAACAGCGCGACGAACGATACCCATCCCGCATGCCAGTCGAGCAGCCGGTAGTGCGCGTAGCAATACGCATAGATGGGAATGACGAACAGCCAGGCGAGCTTGTCGGCGCCCTGATGCATCAGCGCGAGCGCGGTATTGCACAGCGCGTCGCGCCAGCTGTATATGCGCGCTTGCGGATGCGTGCGCCGCGCGTGCCAAGCCTCCCAGCCGATGCACGCGAGAAAGATCGGCGCCATGCCGATCAGCAGCAATTCGGCATCGAATTGCATTGACGTCTCCCTCCGAGGGTCCCTGCGGCCTCCTCGAAGGAGACCTGCATTGTCTTTATTGTTTGAATGACGCGCCGTTTCGCCGCCGGCGCATCGTTCGCGCGCCGTCATGCCTGTTTGTCTGCGCTAATTTTGATACTGCCCGACAGCGTACAACGCGAAGCGGCGCGCCGCGCACGGCTTCAATAGAAGGAATCTTCAGTGGGCGCCGCGCCGCTGAGGGTTTTTCCGGATTTTTCGGTGCGGTTCCTGCGCGGCTTCCGCGGCAGCCGGTGCGACTGCGTTCGCAAGCATCGCCGACGGTCCCTGATACACCCATTCGAGCAGTTCGTCGTGCGCGGCGCGTGCAGCCTCCGCGTGCGGATCGTTGATCAGGCTGACGACCACGTAGCTCTGTCCGTCCGCCGATGCAACGTAGCCCGCGATCGCGCGCACGTCGCGCAGCGTGCCCGTCTTGATGTGTGCGTTGCCGTTGACGGGCTTCGATGTCAGCCGGTTGCGCATCGTGCCGTCCACGCCGACCACGGGCAGCGAATCGACGAACACCTGCGCGACGGGACTCGCGTTCGCGCTTTGCAGCAGGTCGGCGAGCGCGAGCGCCGTGATGTGTTCTTCGCGCGACAGGCCCGAGCCGTTGTCGAGCGACAGATATTCCATTGGCAGTGCGCTGCGATGCAGGAACGATTCGATCGCTTCCGCCGACTTCGCGGGCGTCGCGGGCGGCTTGCTGGTGACGGCGCCGATCGTCAGGAACAGGTTGCGCGCCATCGTGTTGTTGCTGAACTTGTTGATGTCGTGAACGATGTCGCCGAGCACGGGGCCCTGGTGCGTGGCGATGAGTTTTGCATCGATGGGCACGGCGCCTTCGCGCGTTGTGCCGTTGAAGGTGCCGCCCGTCTGCTGCCATAGCGCGAGGAAGCCGCCCGCGAAGAAAGTGGTGTGATCGAGCACGGCGACGTTGACGGTGCGCTCGCCGCATCGCACCGGGTAGTCGCCGACGAACGACGCGTTGACCACGCCGTTCGACGCCGGCGAAACGGCGGGCGTCACGAGCTCGCCGCGGCACGGGCCGCGCGTCGCGTGCAGTTCGTTGTCGATCTGCAGTTGCGCGAGCGCGGGCAGCACGTCGATCTGCACCTTGCCGTCTTCTGAGGGCGACATCGTGAACGACAGCGACTTGAATGCATACAGCAGCGGATCGGGGCCGACGTTGTAAGGCGCGTTGGCATCGTCGTCGAACGCGGGCAGGTCGCGCGTCGACGGATCGAAGAAGCGCTTGTCGAGCACGAGCGCGCCGTCGATGCCCGTGATGCCCGCCTTGTGAATCTTCTGGACGAGATCGATCAGTTCTTCGGGCACGAGTTTCGGATCGCCCGTGCCCTGGATGTACAGATTGCCGTGCAGCACGCCGTTGCCGTCGACGCTGCCTTGCGCATAGGCCGTGGTTTTCCAGCGATAGTCGGGGCCGAGGATGGACAGGCCCGCGTACGTGGTGACGAGCTTCATGGTCGACGCGGGCATCATCGGCTTGCCGGCGTTCAGCGCGAGAATCGGCGTCCGGTCGCCCACTTTCTCGACAACTACGCTGATCGACGACAGCGGCACGTGCGCGCGCTGCAGGCCTGCCATTACGGCGGGCGGCAGCACGGTGCTGACGTTGACGGCGGGCTGCTGTGGTTTCTTGCGCGCGTCGGCGGGCGAGGAAACGGTGATCGCCGCGCACACGAACAGGATGGCGCTGGCGTGCGCCGCTGCACGTCGGCGCGATGCCGAGGCCGCGCGGCGCGCCGCGCGTGAGCGAGCAGATGGATCGGCGTCAGCGGACCTCAGCGACGCGAGATGGCGCCCGAACGAGCGGGCATAGGACAAAGCATGGGAAACGAAGGCAAGCGGCATGTACGGACACAATCGGCGGATGATGCGCGAGGCGCCGGCTCGGCAATCTGAAACGGGTGGCGCGGAAAGGCAATTGCAAGCGGGTGGGTTCGCTACCGGCGTGCAAAAGCGGTCATTGTAGAGAGTTGCCGTGGGGGCGCCAGAAAAATTGGCGCCTTTTGCAGGGGTGTTTGCGTTGGCGCCTTCGCGGCGCGGGCGTTGCCGATGGTGTTTGCCCCTTGCGTGGGCATTCGCGTTGGCGCCTTCGTGGCGCGGGCGTTGCCGGTGTGTGGTTGCCTTTTGCGCGGGCATCCGCGATAGCGCCTTCGTGGCGCGGGCGTTGCCGGTGTGTGGTTGCCTTTTGCGCGGGCATCCGCGATAGCGCCTCGCGGCGCAGGCGTTGCCCCTGTGCGGGGCGGCACCTACTTTTCTTTGCAGCGGCAAAGAAAAGTAGGCAAAAGAAAGCCGCTCACACCGCCAGTGCGTGTGTTCACCCACGGGCTCTCCGCGTCCCCACCCTTCACACGGCTGCGCACCGGTTCATGTTCGTTGCCACCGTGCTCGCACGGGTCTCACGCGCTTCACGCACCCGTACAACGGCTGGCCGCGTCCGAAGCTCTGGCGCCCACGTGCGGCAAACTCTGTGCAGGTTGTCTTGCCATACAGGGCAGCGCCCCGACCGAAAACCAACGCGTAGCGACGGTTTCCCGTGCGGCGCGAATGCCTACACAGAGTTTGCCGCTCAGGGCATGTGCCATTCGCGGGCGTGCGCCCCCGGTGGGGGTCGTGATGCGGGTGAGGCAAATGGGGAGAGCGCTGGCAACGGACGTGGTGAGTACGTTGCCATGTGAAGGGTGGGGACGTGGAGAGCCCGTGGGTAAAAGCGGGCTGGCGGTGTGAGCGGCTTTCTTTTGCC